>JBPCRE010000194.1:0-15683 GCA_050997195.1 Thermoleophilaceae bacterium
TCTCGGTCTGGCCCCCGTCGTAGGAAACAAAGTTGCAGTTCCTAAGGGCGTCGGGTCGCGTTGGGGGCGGTGTGGGGTCGGTGCCTTGCGAGAACGCCACGGGCACGACCCCCGCCAGGCCGGCACACCCAACCGCCATGAGGGCAAGCAGCGTCCGAAGCTTCGTCATCTGGTCTCCCCGTATTCCGTGTTCGTCCGCCGCGACGGTCCGTATCGCGAGGCAGGCGAGGGTAGCGCTGTGTTAACGAGATGTAAAACGGCAACCGCGCGCGCTGGCGGCCGCGCGCCGCGGCCCGCGCTAGGTCAGCCCGCGAGGGCAGCCCGCCCTTTGCGCCACCCCTCGCCCTAGGGAGCGGCGGTAGGGGCCGCGTACGGGTTGCGCACGAGCAGCTCCACATTGCGGTCGTCGCGCCCGCCGCGAGCGTCCCCACGGCCGTCCTCGCCGTTCTGGGCGTCCGGGTCGTTGTAGGAGAGCTCCCGTGAGATCGACCCGAGGCGGGAGCTCGAGCCCGACGCCTGCCCCTGGCCGTCGCGGGGCGCCGGTGCGCCGCCCGGGCTGGGCGCAGCGGAGTGATCGATGATCGTTCCGAAGATCGAGAGGTTGCCGTCCGCGTTGTCGAACAGGTCGAGCGTCCGGGACTGCTGTGGCCAGTCGATGTGGGAGGCGGTGGTGATCTCCCAGAATCCGCCGTCGGCGCGCCCCGTGCCGTTCTCTCGCTCGTAGGGCTCGATGACGTTGCGGTGCTCGTGGCCCACCACGTAGGCCACCACGCTGCGGTGGCGCAGGAAGAGGCATCGCAGAGTCTCGTCCTCGGTCGGCTCGGTGTCGGGGTCCTTGATCCGGCAGGGCGGCCGCCGGCCCTCGTCGCTCACCGGCTCCTCGCCGAAGTGCACGACCGGGTTGCGGTTGCCACCGGTGTCGTCCCCGCGGGTGAACGGACCAACGCCCGCCTGGTCCATGGTCCGCAGCGAGTGGTGGGCGAAGACCATCACGACCTTGCGCTCCGCCTCGGCCTCGCGCAGCCGCTGGTGGAGCCAGCGGAACTGCTCGTCGTCGAGATTGCCACCGTCGCCGCCGTTCTCCGAGACGGTGTCGAGCACGATGAAGCGCAGCCCCGGCTTCGGCTCGACCACGTAGTTCCCGAGGCCGCTCGCCACGTTCTCGGGCGTGAAGCCGTGGCCGACCGGCGTCCCGCGGGTGGCGAAGTGCTCGGCGATGTACTCGCGGCGAAAGAGGAGGTGACGGCGAGGGTCGCTCGGGACGACGGTCGCGAGGTCACCGGCCGCCTTCGGGTCCTCGGCCGCCTTCTCGGCCGTCTTCACGAGGTCCGCGAGCGCCAGGCGCCGCAGGCGCTGGGCCTCATGGCGCGCGACATCGCCTGGTGCACCGACGCTCTGGCGGATCTCCTCGACGGTTCCTGCCGAGAGCCCCTTGACCTTGATGCAGCCCTGGGCGATCAGGTCGAGCACGCCGTCGCGGGGCTGGTTGCCCTGGACGAGCCCGTCGTGGTTGCCGAAGATCCCGAACCACGGGATGTCGAGGCCCACGGGCAGGAAGGGCTCGTTCATCTGCTCGAACAGGCCGGGGAAGTCTCGGACCTCGCTCGAGCGCTGGGCCTCGCGCTCGTTCTCGCCCTGGTTCGGCGAGTAGCCGGGGCCGTCGACCTCGTCTTCGCCGGCCTCGGAGCCCGGGCTTCGGTCGGGCTCGTAGTACTCGTCGTCGTCGCGGACGCCGTCGTAGAGCCGGCCGTCGGGGGGCTCGCACGTCCCCTCGATGCCCGAGTCCGGATCGATTCGCTGACCGTCGGGCTGGAGGCCCGTGGGCGCGCAGGTGCCCGCTCCGAGCGTCCTCGAACCCGGCCCGCCCGCGCCGTCGAGGAGATCGATGAACCAGCGCGTCTCGTTGCACTGGGTGTTGTCGGAGTTGTCGCCGGTCGTCATGACGAGCTCGAGCGGCGTGCGCGAGACCGGGGTCACCGTGTTGCGCATCTGGCGGACCATCTCGTTCAGCACCTGCGGGGAGAGGCCCTCGTGGGGCCGGTAGGCCGAGGTGAACGGCGCGCCGAACTTGTCGAGGAACTCCACGCGCGCCGGGGACTCCTCGTCGACCACATGGGCGTCGGTGAGCTGCCCGAAGAAGAGGAGCTCGCGGCGCCGGCGCTCGCGCTCGGGCTCGGGCTGGCCGAGGTCGTCGCGGACGACGTAGTCCTCGCCAGGCGCCGGCTCGAGCCGGTTGTCGCCGTCGCGGTCCTCGATGGTCTGCGACAGGGTGGTCTGCGAGCGCCCCGCCGCGGGCCCCGCCACCACTCCGAGTACGGCCGTCGCACCCAGTACGGCGGCAAGCGCCCTCGTTCCCCGCAGGCCCCGCATGAGAGCGACAGGATGTCAAGAAATTGTGAACGGCGTGCCGGTTGGGGCGCTGGGGTTCCCCCGGTCCCTCAGCCGACGCATCACTAGACTGAGCTGGACCAGCCCGAGCCCAGGGAGTCCCCCCGCCCCATGCAGGAGATGGTCATCTACGGCGTCAGCTTCGACATGGTCGGCAAGCAGCCGATCGTGCTTCTGAAGACGCGCAAGGGCAACAAGTTCCTGCCCATCTGGATCGGCCACCCCGAGGCGGCGGCCATCCTCATGAAGCTCCAGGGGGCCAACACTCCCCGGCCCATGACGCACGACCTGCTGAACGACATGCTCACCGAGCTCGAGGTGGCGTGCTCGAAGGTCTCGGTCACCGAGCTCAAGGAGAACACCTTCTACGCGTCGATCACCCTGCGCCTCGACGGCAAGGAGATCGACGTGGACTCCCGGCCCTCGGACGCGCTGGCCCTCGCCGTGCGCACGAGCGCACCGATATACGCCGCCGAGGAGGTGATCGCCGAGTCGGCCATCGAGTTCGAGCACGAGGTCGAGGACCAGGAGGAGGTGGTCGAGAAGTTCAAGGACTTCCTCGACAACGTGACACCGGAGGACTTCGCGGGGGAATCGGGGCCGGGCTCCTCGTAGGCTAAGAGGCCGTGGCCACCCCGCCGCCCCCGGCTAGCGCCAGATCGAGCACCCGCCCCACCAGCTCCTCCAACCCGATGCCGGCCGCCTCGGCGGCCTGCGGCAGCAGGCTCGTCTCGGTGAGCCCAGGGATCGAGTTGGCCTCGAGCACGTAGAGCTCGCCGCTCTCCTGCTCGAGCATGATGTCCACGCGGGCGAAGCCGGCACATCCGAGCGTCGCGTAGACGCCGAGCGCGATCTCGCGCGCGCGCTCGGCCAGCTCCGAGGGAAGCTCGGCCGGGCACACGAACGCCGTGCGGCCGATCTCATAGCGAGCCTCGAAGTCGTAGAAGTCCTCGCCCCGCGGCACCGCCTCCACAATGGGCAGGGCCACGGCAGATCCCTCGTGCTCGAGCACGGACACGGCGAGGTCACGCCCCTTCACGTGACGCTCGAGCAGCACCTTCTGGTCGTAGGAGAACGCCGCGACGAGCGCCCCGGGCACGTCGGCCGCCGTCTGCGCGAACTTGATGCCGAGCGCCGAGCCGCCGCCGGCCGGCTTGACCACGATGGGAAAGGCCAGGCGCTCCTCGATGGCCGGCAGGGCCTCCGCGGCCCCGAGCTCCCGGAAGGCCGTCTCGTTGAACGCGAAGAAGTCCGGGGTGGGGATGCCGGCGTCGCGGAGCAGGTGCTTGGTGAGCACCTTGTCCATGCACCGGATCGAGGCGAGCACGCCCGAGCCGGTGTAGGGCACGCCGAGGATCTCGAGCAGCTCCTGGACCGTGCCGTCCTCTCCGTTGCGACCGTGGAGAGCCACGAAGGCCACGTCCGGCGCGGTGATCTGAAGGACCTCGACGAGGTTGGGACCGACGTCGACGGGCACGACCTCGTGGCCGAGGCGCTCGAGGGCGCTCTCCACCCGTGCCCCGGAGCGCAGGGAGACCTGGCGCTCGAGCGAGCGCCCGCCCTTCAGGACGGCCACGCGGCTCACCTCCGCTCGCCGCCGGCCCGGCGGGGCATCGGCACGACCCGCGCCCCGAGATCCTCGACCTCCTCCTCGGCCTCGCCACCGGGCACGATGGCCCGGGCATCGCGCGGCGCCTCGACCTGCGGGGCACCGGGGCGCGCGCCGGTGAGCGTGCCGTAGAGGGCCACCTGCTCGGCCACCACCTTGCCGATCCGCCGCACGCCCTCGCGGATCGCCTCCTCGTCGGAGGCCGAGAAGTTCAGGCGCATGGACGAGCGCCCGCGCCCGTCGAGGTAGGCCGCCTCGCCCGGCACGAAGGCCACGTTGTCGCGCAGGGCGCGGGCGAGCAGGTCGGTGGTGTCGATGAAGTCGGGCAGGGTGACCCAGATGAAGAGCCCGCCCGCGGGGCGCGTCCACTCGGCCTCGGGTGGGAAGAACTCGGCGAGCGCGTCGAGCATGGTGTCGCGCCGCGTGCGGTAGACCTCGGTGAGGGACTCCACGTAGTCGCGCCAGTCGTGCTCCTCGAAGTAGGCCTTGAGCAGGAGCTGGGAGAGGGTCGAGGTGCAGAGGTCGGCGGCCTGCTTGCCGAGGTTGATCTTCTCGAGCACCGGCGGCGGGGCGGCCACCCACCCGAGGCGGATCCCCGGCGAGAGGATCTTCGAGAAGGTTCCGAGGTACATCACGTATACGCCGCCGTCGAGGGAGCGCAGGGTGGGCAGCGCGTTGCCCTCGTAGCGCAGCAGGCCGTAGGGGTTGTCCTCGAGCACGAGCAGCTCGCGCTCGCGGGCGATCGTCACCAGGCGGCGCCGGCGCTCGAGGGACATGGTCACCCCGGCCGGGTTCTGGAAGGACGGAATGGTGTAGACGAACTTCGGCCGGCGCCCCTCGCGATCGAGCCGGTCGAGCGTCTCCTCGAGGAGGTCGACGCGCATGCCCTCCCAGTCCATCTCCACCTGCACCACGTCGGCCTGGTAGGAGGAGAACACGGGCACCGCGCCGGGGTAGGTCGGAGCCTCGGCCACCACCACGTCCCCGGGGTCGACCAGCGTCTTGGTCACGAGGTCGATCACCTGCTGGCCGCCCGTGGTCACGATCATGTCCTCGGGGCCCACGAGCATCCCCTCGGCGGCCATCACCTGGGCGATGCAGGCCTTGGTCTCCTCGAGCCCCTCGGTGGGGCCGTACTGCAGCGCCCGCGCCGTGGACTCCCTGGCCACGCGGTTGGCCATGGCGGCGAAGGTCTCGGGGGGGAAGGTGCTCGTGTCGGGCAACCCTCCGGCCAGCGAGATCACCTCTGGGCGAGCGGTCACGGCCATCAGGTCGCGCATGGCCGAGGACTTCATGACGCGCGTGCGAGCGGCGAACAGCCGGCCGTAGCGCTCGAGGTCGCGCGAGGTCGAGGCCACCGGCGCGACGCCCCGACGGCCCAGGCCACCGGCGGCGCCTGAGTCCTCGCGTCGGTGGTCGTCTATGGTCATCGACGCCTTCCAGGCTACCGATCCTCCCGGCGCCTTCATGAGCCTCTTCCTCGACCTGAGCCAGGGCGTCGGCCTAGCCGGCGCGACCGGCGTCCGGCCCTTCCTGCCGCCGCTTCTCGCCGGCGCGCTCGCGCGCGGCAACCTCGGCCTCGACTTCGAGGGCACCTCGTTTGCCTTCCTCGAGCAGCCGCTCTTCCTCCTTGCCGTGCTCGCCCTCGCGGTGGCCGCCTACGCCCTCGAGCGCCGTGGCGCCTCCCGGCGGGGTCCTTCGGAGAAGTCGGGCCGCAGCCCTCTCGAGCTCGGCCTCCTCGGTCTCGCCGTACTGCTCGGGGCGCTCCTCTTCGCCGGCTCGCTGGCCGACGGCGGAGCGCCGGCCTGGCCCGGTCTCGTCGCCGGGCTCGCGTGCGCGGCGCTCGGCTTCCTCGCCGTGTCGGGGCTTCTGACCCGCGCGCGCCGGCGCCTCGACGCCGGCGCGGCCGCCCTGCTGCCCGTCTACGCCGACGCGCTGGCGCTCGCTCTCGCCGGCCTCGCCGTGCTCGTGCCCCCGGTCTCCTTCGTCGCCATCGCGCTGTTCGCCGTGATCGTCGTGCGCGGGCGCCGCGGGGAGCAGTCGAAGTTCCAGGGGCTCCGCATCCTTCGGTGAGCGCGTCGCCGAAGAAGCTCGTCCTCGCCGTCGTCGACTCGCTCAAGCCGGAGATGCTCGACCGCGCCGTGGCCGCCGGGCGCGCGCCCGTGCTCGCCGCGCTCATGGAGCGGGGGCGCTACGTGCCGGACTGCGTGGCCGCCTTCCCGTCGCTCACCCCGGTGTGCGCGGCGTCCATCGCCACCGGCCTGCCCCCTGCCCGCCACCTCATCCCCTCGATGAACTGGTACCACCGGGGCGAGCGGCGCTACATCGAGTACGGCTCGTCCTTCTCGAGCGCGCAGCAGTTCGGGTTTCTCTCGCAGCTCTACGACACCGTCTACAACATGAACCTCGCGCACCTCGTGCGCGACGAGAAGACGGTGTTCGAGCACCTCGCCGACGCGGGCCTGCGCACCGCGGGCACCACGTACCTGATCTACCGCGGCCGCACCCGCCACACCGTGGCCGAGGACGGCGTCTACCCCGCCCTGGCCCGAGCCGCTCAGTTCCGGCACGCCACGTGGGGGCCGGACGAGCTCTTCTACGCCGACGTGTTCTCGTCCCGGCGCACGCCGTGCCGGTCCATGCTCGGCCGTCCCGGGCTTCGCGATCAGTACACCGGGTGCGTGGGCGCCCACATGGTGGAGAACGACCTCTTCGACTTCCTGCTCTTCTCGCTCCCCGACAACGACACCTACTCCCACAAGCGCGGGCCCTACGCGCAGATGGCCTCCATCGCAGGAGCCGATCGCGCGCTCGAGCGCATGATGCACGCCGCCGGGGGCATCGACGCGTTCCTCGAGGACCACGCCGTGGTGGTCATGTCCGACCACTCCCAGACCTCGGTGGAGAAGCCGCTCTCGATCCAGGACCACTTCGCTGAGTGGCGCGTGCTCGCACCGGCCAGCCGTCGCTCGTCGAACATCGCGGTGTGCCCGGTCGGGCGCTTCGCATCGGTCTACGTGCTCGATCCGGACGAGCGGGAGCGTTTTGCTCCCCAGGTGGCCGCCGACCTCGAAGGCGCGGAGGGTATCGACCTCGTGATCCGTCTCGCCGGCCGTGAGGCCGTGGTCACGAGCGCCCGCGGTGAGCTTCGCTTCGCGCCCGGAGGCGAGCTCGTGGACCGTCGCGGCGGCTCCTGGAGCGTGGAGGGCGAGCTCGCGGCCCTCGAGCTCTCGACCGACGACGGCCGGGTCACGAGCCGCGCGTACCCGGACGCCCTCGGGCGGGTGTGGTCCGCGCTCACGGGCTCGCGCTCGGGAGACGTGCTGGCCACCGCCGCCACGGGGTTCGAGTTCCTCGACTGGGGTGGTGCGGGGCACATCGGGGGAGGCAGCCACGGGTCGCTGCACCGTGGGGACTCGCTCGGCGTGCTCATCCTCTGCGGAACCGAGGAGGACGACCTCGAGCCCGAGCGGCAGTGGAAGCTCGAGGACGTGACGCCGCTCGTGCTGCGCCACTTCGGCGTGGATGGGTGACAACTCCGAGACTGCGGAGGGTCTCGCGGGTTCTTCCGGCAGATCGCTAGCCTCGATGCCCGTGCCCCCCGAAGACTCCTACGCCATCCCTCGCCCCGCGCCCTCGCCGCAGGGCGTCGCCCGCGTGCGCCGCGCACTCTCGACGCAGGAGAACTGGCACCAGCTACTGAAGTTCGGTGTGGTCGGCGGCTCGGGCTACGTGGTCAACCTCGGCGTGTTCTCGTTCGTGGTGGCGGGCCTCGGAGGCCACCACATTCTCGGCGCCACGCTCGCCTTCCTCGTGGCCGTGACCAACAACTTCTGGTTGAACCGCCACTGGACGTTCGCTCAGCGCGACCGCGACGCACGTCATCAGGCCACCCGCTACCTGGTGATCAACGTGGTCTCCTTCGTGTTCCAGGTGGCCATCCTCGAGCTCCTGGTGAGCGGACTAGGTACCGCCGAGGTGCCCGCGCAGGCCATATCCGTGGGAGTGGCCACGCCCTTCAACTTCGTGGGCAACAAGATCTGGACCTTCGGGCGCAACGCCCCGGCCCGCGTGCGCTGAGCACGCTCAGGTCGCCTCCCGCGGCGTCTGTGCGGACGCTCGTCGCGGTCGTCCTTCAGGCGCTCGTCGCCGTCGTGTTCGCCGCCGCCGTCGCGGCGGCGACACCCGCCACCGCAGCCGCCGCCCCTCCCGTCCTCCCGCAGGACCCCGACCGCCCGCCGGCCGGCTACCGCCTGACCGCCAATCAGGCCGTGGCCGCCGCGGAGCGCTCCGGGCGCGTGCGGGAGGAGCTCCGTACGCGCCCCGGGCTGGCGCCGGCGGGCTACACGCGCGGCGGCGGACGCTGGCAGGTGAGCTTCTTCCGCGACCGTGCGGAGCTCGTGCAGGCGCACGTAAGCGACGCCGACGGCCGCGTGCTCGAGGTGTGGACGGGTCCGCAGGTGGCCTGGGAGATGGCCCGGGGCTACCCGGGAGCCTTCGGACGCAAGGTCAACTCGCCTTGGGTGTGGATCCCCCTGTGCCTCGCGTTCCTGGCGCCCTTCGTGGACCCGCGCCGACCGCTTCGGCTCCTGCACCTCGACCTGCTCGTGCTGCTCGGCTTCTCGGTGTCGCACCTCTTCTTCAACCGGGGCGAGATCTCCGCCTCGGTGCCTCTCGTCTATCCCGTGCTGGCCTACCTCCTCGTGCGCATGCTCGCGGCCGGCCTGCGTCCGCGGACCGGCAGAGGGCCGCTGGTGCCCCTCATGCCGGTGGGCGCCCTGGTGCTGGCCCTCATCTTCCTCGTCGGGTTTCGGGTGGCCCTGAACATGGTGGACTCGAACGTGATCGACGTGGGCTACGCCGGGGTGCTCGGCGCCGACCGGATCGCCGACCGCGAGTCGCTGTACGAGGGGGTCTTCCCGAGCGACAACCGCACGGGGGACACCTACGGCCCCGCCGCCTACCTCACCTACCTCCCGTTCGAGCAGGCGCTGCCCTGGAGCGGAAGGTGGGACTCGCTGCCCGCCGCCCACGCCGCCGCCGTGGCCTTCGACCTGCTGACCATGGCGGGACTCTTCCTGCTCGGGCGGCGCGCGCGGGCCGGGCCGGGCGGCCTCGCGCTCGGCGTCGCGCTGGCCTACGCGTGGGCCGCCTACCCGTACACGCTGTTCGCGCTCCAGTCGAACTCCAACGACGCGCTGGTGGCCGTGTCGGTGGTGTGGGCGCTGGTGGCCGTGAGCTCGCCGCCCGCGCGCGGGGCGCTGGTGGCTCTCGGCGCGCTCGCGAAGTTCGCCCCGCTCGCCGTGGCCCCGGTCTTCGCCGCGGGCACCGGAGAGCGGCGTGCGCGCTCGATCGCCCTCTTCAGCGTGGCCTTCGCCGGCGTGGCGGTGCTGTGCGTGCTCCCGTTCGTGCCGGACGGGGGTCTCGGCGAGCTCTACGACCGCACCCTCGGGGCGCAGATCGGCCGGAAGTCGCCGTTCTCGGTGTGGGGGCAGTGGCCGTCGTCCAAGCCGGGGCAGTGGATCGTGGAAGGGGCCGCGGTGGCCCTCGGCGTGCTGGTGGCCTTCGTACCGCGGCGCCGCACCCCTGCTCAGGTCGCGGCACTCGCCGCCTCGGTGCTCCTCCTCGTCGAGGCGGCCACCACGCACTGGTTCTACCTGTACGTGGTGTGGTTCGCCCCCCTGGTGCTCTTCGCGCTGTTCTCGGAGCACCCGACCGAGCCTGCCCCGGTGCGCGGGAGGCGGGCTGTGAGCCTTCGGCGCGCCACCCGGAGAGCGCCGGCGCAGCTTCGCGGTTAGGGTCAGGCGTTCCGTCGGCCCTCGCTCGCCTCCACCGGCTCGATCCCCGTGGCCCGCCCGTCGGCGGCCGCCTCGATCAGCACTCCGGCGAGCCACGGGTTCTCTTCCGAGGACTCGAAGCGGATGGGCATCATCGACCGGAAGCGCTCGAGCGCGAGCTCGCGCTTGACCCCGATCACCCCGTCGCGCGCCCCGGTCATCCCCACGTCGGTGATGTAGGCGGTGCCGCCCGGGAGCACGCGTGCGTCCGCGGTGGCCACGTGGGTGTGGGTGCCCACGCACGCGGTCACGCGCCCGTCGAGGTGCCAGCCCATCGCGACCTTCTCGCTCGTGGCCTCGGCGTGGAAGTCCACGAGCACGTGGTCGGTGCGACCGCGCAGCTCGGCGAGTACGGCGTCGGCCTCGCTGAACGGGGAGCGGGCGGCGTCGAGGAACACGGTGCCGGAGAGGTTGACCACCCCGAGGCGAAGGCCGGATGACGACACGACGACCGTAAATCCACGCCCCGGGTTGCTCATCGGGTAGTTGGCCGGGCGCACGATGCGCTGTTCGCGGTCGAGGTAGGGATAGACCGACTGGTGGTGGTAGGCGTGGTTGCCGAGCGTGATGGCGTCCACGCCCTGATCGAGCCATCGGGAGGCGATCTTCTCGGTGATGCCGAGGCCGCCGGCGGCGTTCTCTCCGTTGACCACCACGAAGTCGGGGCGGTGGCGCTCGCGCAGGCCGGGAAGGAGCCGCTCGAGGGCGTGGCGCCCCGCGCTTCCCACCACGTCGCCCACGAAGAGAAGCCGCATGGAGCGATTGTCCCCTACCTCTACGGTTGCGTGCGTGCCGCGCCCCGCCGACGTCCAGACGACGGACGCGGAGTCGGGCAACCACAACGCCTCGCCGGGCCCCGCGCTCGAGGCGCGCGACCTGTGCAAGCGCTACGGGCGCCGCGAGGCCCTGCGCGGCGTCTCCTTCAGCGCAGCGCGCGGAGAGCTCGTGGCCGTGCTCGGGCCGAACGGCGCCGGCAAGACCACGCTGCTGTCCGTGCTCGCCGGCCTGACCCGGCCCGACGCCGGCACCGTGAGCCGCCCCCCGCGCGAGATGGGGTGGGTGCCCCAGCAGGCGGCGCTCTACTCGAAGCTCACCGTGGTCGAGAACCTGCGCCTCTTCGCCCGCCTCGAGGGCGCGCCCGACGTGGAGGGTGCGGTGGCGCGCATGCTCGAGCAGTCGGGCCTCGCCGACCGTGGGCGCGATCAGGTGGGCGTGCTCTCCGGGGGAAACCGCCAGCGCGTGAACATCGCCCTCGGGCTCATGGGCTCGCCGCCGGTCCTCCTCCTCGACGAGCCGAGCGCTGCCCTCGATCCGCGCCAGCGCGAGCGCCTGTGGGAGTTCGTCGGCGGCCTGGCCGTCGAGGAGGGCACCACCGTGATCTACGCCACCCACAACCTGCAGGAGGCCGATCGCCACGCCGGGCAGGTGGTGGTGCTCGCCGACGGCGAGCGGCTCTTCGCCGGCTCGCCGCGGGAGCTCGAGGCCACGGTCGAGGGCTCGCGGGCCGGCGACTTCGAGGCCTCCTTCGTGGCCTTTCTGAGAGACCATGGCCGCTGAGCCACGAGAGCTCGGGCACTGACGCCGGTGGGCTGGCTCCTGCTCAAGGATCTCCGCATCCTGCGTCGCTCCCCGCTGCTCGTGGCGCTGCTCGTGCTCTACCCGGTGCTCGTGGCGGCGCTGATCGGCTTCGCGCTCTCGCGCGGGCCGGAGCGCCCCCGAGTGGCATACCTCAACCAGATCCCCGCGGGCGACACGACCATCGAGCTCGGGGGCGAGCGCATCGACCTCTCGCGGTACACCGAGGCGCTGTCGCGGAACGTCGAGACCGTGCCGGTGGCCAGCCGCGCCGAGGCGGTGGAGGCCGTGCGTGAGGGAGACGCCCTCGGAGCCATCGTCATCCCCCCCGACGTGACCCAGCGCCTGCAGTCGGGTCTCGAGCCCGCCTCGCTCGAGGTGCTCTACAACGCCGAGGATCCGGTGAAGGCGCGCTACCTGCAGGATGTGGTGAAGGCTCAGGTCCAAGACGCCAACGGCGTCCTGACCCGGCGCTTCACCGACGTGGCCCTCAACTACCTCGACCTGCTCGTGAGCGGAGGGGACCTCAACTTCCTCGGCCGGCAGTTCAACGTGCTCGGCCTCGAGCGCTCGGAGGCCATCCTCCGCACCGCGCTCGAGGACCTTCCGGCCCGCTCGTCCGCCCGCCCGCGGCTCGAGCAGGTCATCTCCTTCGCCGCGCTCGCCCGCGAGAACCTCGACCTCGCCGACGACGCGCTCACGGCCGTGGGCTCTCCCATACAGGTGCGTACCCAGGTGGTGGAGGGAAGCGCGGCGTCGCTCGGCTCCTTCGCGGTCGCGGTGGCCGTGACCGTGACGCTCATGTTCGTCACGCTGCTCCTGGCCTCGGGCCTGCTCGCGCTGGAGCGGGAGGAGAACGCGTTCCGCCGGCTCGTGCGCGGCCTGGTGTCCCGCACGGCCCTGCTCGGGGAGAAGGTGGTGCTGGCGGCGCTCTGCTCGCTGGCCGTGGCACTGGTGATGCTCGTGGGCCTCGCGTTGTTCGTGGGGCTCGACTTCTCCCGGGCCGGTCTATGGGCGCTGGCCCTCGCGGGCGGAGCTCTCGGCTTCGCGGCCATGGGCGTGGCCATCGGAGCGCTCGCCCGCGACGTGCGCGCGGCCTCGCTGCTCGCCTTCATGGTGGCGCTTCCCATCGCCTTCCTCGCGCTCGTGCCCTCGGGCGCGGTATCGGCCGAGCTGTACGGCGTGATCCGCTTCATCTGCGCCCTCTTTCCCTTTGCGCCTACCCTCGACGCGGTGGAGGCCGCGTTGACCGACGCCGGGGGCCTGCTGGTGCCCCTCCTCCACCTGCTCGCCCTCACGGTGGGATTCGGGGTAATCGGGCGCCTCGGGCTGCGGCGGTTCGGGTAGCCACTCGCATGGTCGTCGAGGTCTCGGCCGACATGCTCGCCCCCGCCGACCGCGTGTGGGCGGAGGTCAAGCGCACGCTCCTGCGCCGCGGCGTGATCCCCGAACGGATGGACGACCGGGAGCTCGTGCTCGAGATGAAGGAGAGCGGCGGCCTCGCGCGGTGGGTGAGCGTCGAGCAGACGCTCGGGCCTCGCTCGCGCTGCACGGAGCGAATCGAGCTGCCGAGCGGAGCGCTCGCGGCGCTCGGATGGATTCGGGCCCAGGCCGGGGCACGACTGCGGCTCGCGCGACTGCGACGGACGGCGCGCACGCTGTAGCGCCGCCTTCAGGCCGCGGCGCGCTCGACGTACACGCCGGGGCCTGAGGGCTCGGGCAGAGCCTCGCCGTCCTCCACCATGCCCTCGAGATGAAAGGCGATGGCCTCGCGCATCTCGCCCTCAACCTCCTCGAGCGTCTCGCCGGTGGCCACGCACCCGAGCAGGTCGGGGGACCACGCCGAATAGTTCGACGGCGGTCCGCCCTCGATGAGGATCAAGTAGCGGTTGGCTTGGTCGGCGTAATCGGTCATGGGCGAAGAGCAGCCTGACGGAGAATGCTCGCCTGAGTCTTCGGATGCAAGTCCTCGCGCGGCTTGCCGGGTACCGTCACCCGTCCTGGCTTCGTCGGGTGTTTGAACTGCCGGTGTGAACCTCTGGTCGAGTGGACAGTCCATCCATCTTCCTCGAGCAGACCGATCACCTCGCGGACCTTCATCGCCTCAGCCTACGAGCGACAGAGTCATTCGCGGGTGGCGCCGTTTGATCGGAAGCGGCCGGAGCGAGGCCGAAACACTCTTCGGACTTCCGCTCTCGTCGGAGCAGCCTGCGCCCGACACCGCGCTCCTCAACTCCTAGAATCCCTCGCCCATGCCCTTCCCCGCCACCCGTATGCGCCGCCTGCGCCGCACCGGGCTCATGCGCGGCCTGGTGCGCGAGACCGAGCTCTCCCCCGCGCACCTCGTGCAGCCCCTCTTCGTCGAGCTCGGCACCGACTCGCGCACGCCCATCGCCGCCATGCCCGGCGTCGATCGTCTCTCGATCTCCCAGGCGGTGGAGGAGGCCGGCGAGGCACATGCCCTCGGGGTGCCCGCCGTGCTGCTCTTCGGAATCCCCATCGAGAAGGACGAGCAGGGCTCCGGGGCCTACGACGAGGAGGGCGTGGTGCAGCTCGCGGTGCGCGCCATCAAGGAGGCCCATCCCGAGCTCGTGGTCATGACCGACGTGTGCCTCTGCGAGTACACCTCGCACGGTCACTGCGGGGTGGTGCGGCCCGACGGCACGGTGGCCAACGACCTGAGCCTCGAGCTGCTGGCCAAGACGGCGATATCGCACGCCGCCGCGGGCGCCGACGCCGTGGCCCCGAGCGACATGATGGACGGCCGCGTGGCCGCACTGCGCGCCCAGCTCGACGCCGAGGGCCACGCCGAGACGCCGATCGTGGCCTACTCGGCCAAGTTCGCCTCGGCGTTCTACGGGCCGTTCCGCGAGGCCGCCGGCTCGACCCCGGCCTTCGGCGATCGGCGCTCCTACCAGATGGATCCCGCGAACGGGGACGAGGCCGTGCGCGAGGCGCTCCTCGACGTGGAGGAGGGCGCCGACGTGGTGATGGTCAAGCCGGCGCTCGCCTACCTCGACGTGATCCGTCGGGTCAAGGAAGCCACGCGCGTGCCGGTGGCCGCCTACAACGTGAGCGGCGAGTACGCCATGATCAAAGCGGCGGCGGCGTCCGGATACATAGACGAGCGCGCCGCCGTGCTCGAGGCGCTGACCGGCATCCGCCGGGCCGGCGCCGACATGATCTTCACCTACCACGCGAAGGACGTCGCCGGATGGCTTCAGTAGCGCAACCCAAGCAGGCCGTGCCGAAGCTCCGCGAGCGAGAAGGTGGCGCCGCCGTGGCTCTCGACGAGCTCGACCGGAAGCTCCTCAACCTCCTCCAGTCGTCCTTCCCGCTCGAGCCGCGCCCGTTCCTGGCGGTGGCCGAGCTGGCCGAAGTCACCGAGAACGAGGTCCTCCGTCGCACCCAGCGCCTCATCGACGAGCGCATCATCCGCCAGATCACCCCGATCTTCGACACGCGGGTGCTCGGCTACTCCTCGCAGCTCGTGGCCGCCAAGGTCGATCCCGAGAACCCCCACCGCGCCGCGAAGGTCATCAACGCCCACCCCGGCGTGACCCACAACTACCTGCGCAACCACGACTTCAACATGTGGTTCACGGTGGCCACCGAGCCGGACTCCGCGCTCGGCCTCGACGGCACGCTCGAGGTGCTCGCCCGGGAGGCCGGCGCCGAGTCGATCCGCCAGCTCCCCACGCTCAAGCTGTTCAAGATCCGCATGGACCTGGAGATGGAGGGCGCCACGGCGGACCTGGCCAAGGCCGGCGTGGCCGTCGAGCCGCTGGAGCCCGAGGCCATCGAGGTCACCGAGCTCGACGTGGCCGTGATTCGCGCGCTGCAGGGCGACATGCCGGTGGTGCCCGAGCCCTACGCACCCGCCGCCGCCGCGGTGGGCGTCCCCGTGGAGCGACTCCTCGAGCACCTCGAGTCGATGCTCGAGCGGCGGGCGCTGCGTCGCGTGGCCGCCATCCTCTTCCACCGCCGCGCCGGCTTCTCGGCCAACGGCATGGGCGTATGGGCGGTGCCGGAGGAGGACATCCTCGAGATCGGGCCGCGCATGGCCTCCTTCCGCGGCATCTCCCACTGCTACCAGCGCCCGACCTACGCCGACTGGCCCTACTCGGTGTTCACCATGGCCCACGGGCGCTCCAAGGAGGAGTGCGACGCCATCCTCGACGCCATCGCCGAGCAGACCGGGATCCACGAGCGCTCGACGCTCTACTCCTCGACGGAGTTCAAGAAGATCCGGATGATGTACTTCACCGACGACT
>JBPCRE010000215.1:0-5717 GCA_050997195.1 Thermoleophilaceae bacterium
CGGCCATCATCTACCCCGTCGCCTCGCACTGGGTGTTCGGTGGCGGCTGGCTCCAGGAGTCGGTCGGCATGCAGGACTTCGCCGGCTCGACCGCGGTGCACCTCATCGGCGCCACCGGGGCGCTCGCGGCACTCCTGCTCCTCGGGCCCCGCAAGAACAAGTTCGGGCCCGATCGTCGGCCGCGGGCCATCCCCGGGCACTCCATGCCCCTGGTGGGACTCGGGACCATCATCCTCTTCATCGGCTGGTTCGGCTTCAACCCGGGCTCGACCCTGAACGTCGAGGACCTTCGCTTCGCGGAGGTGGCGGTGGTGACCCTGCTCGGCGGCGCCGGCGGGGTGCTCGGAGCCTTCGTGGGCACCACCATCTTCCAGCGCACGATCGATATCGGCATGGTGGCCAACGGCATGATCGCCGGGCTCGTGGGCATCACCGCGCCCTCGGGCTACGTCGAGTCCTGGTCGGCGCCCATCATCGGCCTCGTGGCCGGCGTAATCGTGGTGGCCGGCGTGCTGGCCATCGAGAAGCGCCTCGACGATCCCGTAGGAGCCCTCTCGGCGCACGGGCTGGCCGGCGTCTGGGGCACCCTGTCCTGCGGGATCTTCACCTCGCCGCGCCTTGCCCAGTACAACGCGTTCGGCGAAGAGTCCGGAGGCCTCTGGTACTCGGGCTCCTTCGCACAGCTCGGGCACCAGGCCCTCGGCGTGGTGGTGGTCTTCACGTTCGTCCTCGTGCTCTCCCTGGTCACCTTCGCCCTCATCAAGGCGACGATCGGGCTGCGGGTCGAGGACGAGGCCGAGGACGCGGGGCTCGACATCGTCGAGCACGGCATGTACGGATACCCCGAGCAGTTCATCCCCCTCCCGGAGATCGGTGCCGCCTCGCACGGCCCCGCGGCTCCGGGGGGCTTCTCCAACGGAGCGGCTTCTCCCGCGCCGGCGGGCTCTCGCGCCGTGTCCGCGAAGGAGGCGACGACATGAAGATGGTCGTCGCCTACGTCCGGCACGAGGCGTTCGACCCCATCCGGCAGGAGTTGCTGGACGCCGGGTTCCCGAGCCTCACGATCACCGAGGTGAAGGGATCCGGCCGCCAGAAGGGCCTGACCGAGCACTACCGCGGCTCGGCCATCGCCCTGAATCTCCGGCCCAAGGTGAAGATCGAGTGCGTGGTCGAGTCCCACGACGTGAGCGTGGTGATGGAGACGATCCTCCGCCACGCCCGCACGGGCTCGGTGGGCGACGGGAAGATGTTCGTGCTTCCCGTCGAGGACGCCGTGAGGATCCGCACCGGCGAGTCGGGCGAGAAGGTGCTGCAGGCGCACGAGGCGGAGGAGATCCCGACCTGATGGGGCGGGCTCGGCCGGTCCCCCCGCGGCGGCGAGGGGCCCGGCCGGCCCGGGTGGGTACCGGCTGATGGCCGACTCGGCCCCCGAGTCGCTTCCGTCGCCGCGGGGCGCTCACCTCGAGATGGTGAGCGCGGTGCTGGCGGGGGAGGGGCTCGAGCGCATCGCCGAGATCGCCGGTGGGGGCGCCGGCGCGCCGGTGGCCGTAGTGGTGCCTCGGCTCGGGTCCTCGGTGGAAGCCTGGGCGCCGCTCGAACGCTACGTGGCCGACCGTCTGGCCGGCGGGCAGCCGGACCAGCCGGAGCAGGTGAGCGCTGAGGTTCCCATCGTCTCGGGTGGGCAGGAGCTCGGCGCGGTGCTGCTGCTCGGGACCGGTGGCGCCGACGCCGGCGAGTACCTCCATGTGGCCGCGGTGGCGGCGCTCACCGAGGTGGCGGTGGCCGAGGCCCGCGACGAGACCGAGCAGACGTTGCGCGGCTCCTTCCTGGAGGAGCTCCTCACCCGCGACGACCTCGCGGGCCCCGACATCGTGCGTCGCGCGCATCGCCTCGGCACCGATCTCTCGGAGGGCGCGGTGGCGCTCTGCGCCGACGCCGGGGACCGCGCGCCAGGCCGCCTGCTGGCCGCCATCGTGGCCGAGCGCCCCGGGGCGCTGGCCCAGGTGGTGGGCAACCGCGTGTACGCGCTGCTGCCGGGAGACCCCGAGGAGGCCCGGCGGGTGGCCGGTCGCCTCGGCCGTCAGGCGCTCGTGGGGCTCTCCTCCCGCTACGCGCGACCCGAGGACCTTCGCCGCGCCCTCGAGGAGTCCGAGCTCGTGCTCGAGGTGACCGCCAACGGCGGCGGCGGGGGGGCGGGCTCGCCTCCCGAGGGCATAGGTGGCGGCACCTACCGCCTTCTCTTTCGCGTGCTCGCCAGCCATCCCGAGGAGGTCAGGTCATTCTACGAGGACACGCTCGGCCCGCTCGTGCGCTACGACGAGCAGTACGCCACCGACCTCATGGCCACCCTCGAGACCTACCTCGCGCACAACTGCAACATGAACGCGACGGCGCAGGCCATCCACGCGCATCGCCACACCGTGGGCTACCGGCTCGAGCGCATCCGCGACCTCACCGGGCTCGACCCGTTCACCTCCGAGGACCGCGAGCGGCTCGGGCTCGGGCTCAAGGCCTACCGGATCATCGCCCCGCGGCTGCCGCGCTGACCGGCGGCCGGGGCTCGTAGCCCCGGCAACGCGTCACCGGCACGCGCGGGTACTTCGGGAAGGCCTCGGGCTCCTCGCGCGAGCGCTGGCAGAGGGAGAACGCGGAGCCCCTAGTGGTTCCCACCAAGCGCTGGTGGGTGCAGGCGTCGCAGAGGCCGAAGGAGGGACGAGACCGCGTCAGCCGCCCCCGCCCGGCGCCTTGTCGATGGTCGAGCCGTCCTCGAAGTCCACCCGCGACTTCGGGGCATCCCGCGAGATCGCGCCGGTGAAGCGTCCGCGCGGCACCTCGCCGCTCGGCAGCACCGCCTTCGCGCGGCCGTCGAGCCCCGCCACCACGCGCCAGACGATCGCGTAGGGCCCGGCCTCGACCGCGGTCACGTTCCAGCGGAACTTGACGGTGCGGCCCGGACCGAGCCGCCCCAGGTCGTAGGTGTCGACGTAGGTGGGGTCGTCTCCCGAGTCTGCTCGGACCTCGCCCTCCACGAGCGAGCCCTCGGCCGCGGTGCGCTCGCGCCGGTAGTCGATCGGGGCCTTGTTGAGGACGAACTGCGGGCGCCGGGGATCGGAGAGGTCGCGGTCGCGCCGGCGCCGGTCGAAGGTGCCGACGCGGCCCTCGGGGTCGCCCTTGCCCTCGTTGAGGTTCTCGCCGAGCGTCACGGCGACGTTGGGAATGACCCGGCGGCCCGTGTTGCGGACGACGATCTCGAGCGTCGAGCGCCGGCCGAGCTTCTGGTCGGCGGGGAAGCTCGAGGCCTCGATCTCCACGGGATAGCGTCCGACCCTCTCGTCGACGTCCTGAGGCCCGCCGGTGGGCACGTCGCCACACCCGGAGACGCCGAGCGCGAGCACGGTGGCCAGCGCGGCTCCCCGCCGCCCTGGCCTGTGGTTCCGGGCGCGATCCACCGCCAAAGCGGGGCGAACATACCACGGGCCTCGGGGGCCACACGCCGCACGGACGGTTGTGACTTGGCGGCGCGCGGCGGTACCACTACTCTTCCCGCAGTTCGCGGCGGGTGCCCGTGCCCGCCCGCCCGAGGGAGGAACGCCAGCGTGATTCGCGCAGCAGCCGATCGAACATTCCTGCCGGTGAAGAACCTCCTCGAGGAGATCGGGGACATGATGATCCTCACCGGCAAGACGATCATGTCGGCGCTGCGCCCGCCCTACCCCTACGGCGGCGAGTTCGTCCAGCAGTTCCTCTTCACGCTGCGCCTCTGCTGGTTCCCGCTGCTCGTGTCCACCATCGCCTTCGGCTACGCGGCGCCCGGTCTGCAGGCCGGCAACTTCCTCATCCTCTTCGGCGCGCTCGATCGCCTGGGCGGCTTCTTCGTACTCGCCTCCATCCGCGAGTTCTCCCCCTTCGTGTGCGCCATCGTGCTGGCGGGCGTGGCCGGCACCGCCATCACCGCCGACCTCGGCGCCCGCAAGATCCGCGACGAGCTCGACGCGCTGCAGGTGCTCGGCGTCGATCCGGTCAAGAACCTCGTGGTGCCTCGCTTCCTCGCCCTCATGATCGCCACCGGGCTGTTCAACATCTACGCGCTGATACTCGGCATCGTCGGCGGCATGGCGGCCTCGCTCACCTTCAAGGCTCCCCTCGGCGGCTTCTTCTCGACGCTGCTCACCAACGCCTCGACCGTCGACCTGTGGGGCTCGGCCGTCAAGACCACGCTGTTCGGGGCGATCATCGCCATCGTCTGCTGTTACAAGGGCATGACCGCGTCGGGCGGTGCCGAGGGCGTGGGCCGGGCCGTGAACTCCGCGGTGGTCATCGCCTTCACCGCGCTGTTCGCGTTCAACTACGTCTTCACTCAGACGCTGCTGGCCACCCACCCCGAGATCTCGGTCATCAAGTAGCCGTGCGGAACGCCCTCCAGAAGCCGAAGGGGTGGATCGAGGCCGCGGGCGAGATCGTCAAGTTCGCCGCCCGCGTCTTCGGCGAGCTGTTCAGCGGGCGCGTCTTCAAGTTCTTCGGCGAGGCGCTCCGGCAGTCGGGCGTGCTCATCCTCGGCTCCACGCTCGTGATCTGGAACCTGGCCTTCATCCTCGGCCTCACGTGCGGCATCGAGGGCGCCTACTTCAACCGCTCCGTGGGGGCTCCCGCCTACGCCGGCGTGTTCTCGGCCTGGTGCGACCTGCGCGAGATCACGCCCTACTCCTTCGGCTACATGCTCTCGGCCAAGGTGGGCACCGGGCTCGTGGCCGAGATCGGCGCCATGCGCATCACCGACGAGGTGGACGCCCTCGAGGTGATGGGCATCTCCTCGATGACCTTCCTGTGCGGCACGCGCCTGCTCGCGGCCCTGGTGGTCTTCCCGTTCATGTACGTGGGATCGGTCGGGACTGCCTTCCTCGCGTCGTACATCGCGGTGGTCCAGCAGATCGGAGAGGTCTCATCCGGCGGGTTCTTCCTCATATTCTGGATGTTCCAGAATCCAACCGATCTCATCTACAGCCTCATCAAGGCGTTCTCCATGGCGGTGGTCATCGTGCTCGTGGGCCTCTACTACGGGTACACCGCCGGCGGCGGACCCGTGGGCGTGGGCACCGCGACCGCGAAGTCCATGGTCCTCAACCTGATCATGGTGCACCTGATCGGCATGCTCGGCACCCAGGTCTTCTGGGGATCGGCCCCGAGAGCGCCCATCGGCGGCTGACCAAGCCGCATTCCACCGGAGGAGACGTCTGACGTGAGCGAGAGAGAGACCGAGGAGCGAGGGCAGGAGGAGGCGAGCGGCTCGGCCGACGGCTACGAGCACGACTCGGACGCAAGCCCGGGCGAGTACGAGCACCACGGCGAGACCCGTGAGCACGGCGGGGACGAGGGTGACGCCATCGAGTTCATCGACGTCAAGAAGTCCTTCGGCGCGAACACCATCCTCAACGGGCTGAGCCTCGGCATTCCCGAGAACCAGATCTCGATGATCCTCGGACCCTCGGGCACGGGCAAGTCGGTGTGCATCAACCACATGGTCGGCCTCCTCTACCCGGACGAGGGCGACGTGCTCGTTCACGGGGAGTCGGTGCCCCAGATGGCCGACGAAGAGCTCTTCGACATGCGCAAGAAGTTCGGGGTGCTGTTTCAGGACGGCGCGCTCTTCGGATCGATGAACGTCTTCGACAACGTGGCCTTCCCGCTGCGCCAGCACACCGACAAGGGCGAGGACGAGG
>JBPCRE010000271.1:0-3327 GCA_050997195.1 Thermoleophilaceae bacterium
CTCGCCCCCGTCATGCCCGTCGCCTCCGGTGGAATCCACGCCGGGCAGATGCACCAGCTTCTGCACTACCTGGGAGAGGACGTGGTGCTCCAGTTCGGCGGCGGCACGATCGGCCACCCGATGGGCATAGCCGCGGGCGCCAGCGCCAACCGCGTGGGCGTCGAGGCGATGATCAAGGCGCGCAACGAGGGCAAGGACTACTTCACGGAGGGCCCGGACATCCTGAAGCAGGCGGCCAAGGGATGTCCTGAGCTCGGCGCAGCGCTCGAAGTCTGGAAGGACATCACCTTCGACTTCGAGTCAACCGACACCCCCGACACGGTCGCCACGCCGACGGCCAGCCACTAGGCGCCGAGAAAGCAGGAGGCAATCTCATGAGGATCACACAGGGCACTTTCTCGTTCCTGGACGAGCTGACCGACGAGGAGATCGAGGCGCAGATCGGCTACGCGCTCGGGAACGGCTGGGCGGTCATGGTCGAGTACACCGACGATCCGCATCCCCGCAACAACTTCTGGGACATGTGGAAGCAGCCGGAGTTCGACCTAGAGCCGGACGAGGCTCACGTGGCCGTGCGCGACCACGTAAACGCCTGCCGCGAGGCGTATCCGAACCACTACATCAAGGTGGTCTGCTACGACAGCTCGCTCGGGCGCCAGACCTCGATGCTCAGCTTCATCGTGAACCGACCCAACGAGGAACCGGGATACCGGCTGGAGCGCACGGACAAGCGCGACCGCCAGATGCGCTACACGCTCCAACCGTACGCGACGGAGGACCCGGTCGGGCGGCGCTACGGGAACAGGGGCGACATCGCCACGACTCGCGATCCGGCGGCCGTACAGGACGGTATGCCCGGTCGGGACTCGGCGGACGGCGGGCGTGCTGCCGCGGCGGCGCAGGACGGGAACGAGGCGGCGGGCGACGAGGGCGTCGGCGAGTCGTAGTGAGTCCGCGCGGCCTCGACACGACGGGCAGGTCGCTCGATCCGCAGGCCGAAGGGGAGGGCGGGGCCGAGGCCCGCGCCAAGGGCAACGGCTCGTCCTCCTCCTCCGACGAGTTCGGCGGCCAGGTCGTCGAGCCCGAAAAGGGTGCCGAGGCGGGCTCCGCGGTCGAGTCGGTGGACTTCTCGCAGTCCGTCTCCAACGGCGAGGCCGACGTGCAGGCGGTCGTGCGCGACTCGCGCGTGCTCGAGGTGCTCGAGGAGATCGACCGCGACCTGATCGCGCTCGAACCCGTGAAGAAACGGATCCGCGAGATCGCGGCGCTGCTCGTGATCGACAGGCTGCGTGAGCAGATGGACTTAAGCTCCGAGCGACCCACGCTGCACATGAGCTTCACCGGCAGGCCGGGGACCGGGAAGACGACCGTCGCCTTTCGGATGGCCACCATCCTCCACCGCCTCGGCTACGTCGAGAAGGGCCACCTGGTCACGGTGACCCGCGACGATCTCGTGGGCCAGTACGTGGGCCACACGGCGCCGAAGACCAAGGACGCGGTGAAGCGCGCGCTGGGCGGGGTGCTGTTCATCGACGAGGCCTACTACCTGCACCGCCAGGACAACGAGCGCGACTACGGCCAGGAGGCGATCGAGATCCTGCTTCAGATCATGGAGGCCGAGCGCGACAACCTCGTCGTGGTCCTCGCCGGCTACCGGGATCGGATGGACGAATTCTTCCTCGCCAATCCCGGCATGGGCTCGCGCGTCGCCCACCACATCGACTTCCCGGACTACTCGCAGGGAGAGCTCATGCAGATCGCGGGACTCATGCTCGAGCGCCAGAACTACGAGCTCACCGACGAGGCCACCGAGGCCTTCGGCCAGTACGTCGAGCGTCGCATGCGTCAGCCGCGCTTCGCCAACGGCCGGAGCATCCGGAACGCGATCGACCGGGCGCGGTTGCGGCAGGCGAGCCGGCTGGTCGAGCGCGGCGAGAGGCTCGAGCGCCACGATCTCGTCGCCATCGAGGCCGAGGACATCCTTAAGAGCAGCGTCTTCGACGAGGACACCCCGGAAAACGGGGGCGAGGCGGGGACGGGGCGGGCGGGAGAGCCGGCGCCTTCGGACGAGACACCGGACGAGGATTGAGGGAGAAGAAGCCATGCCGCGACCAATAATGCTGGGCGTCGTCGGAGACTCGGCGACGGGTAAGACCACGATCACCCGGGGGCTCGTACGCATCCTCGGAGACGAGAACGTGGTCCATATCGGGACCGACGACTACCACAAGTACGACCGAAAGCAGCGAGCGGAGAAGGGCATCACACCCCTTGACCCCGACTGCAACCACATGGACATCATGGCCCAGCACCTCGTGCACCTGCGCAACGGCGAACCCCTCCTCAAGCCGGTGTACCAGCACTCGGAGGGGACCTTCGGGCCGCCGGAATACGTGTCGCCCAAGCCTTTCGCCGTGGTCGAGGGGCTGCTCGGCTACCACACGAGCGACATGCGCGACTGCTACGACGTCAAGGTCTTTCTGGCGCCCCCTGAGGATCTGCGGCGGAAGTGGAAGGTTCGGCGCGACACCTCACGCCGCGGCTACACGACCGATCAGGTGCTCGAGGAGCTCGACCGGCGCGAGCCGGACTCGGAGGCTTTCATCCGTCCGCAGGAGCGCCAGGCCGACCTCGTGGTGTCCTTCCAGGAGAGCGGCGACGACCCCAACGAGGTGGACGCGGAGCTGACCCTGCGCGACAGCCTGCCCCACCCCGATCTGTCGCCCATCGTGGGGGAAGGGGACGGCCGGAACGGCGAGATCGAGCTCGTCGAAGGAAGGGGCGAGCGCATCCTGCGGATCCCGAACGGGATCGATTCCGAGCGCGCCGCCGAGATCGAGGAGACCGTCTGGGAGAAGATGCACTTCGCCAGCCACCTGCGCACCGAGCGGCTCGGGGAGTTCACCATCGGAACCGACCTGCACCGGTCGGAGTCCCTCGCGATCGTCCAGGTCCTGATCCTCTATCACCTCGTCACGGCGAAGGCGACCGTGGCTCTCGGGAGCAACGGGCTCGCCGGCGGTGAGGCGGAGGGGAAGGCCTCCCCCGACGAAGCCGACGAAGCCGACGAAGCCGACGAAGCCGTCAAGTCGTGACCGTCGAGGCAGGCGACGGCGACTGAAACGGTCCTGCGCGCGCCGAGCGCTCGACCGCCGCACGGCCCTCCTCGCCGCGAACGAAGGCCACGAACTCATCGACGGGCGGGCGTATCGGCCCTTCCTCGGCGCGGAGCACGTACCAGTGGCGCTACGGGAGAGGCACGTCGACGTGTAGGGCCTCGAGCAGGCCGAACGCGAGCTCGAGCTCGGTGGCCATATGGGGCTGGAG
>JBPCRE010000007.1:0-16559 GCA_050997195.1 Thermoleophilaceae bacterium
CGTGGCTGCTCGAGCGCCACGGCTACCGCACACCGATCGAGGCACGCGAGCACCTGCTCCGTCAGGCGCTCGTGGCATGATCACCACGTTCACCACAGAAGTGTCCGGTGAACCGGGGCCGGGACAGAGGACAACGTGCGGGACTTCCAAGGCACCGAAGCTCCGGTGAACAGCCGAATCCGTGCGACACTTCAGAGCGATGATCGACAACGATTCGCGGTGCTGAACAATGGCCTTACGGTTGTTGTTCGCGACTTGCGAGTAACGGCGAATTCCTTCCGTCTGACCGATTATCAGATCGTCAACGGAGCTCAGACCTCGAACGTCCTCTTTGCCGATCGCGAGGCGCTCGAGAGAACAGATGATGTGCTAGTTCCGGCCCGAATCATTCAAACCCAAGACGAGGACCTCATTACGGCGATCGTCACGGCGACCAACAGCCAGACCCAAGTGCGGGTAGACGAACTGAACGCCCGAGCGGTGGCCGAGCGGCACGTTGAGAAATTCTTCGCGGCCCAAGCGCCACCGCGGAATTTGCTCTACGAACGCCGATCCAAGCAGTACGACAACAAGGGGGATGTAGTAAAGGCCCGGGTGATTGATCGCTACACGCTCGTCCGTGCGACGGCCGCGATGTTTGCGGACGAACCTCACCTCTCCACTGGGTATCCAATGCAGCTACTCAATCGCATGGCGGGTGCTCGGCGCGCGGAAGAGAGACACCGCGTTCCGTTCTTCGCCGACAGCGACGAGCCGATCGTGTATTACGCGGCGGCCTCCGCGCACTATCGCCTCGACCTCTTTTTCAAGACGTCCCGCATTGAGGCAAAGTACAAGCCCGCAAGATGGCTCTTGCTCACCGCCGCTCGGCACATCTCGCTCGGCGCCGATGCTCCGAGATTCGAAGCGAAGGAGTTCCGGAGTTGGGCCAAGCCGCTTATCGATGCGGTCTGGAGCGACCAGCACGGGCCCGCGCTCTTTTCGAAGGCCGTGGAGGCCGTGGAGGCCGCTGGATTGGATCTGTCTAGACGGGCTCTGCGCAATGCCTCCGCGACGCAAGATCTCCTAGCGGCGCTTCCGTTCCGGTGATTGACAACGAAACTGGGTTTCCTTACGAACGCCCGCGCGGGCGCTCGGCATGCCGACCTGGATGGCAGCGATCAGGCATCGAGCGCTGGCGACGAGCTCCCTTGGTTCAACCCTGGGGCAGGGTGGATCAAGGAGAGATGACAATCGCTACCGCGACTCCCACTAGCCCAACCGCGAGTACCTCGAGCCCTATGGCGGCAAAGAGCAGCCTTCCCTTGGCGGTGTTCTTGCCCTTGGCATCGCGCAGCGCTTTGACGCGAGTAAGGGCCACGTCTTTCTCCGCTCGGCTTTCGGAGCGGATCGGGCTTCCCGTTAGCCGGCGCTCGATCTCGTCCGGCGTTACCGCTTCGTAGCGCCGAGGAATATTCGTTGCCAACGCCGCGGCAGCAGCGAGCACGAAGGCGAGAAGGGCCGCTAGTAGCCAAAGCCGAGCAGAACCAGGAAAGGCCAACGTCGCGCCAGGTTGGACCGACAGGCCGGCGAACGCAAAGAGCAGCGTCACTAGGACACCGGAGGTGGTGATTACCGCTAGTCCGCGCTGTTCAAAGGAAGCCTTGCGAGCGTCCTGCGCGCGCAGTTCGGCGTCCACGAAGGCTCCGTACACCTTGACGCCGCAAGCGCTAGCGCTCGGAGTCCCGGCGTGGACGCTCGGCGTCTTCGCGCTTCTGACGCTCGGCGTCTTCGCGGCGCTGGCGCGCCGCTTCCTCAAGCTGCTTAGCCAACTCATCGCTGTTTCGAATCTCGGGTTCAGTCTCCATGCCGTCGTCATCGTCGTCTTCAGGACGTGTCATCGCAAGGTTCAACGGTACTTGCTGCGGCAGACGGCCTCGCGCACCAAGCAACCGGCCCCGATCGCGCACAGAAGCGCCCCGGTCAGTCGCCAACGTTGCGCGGCAGTTGCGGGCATCAAGAATCGCAGCCCGGCACCGAAGCACCGCTCTCCCGACGACGGGCCAGCCCTGGGCCCATGCGCACGGCGCGCGCCCTAGAGACCGAACCGCACCCCCCTCATGTAGCGTCACGCCGTGGCCCCCGAACGCACAGCCCTCCCCAAGACCGCCTCCTACGAGGCCGACCCCAATGAGGTCGGCCGGGTGCTGCTGCTCTACTCGGGCGGCCTCGACACGAGCGTGATGCTCAAGTGGATCCAGGACAACTACGAGGCCGAGGTCGTGGCGCTGACCGTGAACCTCGGGCAGCCGGGGGAGGACTTCGACGTCGTCCGGGGCAAGGCGCTCGATCTCGGCGCGCTCGACTGCTTCGTGGTCGACGCCCGCGAGCAGTTCGCCTACGAGTACGTGTTGCCCGCCATCAAGGCCAACGCCCTCTACGGGGGCGGCTACCCGCTGTTCACCGCGCTCGGACGCCCGCTCATCGCCAAGCTCGCGGTGGAGCACGCGCGCCGCGCCGGCTGCGACACCATCGCCCACGGCTGCACCGGCAAGGGCAACGACCAGGTGCGCATCGAGGGCACGGTCGCCCTTCTCGACCCCGAGATGAAGATCATCGCGCCGGTCCGTGGCTGGCAGATGGGCCGCGAGGAGGAGGTGGCCTACGCCCGCGAGCACGGGATCCCGGTGAAGGGCGGCACCGAGGCGCCGCCCTACTCGATCGACGACAACCTCTGGGGCCGCTCGTCGGAGGGCGGGCCGATCGAGGACCTCGACGAGCCGCCGCGCGACGACGTGTTCGAGCTCGTGACCCGGCCCGAGGACGCCCCGGACCAGGCCGAGGAGGTGGCCATCGAGTTCGAGCGGGGCTGCCCCGTCGCGCTGAACGGCGAGCGCCTCGGGCTCGTCGATCTGCTCGAGCGCGCGGGGGCGATCGGCGCGCGCCACGGGGTGGGCATCGTCGATCACATCGAGGATCGCATCGTGGGGCTGAAGGTCCGCGACCTCTACGAGGTGCCGGCCGCCGAGCTCGTGCTCACGGCCCACAAGGAGCTTGAGAAGCTCGTCGGCACGATCCACCAGAACACCTTCAAGCCCGCGCTGGACAACCAGTGGGCCTTCCTCGCCTACGCCGGTCTCTGGCACGAGCCGCTCCGCGAGGATCTCTCCGCGCTGATGGACTCCGTGAGCGAGCACGTGACCGGCACCATCCGTCTTCGCCTCTACAAGGGCAAGGCGAGCGTGGTGGCGCGTTCCTCTCCCTACGCCCTCTACGACGCCGCGCTCGCCGGCTTCGGCGAGTCGGGTGGCCTCTTCTCTCAGCAGGCGAGCCCCGGATTCATCGAGCTCTGGACCCTTCAGTCGCGCATGGCCTGGCGCGTCCGTGGCGGAGAGGGGCGAGGCACAACCCAACCGAAGGAGACCCCATGAAAGGCAACGCGTACACCGCCCTCGGCTGGCTGGTGTGGCTCGTGGGCAAGCGGGTGGCCCGGCGCCAGCTCGCGAGAACCCGGACCAAGGTCGGCGCGGCCGCGGTGATCGCCGCCGTGGTCGTGATCGGGGTGGCCGCCGCGCGCTCCGGGGGCGAGGGCTGAGCGCGGGCGCACGCGCCGGCACCGCCCCGGACCTGCCGCCGGGGGTCGTCTCCTACCTTCGGTCTCATCCGGTGGCGAAGCTCCAGCTCGGCTCGGGCGGCGGTCTGCTCGAGGGCTGGCTGAACACCGACCGCGCCCCCGAGCCCGGGACGGTCTACCTCGACGCCACGCACCGGTTCCCCCTGCCGGAGCAGTCCTTCGACTACGTCTTCGCCGAGCAGATGATCGAGCACCTCACGTGGGAGCAGGGCGCCGCGATGCTCGCCGAGTGCCGGCGCGTGCTGAAGCCCGCGGGACGCATTCGCATCGCCACCCCGGACCTCGAGCGCATCGTCGGACTGCACGGTGCCCACGGCGACGACGTCCGCGCCCGCTACGTGCGCTGGTGCACCGACGGCTTCCTGCCCCACGCCGACGCCTATCGCCCCGCCTTCGTGATCAACCAGCTCTTCCGCGGCTGGGGCCACAGCTTCCTCTACGACGAGGAGACGCTGGCCGCCTCACTCGTGGCGGCCGGCCTCTCGAAGACCGTGCGATACGACTACGGCCAGAGCGACGACCCGTCGCTCGCCGGAATCGAGACCCACGGGTCCGACCAACCCGACCGCGAGCCCTTCGTCTTCGAGGCGCTGGTGATCGAGGCGGAGCGGCCCATCCCGGTCCAACTCCCGGATCGCCGGTCGTCCGCGGTCACGCGATCGAAACGAGGTCGACACCGACCGGACACCAAGCGCTCCTAGCGTCTGCCCGGCAAGGGCCCTCCAGGAGCCCTCGCAGCTCTCGTACGCAAGAGGAGGCTCGTGGTGTCGCGCTGGATCACCGACTATGACCCTGAGGACGAGCAGTTCTGGGAGGCCGAGGGGCGCTCCATCGCCCGCCGCAACCTGATCTTCTCGATCTTCGCCGAGTTCCTCGGCTTCTCGGTGTGGCTGCTGTGGTCGATCGTGGCCACGCAGCTGAACGCCGCCGGCTTCGACTTCTCGGTGAGCCAGCTCTTCTGGCTGGTCTCGGTCCCCGCGCTGGTGGGCGCGACCATGCGCTTTCCCTACACCTTCGCCGTCCCCCGATTCGGCGGCCGCAACTGGACCATCGTCAGCGCGCTGGCGCTGCTGATCCCCGTGATCCTGCTGGCGATCTTCGTGCAGAGGCCCGAGACGCCCTTCTGGCTGATGCTGCTCGTGGCCGCCACGGCCGGGTTCGGCGGCGGCAACTTCGCTTCGAGCATGACCAACATCGCGTTCTTCTACCCCGACCGCGCGAAGGGGCTGCCGCTGGCCGTGAACGCGGCGGGCGGGAACATCGGCGTGGCCGTGGTCCAGGCGTTCGTGCCGCTGATGATCCTGTTCGCTGTGTTCGGCGGGATCTTCGGTGGCCCCCAAGCCGGGGGTACCTACCTGCAGAACGCGGGCCTCGTGTTCATCCCGCTGATCGTGGCCGCGGCGGTGTGCGCGGCCCTGTTTATGGACAACCTGTCCGTCTCGACATCCGCCTTCCGCGAGCAGGCCACGGTCGTCAGGCGCAAGCACACCTGGATCATGTCGGTGCTCTACATCGGCACCTTCGGGTCGTTCATCGGCTACTCCGGCGCGCTGCCGGTGCTCACCCAGTCGCAGTTCCCCGAGGCCGGGGTGAAGCTCGCCTTCCTCGGCGCTTTGGTGGGCTCGATCGCGCGACCCTTCGGCGGCTGGCTGGCCGACCGCATCGGCGGGTCGAAGGTCACCCTGTGGAACTTCGTGGCGATGATCGCCGCGGTCCTGGCGGTGCTCTACTTCCTGGCCAACAAGACCGAGTCCTGGGCCTTCGTCGGGTTCCTCGGCACCTTCATGGTTCTGTTCGTGACCACGGGCCTCGGCAACGGCTCGACGTTTCGGATGATCCCCGTGATCTTTCGCTCCGAGGCGCTCGAGGGGGTCAGTGCCGGCGACCGCGAGGCGCGCGATCGGGCCATCGTCCGCGGGCGCCGCGAGGGCGCCGCGGTGATCGGCTTCTCCTCGGCCATCGGTGCCTACGGGGGCTTTCTCATCCCACAGGGCTTCGCGCTCTCGCGCTCCCTCACGGGTGGGCCGCAGGCCGCGTTCCTCTGCTTCGTCGCCTTCTACGTGCTGTGCGGCGGGCTGACCTGGTGGTACTACGTGCGCACCCGCGAGGTGGCGGGCCGGGCCCCGGTGCTGGCGAGCGCGAATGCCTGACGGCATCGTCATAGTCGGCGGCGGGATCGCGGGTCAGACCCTGTGCGAGACCCTGCGCGAGCGCGACCGCGAGGTGCCCATCACGCTGGTGTGCGGCGAGGAGCACTACCCCTACGATCGGGTCCACCTCTCCGAGCTGCTCGTCTCCGAGGACTCGCTGGAGGAGCGCCTTCAGCTCCGTCCCGGCGAGTGGTACGAGGACAACGACGTCTCGGTCCTGCTCGGTCGACGTGTCGCCGCGATCGACGCCCTCGGGAGATCGGTGTCGTTCGAGGACGGGACCGACCTGCCGTTCGATCGACTGGCCCTCGCCACCGGCTCGAATGCACTCCTGCCCTCCATCGAGGGCACCGACCTGCCCGGGGTCCACGTCTATCGCGGGCCGGAGGACTGCGACGCGATCCGGAAGGGCGCGGCCCAGGCGAAGAAGGCCGCCGTCATGGGCGGCGGGCTGCTCGGCCTGGAGGCCGCGCGCGGCATACAGGCGCAGGACTGTCCGGTTACCGTCGTTCACATAAAGGAGCGGCTGATGGACCGCCAGCTCGACTCGGAGTGTGCGGCGATGCTCCTGCCCGCGATGAGGGAGCTGGGCATGGACGTCGAGCTCGAGCGGCGCACGAGCTCGATCCACGCGGGCAACGGCCACGTGCAGGGCCTCCGCTTCGCGGACGGGGACGAGATCGCCGCCGACCTGGTGGTGATCAGCGTGGGCATCCGTCCCGAGACCATGCTGGCCGAGCGCGCGGGCATCGACTGCAATCGGGGAGTGCTGGTGGACGACCGCATGCACACCTCCGAGGACGGCATCGTGGCCCTCGGCGAGTGCTCCGAGCACCGCGGGAAGGTCTACGGCATCGTCGCCCCCATCTACGAGCAGGCACGAGTCGCCGCGGACACGCTGCTCGAGGTCGAGGAGCCGTCGGAGTACCACGGGTCGCTGCCTTGGGCGAGGCTGAAGGTGGCGGAGATCGATCTGGTTTCGATCGGGGACGTCGACGCCGAGCACGCGGCCGTCACGTCCCACCTTGGCGAGCGCTTCTACCGCAAGCTCACGGCGCGGGGCGGTCGGGCCGCGGGGGCGATCCTCATGGGCGACACGCGTGGGACCGAGGCGCTGCTCGAGTCCATCCGCTCGGGGCAGGAGGTCGACGATCCGCTCGCTCAGCTGGCCGAGGCCTCCCATGCGGGCCCCGAGGACCTTCCCGACCAGGCGCAGGTATGCGACTGCAACGGCGTCTGCAAGGGCGAGATCGTGCGCGCGGTGGTCGACGAGGGCCTCTCCTCGACCAGCGAGGTGATGACCCTGACGCGGGCCGGGACGGCGTGCGGATCGTGCAAGCCGCTGGTGACCGAGCTCGTATCGCTGGCCGGCGGCGGGACCGAGGGGCCCTCCTACCTCTGCGCCTGCCGCAAGCAGACGCGCGAATGGGTCGTCGAGACCGTCTCACGGGAGGGCTACAAGGCCGTCAGCGAGGTGAGCGAGGCCTGCGGCACCGGGCGCGAGTGCGGGTTGTGCAAGCCGGCGCTGGCCTACCTGGTGCAGGAGGTCTCCGACAATCAGCACCGCGAGGAGCACCACGCCCGGCACATCAACGAGCGGGTGCACGCGAACATCCAGAACGACGGGACCTTCTCCGTGGTGCCGCGCATGCACGGCGGGGTGACGACCCCCGACCAGCTCCGCCGCATCGCCGATGCCGCCGAGCGTTACGACGCCCGGCTGGTGAAGGTCACCGGCGGGCAGCGCATCGACCTGCTGGGGATCAAGAAGCAGGATCTGCCCCACGTGTGGAGGGACATCGGCATGCCGTCGGGCCACGCCTACGGGCGCGGGATCCGGCAGGTGAAGACCTGCGTGGGCACCGACTTCTGCCGCTTCGGGATCGGTGACTCGACCGCCCTGGGAGTCGAGCTCGAACGGATGTGGGAAGGCCTCTACACGCCCGGCAAGGTCAAGTCCGGGGTGTCGGGCTGCCCGCGCAACTGCGCCGAGGCCACGGTCAAGGACATCGGGCTGGTGGCCATCGAAGGCGGCTGGCAGGTGGTGGTGGGAGGAGCGGCCGGAGCCAACGTGCGCAAGGCCGACACGCTCGTCACCGTCGACACCGCCGAGGAGGCCAAGCGCGTGGCCACGGCGTTCCTCCAGTTCTACCGCGAGGGCGCCAGCTTCAAGGAGCGCACCTACCAGTTCGTTCCGCGTCTCGGCCTCGACGTGGTGCGCGAGGCGGTGCTCGACGAGGAGTCCCAGGAGCGTCTGCTCGAGCGCTTCCGCATCGCCAGGGCGGCGGTCAACGCGCGCGACCCCTGGCTGGAGCGCGACGACCCTAATCACCACCTGCAGTTCGAGGACCTGCCGGGGAAGATGCTCTCGAACGGCTCGAACGGCGGCGGCTCGAACGGCGGCGGCTCCTTCTCGAGCGACGCGGAGGAGGCCGACGACGACGCCGCGCTCGTGGGTCCGCCGCCGGAGGGCGCCCGGTGAGCGGCGCCGGCTTCGAGACCGTCGAGACCCGTGTCTGCGGTGTCGAGGACGTGCCGCTGCACGAGGGCCGCGCGGTCAGGGTCGACGGGCGACGCGTCGCGGTGTTTCGGACCGACTCCGGATGGCACGCCGTGGACGACGTGTGCTCACACATGGGCGGTCCGCTCTCGGACGGGATGGTGGCCGAGGACTCCGTGTCCTGCCCTCTGCACGAGCGGCGCTTCGACCTCCGGAGCGGGAGGGCGATCGACCACGAGTGCGGCGACCTGGCCCGCTACCCGGTCGAGCTACGCGGCGAGGACGTCTTCCTTCTCGTGCCCGTGAGCGTCGAGGGCGAGGAGGCCGCGTGACGGCTCACCGACCGCCGGCGGACGGCCGATGAACTCGCGGGCCCGTTTCCTGCAGGGCGTGTTCGAGTTCGAGGGTCATGGACTCTCTTCGCCCTCCGCGCTCGGCGGCGAGGGGCTCTCCTACACCGTTCCCTCCGACCGCCGGGCCCAGCTCGTCTACTTCCGCGGCGGCAACAGCTCCGAGGAGCTCGTCTACGCGGTGCTGCGAAAGGACGGAGAGGCGATCCGGCTGTTCCCCATGGGCGCCAAGGAGGCTACGCATGTCCCCCTCCGGGTCGTCGAGGACCTGGACGCCGACGCCAGGGTCGATCTGCAGCTCGCCGCTCCGGAAGGGGTTTCCGGAATCGTGGTGATCGACATCGGCATGGTCGAGAGCTGAGCCTGGGAGACCGACCACCGGTCGAAAGTCGCCGCGCCTTTCTCGCCATGCAGTCCATGGCGAGGCTCTCCTCGGGCGCCTAGCTTCTCGAGGGGTGTCCGCCTCCCTCGCTCCGCGCCGCGTCCAGACCCTCCGGAAGCCCCTCGACCGCTACCGGGCGGTGGTCGGCGACGAGGCCCTCGACGAGCTCCGCGACCTCGCTCGCGAGCTGCGAGGAGCGCGCGTCCTCGAGCTCTCCTCCACCGCTCGGGGGGGCGGGGTGGCCGAGCTCCTCTCCTCCCTCCTGCCCCTGCAGGTGGACCTCGGCATCGAGGCGCAGTGGCAGGTGATGGCCGGCGAGCCGGCCTTCTTCGAGGTCACCAAGAAGATGCACAACGGGCTGCAGGGCATGGAGGTCGAGATCGACCGCTCGGAGCGCGACCTCTACCTCGGCCACTCGGAGGCGAACGCCCGGGCGCTCGAGGACGGCTGGGACGCCGTCATCGTGCACGACCCCCAGCCCGCCGCCATCCGCTCCTTCCTCCCCGAGGCGGTGGGAGGGTGGCTGTGGCGCTGCCACATCGACTGCCCCGAGCCCCATCCCCCGGTCTGGGAGCTCCTCAAGCCCTACGTCGAGAGCCATGACGAGCAGGCCTTCACGGTCGCCGACTTCAAGCCGCCTGGGCTGAACGGGAGGGTCTCGCGCTTCGATCCGTGGAAGGATCCGCTCGGGGTGGTGCGCGTCTGGCGGGCGGTACGCGAGCGGGTGCCCGGCCTCCAGCTCGCGCTCGTGGGCGCCATGGCCGCCGACGACCCCGAGGCGCGGCGCCTCTACGACGAGGTCGAGGCCGAGACGCGGGACGAGCCCGGTTGCCTGCTCCTCACCGACGAGGTCGGGGTCGGCCACCACGAGGTGAACGCGCTGCAGCGCATGGCCGACGTGGTGGTCCAGAAGAGCACACGGGAGGGTTTCGGGCTCATCGTCTCGGAGACCCTCTGGAAGGGCACGGCCATGGTGGCCGCCCCGGTGGGCGGCATACCGGTCCAGCTCGTGGACGGCGAGACGGGCTACCTCGCCTCCACCGACGAGGAGTTCGTCGCCCGCGTCGGGGAGCTGCTCGAGGATCCGGTGCGCGCCCGTGAGCTCGGTGCAGCCGGGATGCGACGGGTGCGCGAGCGCTTCCTGCTGCCCCGGCTCCTACGCGACCACCTGATCGTCCTGCGGCGGCTCGTCAACGGCGCGGCCGCTCCGGGCCCCGAGACGATCGAGGCCGCCGAGCAGGGGGTCCGCGCCGAGGAGGTCGTGCAGGAGGCCTCCGAGCCGGCGATCACCGCGGGCTGAGTCCCACGAGTGCGGGTAGGCTTCCTCGAGATGGCCCGGGCGTTCTTCCGTTGAGCTCGGCCGCGACGCAGCCCCTCGCGCTCCGGAGCGCCCTGGGGCCGGGGCCGGGGGTGGAGGGTCTTCCTTCCAGGGCCGACGGAGGCCCCGCGCACGGAGGTCGTTCGCTCGGCGACGACGTCGCCCTCCTGAGGGACGTCCTCGGGGACGTGGTCCGAGCGGCCGACGGCGAGCGCCCCCTCGAGCTCGAGGAGCGGGCACGGGGGCTCGCCGATGCCTTCCGGCGGGGAGACTCGGCGGCCGGAAACGAGCTCGCGGCGCTGCTAGAGGGCCTCGACGCCGGTGAGCTCGAGGTGCTGATCCGGACGCTTACGACCTACCTACTGCTCGTGAACCTCGCCGAGGACAGCGATCGCGTGCGTCGCGGGCGGGCGGGAGAGTCGGATGGAGCGTGGCCCGCTTCCTTCGCGGAGGCCGCGCGCGCCGTCGCCAGACGCGGCACGGGGGCCACGGAGGTTTCCCGCACACTCGACCAGGCAGAGCTCCGGCTCGTGCTGACCGCCCACCCGACCGAGGCGCGGCGCCGGACGGCGGTCGAGAAGCTGGCCCGGGTCTTCGGCGAGGTCCGGGCGCTCGACGAGCGCCGGCTCGTGCCCGGCGAGGAGGAGGCGGCACGGCGGCGCGTCGCGGGGCTCGTGGAGGAGCTCTGGGCCTCCGACGGGATCCGGGCCGTCTCGCCGACCGTTCTCGACGAGGTGCGGGGCGGCCTGGTCTACTTCACCTCGACGCTCGCCGAGGTCGTTCCGGCCGTCTACCGCAGGCTCGAGGAGGCGTTCGGACAGGGCGAGCCGGGAGGGGAGGCCCGCGTGCCCCCGCTGCTTTCATTCGGGAGCTGGATCGGGGGCGATCGCGACGGCAACCCATCCGTGACGCCGGAGGTCACCGAGCAGGCCCTCGACATGGCCCACGACGCCTGCCTGCGCCTCCACGAGGAACGGCTCGCCGGCCTGGCCGGACAACTGTCGGTCTCGAGCAGGCTGGCCGGGCCCTCGGCGGAGCTCGAGGCACTGCTCTGCGCCCTCGCCGAGCACCTGCCCGACCGCGCCCGGTCCTCCGCCGAACGCAACCCGGAGGAGCTCTACCGCCAGGCGCTCGACCTCCTCCGCGAGCGGGCGCGGCGCACGCGGCGCCGGGAGGATGGCGCCTTCGCCGCCCCCGCTGAGCTCGCGGAGCAGCTTCGCCGCCTGCAGGGCGCCCTCCGCGCGCAGACCGGCGGCTTCATCGCCTCGGGCGAGCTCGAGGACGCGATTCGCCTCGTCGAGGTCTTCGGCTTCCACTTCGCCCGGCTCGACGTTCGCGAGCACGCCAAGCGCCACCGCGCGGCGATCGCCGAGGTTCTCCGGCTCACCGGGGTGGAGATGGCCTACGACGAGCTCGAGGGAGCGGCGCGGATCGCCGTCCTGCGGGGGGAGATCGCGAGCCGGCGGCCGCTCGTGCCCACCGACCTCGACGATCTCTCCGAGGAGCCGCGGCGCGTCCTTGAGACCTTCCGAGCGCTGCGCCGGCTGCTCTCGGGTCCGCACCGCAGCGCGATCGAGGCTTACGTGGTATCGGGCGCCGGCGAGGTGGCCGATCTCCTCGAAGTCGTGCTCCTCATGAAGGAGGCCGGCCTGGCCGAGCCCGGCGGCGGTGGCGCCGTGCTGAGGATCGTGCCCCTGTTCGAGGCGAAGGAGACGCTCGAGGGCGCCGCGGAGATGCTGCGCGAGCTCGTGCGGCTACCCGAGTACCGGGCTGCGCTCGAGGCCGTGGGGGGCGTGCAGGAGGTCATGATCGGCTACTCCGACTCGAACAAGGACGCGGGCTTCGTGGCCTCGAAATGGGCCACCAGCCGCGCGCAGGCCGAGATCGCCGCCGTGCTTCGTGCGGAGGGGGTGGCCCACGTCTTCTTCCACGGGCGCGGCGGGTCGATCGGCCGGGGCGGCGGGCCCGCGGGCCGAGCGGTGCTGGCCCAGCCGCCCGGGACGGTGGCGGGGCGGGTGAAGATCACCGAGCAGGGGGAGGTGATATCGGCCAAGTACCTGTACGCGGAGGTTGCGCGCCGGGAGCTCGAGCAGGTGGCGAGCGCGGTCCTCGTCTCGACCTTCGACTGTGCGCCCCGTCCTTCGGACGACCGGCTCGCGGTCTTCGAGGGGGTGATGGCGGAGATGGCGGGCACGTCCTGCGCGGCCTACCGGCGGCTCGTCGAGGGCGAGCCGGGCTTCGTCGCTTTCTTCGAGCAGGCCACTCCGGTGGAGGAGATCGAGCGTATGGGCCTCGGTTCGCGCCCCGCTCGGCGCAGCGGCTCGCGGAGCGTCGAGGAGCTCCGTGCCATCCCCTGGGTATTCGCGTGGACGCAGGCCAGGATGAACCTGCCCGCGTGGTACGGCCTCGGCACCGCCCTGACTAGGGCCCGCGAGGCCCACGGCATAGATCTCCTCCGGGAGATGACCAAGGACTGGCCGCTCTTTGCCACCGCCCTGTCGAACGCGGAGATGGCGCTCGCCAAGGCGGACCGCGGCATCGCGGCGCGCTACGCGGCCCTCGTCGAGGACCCCGACGTGCGTGGTCGCGTCTGGAGCCTCATCCGCGGGGAGTGGGAGGCGGCCGAGCGCGAGCTCCTTCTCGTGACCGGGCACGAGGAACTGCTCGAGCACGACGAAGTTCTCAAGCGCTCCATCGAGCGTCGCCACCCCTCGGTAGATCCCCTAGCGTTCGTGCAGCTCGAGCTCATCCGCCGCGCCCGGGGGCGCGACGCCGCCGAAGGAGCGGCCACGGACGAGGACGCGCGCCTGGAGCGCGCCCGCTTCCTCGCCGTCAGCGGCATCGCGGGTGGGATGCGCAACACGGGGTAGAGGCCCGCCTCCGTACTCAGCACTAGTGGGCCGCGTTGAGCATGGCATCGAGAGACCGCGCTGCCCGCCCGTCGCGCAGCGCCTCCTCCGCCTCGGCCACGCCGGCTCGCGGGTGGCGCGCCAGCCCTGCCACCCAGAGGGCAACCCCAGCACTCAGGCACACCGCACGAGCGGCGGCCGGGTCGCCGGCGCCGCTCAGCACCGCCCAGGTCGCCTCGGCCGAGGCCTCGGGCCCAGGGTCGCCGTCGAGTCCGAGCCCAGGCTGTGCCGGCAGGTCGAGCTCGCCCTCGGGGCAGCGGACGGTCGGCTTTCCGGGGCGTAGGACGTCCGAGCCCTCGATGCCGCGGGAGGCCACCGTGCGGTGGGCGCCGAGCAGGCGCAGCGCCTCAAGCAGCAGGTCGGCGTACTGCCCGTGCGTGTAGGTCGCGACGAAGCGCCGGGCGCCGAACCAGTCGATCAGTCGCTCCGCCGAGTGGAGGGGTCCGCGCACGCCCACTTCGTCCCGGACGTCGGCCAGGCGATCCCAGCCGGGCATGAGGTTAGGGGTGTAGATGAGCGTCAGACCGCTCCGCGCGAGCATGCGCTCGGAGTCCGCGGCGGACGGGGCCGCGGGGCCGCCGAGCTCGGCCAGCACCTCGGCGGGCGTCGTGCCGTACTTCGGCCCGAGCCTCCTGCCGCAGTGCAGGACCATCCCCGCACCCGCGCCGGCCGCGCCGGCCGCCGCCGCGAGCGAGAGCGCAGGCGCTGCGGCCACCCCGTCGTAGGCCCCGCCGCTCACCACGACCGGCCGGGCGGTAGGGCATTCGAGAGCGACGGCGGTGTCGCGCATCCCCTGGGCGAGGCCGGCCATCTCCGCCGCGGCCTCGCCCTTGATGCGCATCGCCACCAGGAAGGCGCCGGCCTGGGCGTCGGTGCTCGCGCCCGAGAGGAGTGCGAGCGCGGCCTCGCGGGCCTCCTCGAACGACAGGTCGCGCCAGCCGCGGCGCCCGGTGCCGACCGCCTTGATGGTGGCGCGGAAGCCCTCGTAGTGCGATCGTGCGCGGACCGGCGAGGGGACCGTCTCGACGGCGCTCACAGGTCGAAGCGGTAGCCCACCGAGCGAATGGTCTTCAGGTGGGCGGCGTGCTCCTCGCCGATCTTCGCCCTGATCCGTCGCACGTGGACGTCGACCGTGCGCGTCGAGCCGTAGTAGTCGTAGCCCCAGACGTGGTTCAGCAGCGCCTCGCGCGGGAAGGCGCGGTTGGCGTGGGTCATGAGGAACTTGAGCAGCTCGTACTCCATGTAGGCGAAGGCGACCGGCTCTTCGTCCACGAAGGCCTCGTAGGTGGCCATCCGCAGCTCGAGCGAGCCCGAGCGCACGACCTCGTCCGGCTCCGCTCCGCGCGTTTCGCGCCGGATCCGGGCGAGACGAACCTCGAGCTCCGAGCGGCGGAACGGCCGCACGAGGAGCGCGTCCGCCTCGGCCAGCTCCCGGGGCGCCTCGGCCAGGTGGTGTGAGTCGACGCTCATGACCACCGGCACGTCCCCGAGCTCCGAGTGCGCGCGCAGCCGGCGGTAGATCTCGACGGGAGCGGGCTCGTCCTCGCCGCCGACCACCACCGCGAGCCCGGGTATCCGCGCGGCGGAGCCGTTCGTCGCGGGCGGAGCCAGGACCGCGCCGGCCAGCGGGCGCCGCGGCGCGTAGCCGAGCTCCGACAGCGCGATGGCCAGCTCGTCGCCGAGCTTGAGGTCGGAGGAGTAGATCCAGGCGTCTGACACGGGATGGGCCTCTACCGGCGCGCGATCCTCGCCCGGGAGGGGCGTCGCCGGTGCGTTGGGTGCCAGGACCGTACGGCCGTTCGGGCCCGCTGCCCAGGGACCACCGTCGAAACCGACATGTGCATGCGGTCGAAACGGCGCGGCAAGCCGCGCGCCATCGGGCGTTCACGCAACGTTCACTCCGCGGACCCGTCACCGAAACCGCTGTTCTTCACCATGCTGCCTGGTGAGCTCGCCCACCAGCACCGCGGAGACGCGGACCATCTGCCCCTACTGCGGTGTGGGCTGCGGCCTCAAGGCGAGGACCGAGCGTGGACGCCTCATCGGGATCGAGGGGGACCCGGACTACCCGGTCAACCGCGGCCGGACCTGCCGCAAGCCGCACGAGCTCCCCGCCGCCGTACACGCGGCCGACCGTGCCCGCACACCGCTCTTCCGCGAGCGCCGCGACGAGCGCTTTCGCCCCCGGGGGTGGGGGAAGGTCATCGCCGAGGTGGCCACCCGGCTTCGGCGCACGGTGGCCGAGCACGGGCCCGACTCGGTCGCCTTCTATCTCTCCGGCCAACTCCTGAGCGAGGACTACTACGCGGCCGTGAAGCTGGCCAAGGGGTTCCTCGGGACCAACAACGTGGACTCGAACTCACGGCTCTGCATGGCCTCGGCCGTGGCCGGCTACAACGGCGCCTTCGGCTCGGACGGGCCGCCCCCCAACTATGCCGACCTCGAGTCCGCCGACTGCATCCTCCTGCTCGGCACCAACACCGCGGCGTGCCACCCAATCGTCTGGGCGCGGATTCAGGACCGCCGGCGCGAGGGCGGCTTTGTCGCCTGTGCCGATCCCCGGCCCACCCAGACGGCGCAGGGCAGCGATCTTCACCTGCCCGTCCGTCCGGGCACCGACCTGGCCCTGCTGAACGCGATGCTCTACGTCATCGATCGCGAGGGCCTGGTCGATCGCGAATTCGTCGAGCGGCACACGAGCGGCTTCGAGGAGACCGTCGCGGTCGCCCGCGAGTGGCCGCCCGCTCGGGCCGAGGCGCTCTGCGGGGTCGCGGCCGAGGACATCGCCGCGATCGCCCGGCGCTTCGCCGCGGGGCGCTCCATGATCCTCTGGTCGATGGGGGCCAATCAGTCGACGATCGGAACGCTGAAGAACCGCGCGATGATCAATCTCTGCCTGGCCACGGGCCAGATCGGCCGGCCCGGCACCGGACCGCTCTCGCTGACCGGACAGCCGAACGCCATGGGCGGCCGCGAGGTGGGTGGCGCGGCGCAGAGCCTGCCGGGATACCGGCTGGTGGATTCGGCCGAGGACCGCGCCGAGATCGAGCGGCTGTGGCGGGTTCCGGCCGACGCCCCGGGCATCTCCCCCGAGCCCGGACTCACGGCCGTCGACCTGTTCGGTGCGCTCGAGGACGGAAGCGTGAAGGCGGTGTGGATCGCGGGCACCAACCCCCTGGTCTCGATGCCCGACTCCGTGCAGGCGCGGGCCGCGCTCGAACGGGCGGAGCTCGTGGTGGTGCAGGACGCCTACCACCCCACCGAGACCTCGGCGCTGGCCCACGCGGTGCTCCCGGCCGCGGCCTGGCTCGAGAAGGAGGGCGTGCTGACCAACTCC
>JBPCRE010000010.1:0-6560 GCA_050997195.1 Thermoleophilaceae bacterium
TCCGCAGCTTCCCGATGCTCGTGCTGGACTCGGCCTCGCGCTTGATCTCCTCGAAGTGCTCGTTGACCCAGGCTCGGAAGTCCCGTGCCTCGCGCGCGCTCGGGAACATGAAGACCAGCGCGCGCTGCATGGCGTCGTCGATGACCGTGGCCGTGAACCCGCCCGCCGCGCGAACGAGCTTCATGCCGCGGTTGTAGCTTGCCACTAGGGTGCCCTCCGCGGTGGCCATCGGCACGTAGAACTCGCCCTGGGCGTGCTCGCCGTTCACGAGCAGCGGCCCGGCCAGGCCGATCGGCACCTGAGCGACTCCGGTGAAGTTCTCGACGTTGCCCTGGGCGAGCGCGGCGTCGAAGGAGTAGGAGCCGACGTGCTCGAGGGTCGCGCCGGTCTGCTCGCGCACGAACTCAAGACGCTTCGAGGCGGCCTCGGCCGTGTAGTCGTCGTCGCTCGAGCGCGGGATGGTCCCCGCCATGGCTCCTCCTCTGTGGTTGGGCTCGGGCACCCTCTCACAGCCGGTCGCTCCAAAGGCACCGCAACCTCGCTTCGAATGGCGCCTCCCCGGCGTGGGAAGGCTAGATTCCGCCCATGGCGCTCCCCCGGCTAGCCCTGGCGCTTCTCGGCGTCCTCGCGCTGACGGCGCCGGCGGCCGAGGCCGCCTCCCTTCCGGCGGGCGGCGACGGCGAGCGACCGGGCCCGCCGATGCTCTACGAGCCTCCTCCGAAGGTGCCGCAGCTCTCCAACCGGGCTCCCTTCGCCGCGGATCCCCTGCTGGTCTCGGGCACCGACGCCTACCGCGACGGGGAGTACCTCTACCAGGACTACCTCTTCGACGACCGGGGGGCGAACACCGCCGGTGGGGCGGGCACCCGTCCGAAGACCAAGAACAACTACGGCTTCTCCCCGACGGCCGGCGACTACCTCTACCCGACCGACAAGAAGTACGGGCGCAACGCCGCCGACATCGTCGAGTTCCGCGTGAAGCCCACGCCGCAGGCCATCGTCTACCGGGTCACCCTCAACACCGTCAAGGCCGACGACGCCACCGTGGTGGGCATCGGGATCGACACGAACCCGGCCTCGGGCGGCGACGCCGACGTGCTCTGGCCGGATGGGACCGGCATGCGCTCTCCCGGACTCGACCGCTTCGTCACCGCCTGGGGGACGGGTGGCAAGGTCACCGAGTGCGCCGAGGCGACCTGCGCCGGTCAGAGCAACCTCCCGCCCGGTGCGGTGACCATCGACCGGGAGACCAACCAGATGACGATCCGGGTGCCTCGTCGCGATGCCCCCGGCGCAATGGACCCCGGCCTGGCCACCTGGCGCTACGTCCTCGGAGCCGGCGTCTACGAAAGCGATACGAACGGCTTTCGCCAGGTCGAGCCGGGCACGCGCGCGGACGAGGACGAGGACGCCGAGCCGAGCAAGCCCCGCACGGGGAGCGCCACCGCGAGCCCGGTGAGCCCGGCGGTGTTCAACCTCGGCTTCCGCTTCGACGAGCCCCAGGCCAAGGCACCGTTCACCCAGAACAATCCGGTGGGCGTCGATCCCGCGTCCGGCGTCCCCTCCTCGGCGCCGAGCCCCTACGACACCTTCCCCGGCATCGGAAACTGGTTCGAGGACAAACAGGCCCACCAGCTGCGGCTCGGCACCACCCGTGACATGGACGGTGACGCGACCCCCGGCGAGGACCTCGCCGCCGACGTGAACTTCTCACGCCTCGACGCGGGCGCCTCCGAACCGCTCCACAACCCGCGCGGATGCCCGCCCGAGCCCGCGCCCGCCACCTGCGAGCAGGCGCGGATCATGACGTCCTCGACTCCGGTGCCCGAAGGCGTCCGCGACGAGTTCCCCCAGTTCGGCGGACCGCTTCAGCCCTACTCGCTCACCGTCCCCGCGGGCGATGACGGCCGCCGCCGCGGGCTCACCTTCTCCCTGCACTCCCTCGACGCCACCTACACGCAGTACAGCGTCTTCTCACCAAACCAGCTGCTCCAGTTCGGCGACCAGCGCGACGACTACGTGGTCACCACCCTCGGACGCGGCTTCGACGGTTGGTACATGAACGAGGGCGAGCGCGACTTCTTCGACGCCTGGCGCGACGTGGCTTCGCGCTTCCCCCTCGACTCCGAGCGCGTGGCCCTGACCGGCTACTCGATGGGGGGCTACGGCACCTACAAGCTCGGCGTCGAGTACCCCGACCTGTTCGGGCGGGCCTTCACCACCGTCGGCCCGCCGGCACGCGGGGTCTGGCCCGCGCCGGCTCCCCCCAGCGACCCGGAGAGCGGGCGCTTCACCCAGTTCACCAACACGCAGCCGCGCCTCGAGAGCCTGCGCTGGGTGCCCTTCCTGAACTGGATCGAGATGGCCGACGACCTGGTGCCCTTCATCGGGCCGAAGGAGCAGCAGCGACGCTTCGACGAGCTCGGGCTGAGGAGCCGGTTGCTGACCTTCCAGGGCGGGGAGCACCTCACGCTCGCCACCGTGGACGGCTGGAAGGAGGCCGCCGACTTCCTCGGCGAGGCCGAGGTCAAGCGCGACCCGAGCCGCGTGTCCTACGCGTTCATGCCGGACGCCGACGCACCCGACCTGGGTCTCGTGCACGACCACGCCTACTGGGTGTCGGACCTGCGCGTGCGCGATCGCAGTGGAGACCCGGGCACGGACCCGGCCCGGGGTGAGATCGATGCCCGGTCCCTGGCCTTCGGCGAGGGAGACCCCTCGCTGCGGCGGATCTTCACTCCGTCGCGGCGCGTCGATGGACCTCCAGACCCCTTCAACATCGCGATGGAGGAGGGGACCGACTGGACGGGACTCGCGCAGCGCGACGGCGAGAATGCGCTCGACCTTCGTCTCGAGAACGTCGAGCGGGCGAGGATCGCCGGATCGCGCGCCCGGCTGGACTCCGAGCGCGACATCCGGGTCCGCCTCGAGAGCGACGGCGACGCCGAGGTTCGGCTCGACCTTCAGCTGCCCGCCGACTCTGTGGTCCGGCGCGACGGCTCGAACGAGGAGGCCGACGACGCGGACGTCGATTCCGACGGGGCGAGCTTCCGAGTGGGGTCGGGCACGTCGACCTTCGTGATCGCGCGTCGGAAGCCCGCAGCCTCGACCCCGTCCGGCGAGTCGCCTCCGGGCGCGGGCTCCGGTGCTCGGTCGCCTGCCTGCCTGCCCCGGATCCCGCGCCTCGGCTCGCGCGGGATCGGGCCCGTGCGGCTCGGTCGCACGCGCGCCGCCGTGCTCGTCGCAACGGGCCTGCCCGCCCGCAGCGCCCGGCGTGTCGAGCGGTACTGCCTGCAGGGAGGCGGCAAGCTGCTGGTGTCCTTCTCGAGGGACGCCCGGGTCCGCCTGGCGGTAGTGGTGGCTCCCGGCCCGCTCGCGCGCGGCATCGGCCGCGGCAGCTCGGTCCGCCGCCTGCTCGGACGCTACCCCACCGCCCGTGCGACCCTCCGCGGCGTCCTTGCCGCCTCCCGCGGGTCGTCGGCGCTCTTCGGAGTGAAGGCCACCCGCGTGCGCTTCGTCGCGGTGGCGGATCGTCGGCTGCGCGCCGATCCCGCGCTCCTCGCGAGCCACCTTCGCCGCCTCGGCCTGCGCTAGACGATTGATTCCTTATCGCTGCACACGCGGATGAGGCGCGATACCTGCGCTGGATCGCCACCCGTGGGCTCGCGGGTAGTACCACTACCCGCTTCGCCCTCGGGCGCCGCCCGTCTCGCGCCTCCGACGCGCACATCGATTCGGAATCGATCGTCTAGGGACCTATCCCGCATAGGCGGGCGCACCGACTCGGGCTCCCCGGCGCTGAGACCCGGCGCCCTGCCGCTCGGCCGAGCGGGCGAGGGCGCGATACTGGAGCGCCGATGAGCACGGCGGTCAGATCGAGCGGTGTCGGGCGCGGGCCTTCGAGCAGGAGCGTCCGCCCCCCCAACGACCTCGGCCAGTACGACGACCTGGCCGACCAGTGGTGGGAGCCCCGCGGCGAGTTCGCGGCGCTCCACTGGCTGGCCGCCGCGCGCGGGCGGCTCGTGCCGCTTCCGCCGCGCCCGGATGCCCTGCTCCTCGACCTGGGATGCGGGGGCGGCCTCCTCGCCCCCCATGTCGCGGGCTACCGCCACGTGGGCGTCGATCTCTCGGAGAGCGCCCTGGCGGTGGCCTCCGATCACGGCGTGGAGACGGTGCGGGCCGACGTGGCCGCCCTTCCCTTCGACGACGGGGCGGCCGACGTGGTGGTGGCCGGAGAGATCTTCGAGCACATCCCGCACCTCTCGGCTACGGTGACCGAGATCGGACGCGTGCTGCGCCCCGGGGGCACGCTCGTGTTCGACACCGTCAACGACACTCGATTTGCGAGGCTCTCGCTGGTGACCCTCGGCGAGCGCCTCGCGGGTGGCCCACCGCGGGGATGCCACGACCCCGCCCTCTTCGTCGCGCCCGCGCGCCTGCGCGCGCTGTGCGCCGAGCAGGGGATCGAGGTGAGGATGCGCGGCCTTCGGCCTGCGGCCGGCCAGTACCTCAGCTTCCTCGCCGGGCGCGGCTCGAGCGTCCGCATGCTTCCCGCGCGCTCGCTGGCGGGCGTCTACCAGGGGGTGGGGGTGAAGGCCCCGGCCGTGAAGAGCCCGGGCGACCCGGGCATGCCGGGCGCCGAGAGCCCGGCACGATGACCCAAGCCCTCGATCCGGCGGCCGCCGCGGCCACCCCCGGCGCGGTCGACACCGACCCCGTGGCCGGCGCCGAGCGCCTGATCGCCCGGCTGGCCGAGCGCGCGAGCGCCCACGACGCCGACGCGAGCTTTCCCTCGGCCGACATGAAGGACATCCGGGCCGAGGGCCTGCTCGGGCTGCTGGTGCCGACCGAGCTCGGCGGCCTCGGCGCCGGCTTCGAGGACTACACGCGCGTGGCCATGGCCCTCGCGCGGGGCAGCGGGGCCACGGCCCTGTTGTTCAACATGCACGCCTCGGTCACCGGCGCGCTGGCCGGCATTCCGGAGGAGATGGCGGCGGCCATCGGCGTGCCGGCCGAGTTCTTCGCCACCCGGGACCGCCTGCTGGGCGCCGCCGCCGAGGGCGCGCTCTACGGCGTTGCCATCACCGAGCGCGGGGCGGGCTCGCGGCTGTGGGCCACCGAGACCACCTACGCGCGCGAGGGCGAGGGCTTTCGGCTCAAGGGCCACAAGTCGGTGTGCTCGGGCGCCGGCCACCTCGACGCCTACCTCGTGACCGCTCGGGCCGCCGAGGTCGAGGAGGGCGCCGAGCCGCGCATCTCCTACTTCCTGGTGCCCGGGGGAGCGGGCATGGAGGTCGAGCACTCGTGGGACCCCCTGGGCATGCGGGCCACGGCCTCCAACGGCTTCTCACTCGACGCCCGGGTGTCCGCCGACACGCTGGTGGGCGGCGTGGAGGGCCTCGTGCGACTTCTGGCCTACGCCATGCCGCAGTGGCTTGTGGCCTCCTACGCCTCGGTGTACGTGGGCGTGGCCCAGGCCGCGCTGACAGAGGCCGTGCGCCACCTCGAGGGCCGCGTGGTGGAGGGTGAGCGCGGCGGTCTCGGTCGCCTCGCCTCTGTCCGCGCTCGCCTCGGCCGAGCCGATGCTCAGGTCGAGGGCGCCCGGCTCGTGCTCGAGGAGGCCGGGCGGCGCGTGGACCGGGCTCCGGGAGACCCCGAGACCAACCGGTGGATCTACCGCGCGAAGCTCCTCGCCGGCGACGCGGCCATGGACGTGGCCGCGAGCCTCTCGGAGGCCTGCGGGCTCGGCGCCCTGCGCCGCGGCGCCGCCCTCGAGCGGATCTTCCGCGACGCCCGCTCGGGAGCGATCATGCCCCCGTCGAGCGACGTGTGCGCCGACTACCTCGGTACTGCCGCGCTCGGGCTCGACCCGGCAACCGGCTCGGACGTGCGGCCGTGGTAGGCGCCGCGCTGTCGGGGCTCGGCGCCGCCGTGCCCGGGGCCCGCACCCAGGAGGAGCTCTGGACCGAGTTCTTCTCCGAGCACTACGCGGGCAACGCCGTGGCCGAGAAGCTGTGGCGACGTTCGGGGATCGAGACCCGCCACGGGGTGGCCGATCCGCTCATCGACGACGTGCGCGCTCTCGGGACCGAGGCGCGCATGCAGCGCTTCATGAAGGCCGCGATGCCTCTGGGCCGCGACGCCATCGTCCGCTGCCTCGACGAGGCGGGACTCGAGCCCTCGGACGTGGGCCTCCTCACGGTGGTCTCCTGCACGGGCTACTCCACCCCGGGCCTCGACATCCTGCTGGCGCGCGACCTCGGGATGTCCGACGCCGTCCAACGCCTGCACGTGGGGCACATGGGCTGCTACGCGGCCGTTCCCGGCCTCGCCACCATCAACGACGCCGCGGTGGCCCGGGGGAAGGTGGCCGTGATGCTCTGCCTCGAGCTCACGAGCCTCCACGTGCAGGCTCCCGACGAGGAGGTCGAGCAGATGGTGGCCCACGCCCTGTTCTCGGACGCCGCGGCGGCCGTGGGGGGGGGCCACGGGGGGCCCAACCCGCCAACCATGGAAGCCGGTGCCCGCCCCGCCCCGACCAAAACACCACCTACCACCCG
>JBPCRE010000017.1:0-3901 GCA_050997195.1 Thermoleophilaceae bacterium
CGGTGGACGCTCATCCGCGCTCACCACTCGCGAGGACATCACCAGCTCCGCGCGGGGCCCGCAGTCGGGGCAGGCGTTCGGCTGGGCGTGGAAGCGCCGGTCGGCGGGATCCTCGTACTCGGCACGGCAGCGCGCGCACATCTCGAAGCCCGCCATGGTGGTGAGCGGCCGGTCGTAGGGCACGCCGCGGACGATCGTAAAGCGCGGGCCGCAGTTCGTGCAGTTGACGAACGGGTAGCGAAAGCGACGGTCCGCGGGATCGACCAGCTCCGCGAGGCAGTCCTCGCACGTCGCCGCGTCGGGGGTCACGGGTGCCGAGGGCCGGCCGGAGGCGGCGCTCGCCGCGATCGCGAAGCCGCGCTCGCCCGTCGGCCCCAGCTCCTCGCAGGCCACGCCCTCGACCACGGCCAGGGCCGGCGCCTCGGCGGGCAGGCGGTCGAGGAAGGCCTCAACCGCGGGCGAGATTCCCTCGATCTCGATCACCACGCCGCGCTCGTCGTTCGACACCCGGCCGGCCAGCTCGAGCTCGCCGGCGAGGCGGTGCACGAAGGGCCTGAAACCAACGCCCTGCACTGTTCCCTCGACTCGGGCCCGCACCCGCCGCCGCCGGCCAGCAGGGGCCCCTGGAGAGGAGGCCCTCGGGCCTCGACGCTCCCGTGCCGGAACGCCGGGCGGCGCCGGCGGCCTGCCGGTCAACGCGCCGGTTCGCTCGGCCCGACCCGCTCCACCAGCTCCCGAAGCACGTGATAGGCGCTTGCCTGGGCCTCATGGATGCGCGGAATGTGCTCCGAGCGCGTGACCACCACGTGGTCGGCCAGCCCCTCCTCGGCCACCCGGCCGCCGTCGTAGCCCACCATCGCGATCGTCGTGAGCCCGCGGCGCCGGGCCTCGGCCAGCGCCGCGATGATGTTCACGGAGTTGCCGCTCGTGGACAGCGCCATCGCGACGTCGCCCCGCCCGCCGTAGGCGATGATCTGGCGCGCGAAGATGGCCTCCACGCCGATGTCGTTGGCGACCGCGGTGATGATCCCCGTGTCCTCGGTCAGGTCGAGCGCCGGGCGTGCCGTCCAGCCCGGGACGGGCGGTATCCGAAAGTCCGCCACGGCGTCCATCGCGTCGGTGGCCGAGCCGCCGTTGCCGAGCACGAGGAGCTTGCCGCCCGCCTCGAAGGCCTCGCGCAGGGCGCGCGCGGCGCCGGCGATCGTCTCGCTTCCCTCGGTGAGCGTCCGGGTACGGAGCGCGGCCACCTCCTCTGCCTTCATGGCCACGGAGCGGCGAACGTCCCCCAGCACCGCGTCGAGGTCATGCTCGCGCTCGGACAGGAACGGGTACAGGAAGCTCGAAGCGCCGGTGTCGTGCGTCTTCCGGGTGTCGCGGCCTTCGAGCAGGCCGCGGTGATCGAAGAAGATGTGAACGTGCTCCCACAGCACGTGGTACAGGGTCTCGACGGTCTCCTGGCGCACGAACGGGTCCTCGGCGGGGACCTCGAAGTCCCACTCGGCGCCCGCCCGCGAGAAGGCGACGGTGAGGCACCCCCTCCGCGCCGCCGTGCCGAGGGCCTCGGCCGTCTCCGCGCACCCCTCTTCGGTGCCGAAGGCCATGGCGATGTCGTCGGGCGCGGCCGCGAGATCGACCTGGGCGGGCAGGGGGCCCCCCTCGCCCGCCAGCCCGAGCGCGGGCAACGCGCGCTTGCCGACGATCACGGGGTGCACGAACTCGACGGCCACGTGCCGTGCGTCCGAGCGCGCGGCCGGGGAGCGACCGAAGGCCACGAGCCGCCCGCCGCGGGCGAAGCGCTCGGCCATCCGGTGGCACAGGCGAGCGATCCGGTCGCCCTCCGCGTCGAAGAAGCACCGGCCCGCCTCGGTACGGCGGGCCACGTGCGCCGCGACGAGCGGCTCGATGCCTTCGTCGGACGCGATCGGCGTCACACCGATGCCACCGCGCTCGCGGGCGCGGCCACCTCCTTCGGCGCGGCCGGTTCGCGGCGCCCCGCCGCCCCGACCAGCCAGTCCCGGAACCCCTCGACTCCCTCTCCGGTCCGGGCGCTCACGAGCAGGCGCGGCACGCCGGGATTCACGGCGTCGATGTTGGCGAGCAGCCGGTCGAGGTCGAAGTCGAGGTGGGGGAGGAGATCGACCTTGTTGACCACCACCAGCTCGCAGGCGCGGAACATCAGCGGATACTTCAGCGGCTTGTCCTCGCCCTCGGTGACCGAGGTGATCATCGCCCGCGCGTGCTCCCCGATCCGGAACTCGGCCGGGCAGACTAGGTTGCCCACGTTCTCGACGAGCAGCAGGTCGATGTCGTCGAGCGGCAGCGAGGGGACCGCCGAGCGCACCATGTTCGCGTCGAGATGGCACTCCCCCCCGAAGCCCGGGTCGGTGTTCAGCTGGGTGACCGGGACGTGATAGACCGAGAGCCGGTCCGCGTCCATGCTGCCCTGCACGTCGCCCTCGAGCACGCCGGGGCGCAGTCCGTCGAGCCCCGCTTCGAACGTCCGCTCGAGCAGCGTCGTCTTGCCCGCCCCCGGAGCGCTCATGAGGTTGATCACGGTCACCGAGGCCCGCTCGAAATCGGAGCGGTTGGCCTCGGCCAGCGTGTCGTTCGCGTCGAGCACTCCCTCGACGACCTTCACCTTGGTTCGATGCATGGGAGTCCTACATCTCCCTGATCTTCAGGTACCGCTTGATCTCGGGGACCTGGATCCCCACCACAGCCCCCAGCCCGCCAAGCACCACGAGTACTGCCAGCACGCCCTTCTTCATGAGCCGCTCACCTTCCTTTCGTCATCGTTGCCTACCGTCACATCGTCGAGCACGGACTCGACCAGCCGTACCGCTTCGTCGAGCGCCGCGCGCACCGGCTCGCTGAGCTCCATGGCCATCTCTTCCTCATCCGGGTTCATGTGCGTCGCCGGCTCGCAGCCCACGACCAGCACCCGGGGCAGCGGGCCTCCGAGCGCCCGTGCCAGTCCGATGACCTTCACGGGGTCCATGCCGTGCGTGTCGACCGCGAGCCCGCTGTCCTCGAGGTCGGGCTCGATCACGTAGAGCGTGCCGGGAGCCTCCCCGCGGGGCACCGCGTCGACGAAGATGGCCACGTCGTACTCCTGCAGGGCGTAGGCCAGATCCATCCCGCGAATTCCGAAGTCGCCGACGTCTACGCCCGGCGGGAGCTTGCGCTCGGTGAGGCGGGCGGCCATTTCGACACCGAAGCCATCGTCACCCAGGAACACGTTCCCGATCCCGGCCACGAGGACGCGCGCCGCCGGGGCGAGCACCGGGCGCGCTTCCGCCAGCGGCTCCACCTCCTCCACCGAGAAGAAGAAGCGATGGCCGGGCTGCCGGTCCTCACCCAGGTCGCGACCTGGGTCCTCCTCGATCGTGACCGCGACGTGGATGTTGCCCTCGAAGTCCTGGTCGATGCCCTCCACCACCGCCGCCTTGCCGGCGAGTGCGATGTCGAAGACGTCGCCCCCAGGGCGCGGCCTGAGCCGGACCCGGCTGCCCTGCCGGACCTCGACTCCCCCGACCGTCACGCTCTCGGGGGCCGGCCGCTCGAGCTCCTCCCACATGCCCATGTCCTCGTCCCTCATCGGGCCCGGACCGCTTGAAACTCGCGGATGGCGCCGTGGAGGCTCATCATCTCTTCCGGCGACAGGGCGGCGGTGCGCTCGAGGATCTCCCGCGTCCGCGGATCGGAGTCGCGCATCTCCTCCTTCTCCTCGTCGGTCAGGCTGAGGATGTTCAGCACGAGCATCTGGTCGATCTCCCCTGCGTCGAAGAGGTCGCCGGGGCTCTCGGGCGCGATCTGAGGATAGTCCGGCAGGATGATCGGCGAAGAGAGTAGCGCGTGGCGCTCGCCCTCGCTGCCCACCAGGACCGGCCACGTGCCGGAG
>JBPCRE010000028.1:0-6560 GCA_050997195.1 Thermoleophilaceae bacterium
GTTTGCGAGGATGTTTTGCCTCTGCCAGGGCCTCCGGGGATGTGTTCCCGTCGAGACGAGAAGCACGCCGCGCTTGCCGGCGCGCGCGAACAGCCGGGCGCGGGCCTCGCGCTGGTGGGAGATGGCCTCGGCGAAGTCGGCCCCGCGGCCCGAGCGAATCTCGATCTCCGAGGAGATGAGCTCCCCGGCCAGCGAGGCGGCGAGCACCGGATCGTCGAGCGCCGCCGCCGAGAGCTCCTCGAAGCGCTGGCTGAGGCTCAGCGTCTGGGCGTCGAGCAGCGAGAACTCCTCCTCGATGCCCACCGTGAAGTCCTCGGAGGCCTCGAACACCTCCCGAGCGCGGATCATGTCGAGCATCGGGGCCGCCTACGCGAGGTAGAAGTAGAGCGCATAGAGCAGGTCGACCGCCGGGTTCGAGGTGTGCACGGTCACCTCGGGCGGCACGGTCAGCAGGCGCTCGGAGTAGTTGAAGATGATCTTGACCCCCGCGGCCACAAGGTCGTCGGCCACCCCTTGGGCGGCATCGCTCGGCACCGCGAGCACGCCCACGATGATCTCCTCGCTGCGCACGACCTCCGTCATCTCCCGGTAGGGCCGCACGGTGAGCGTGGGCGTGACCTGCTCGCCGATCTTCGAGGCGTCCGTCTCGAACAGGGCGACGATGCGAAAGCCGTGGTCGGCGAACACATCCGAGGAGGCGATCGCCTTGCCGAGGTGCCCGGCGCCGAACAGCGCGATGTTGTGCTGACCCGCGGTGCGCAGGATCTTGCGGATCTGCGAGACGAGCGAATCCACGTTGTAGCCCACCCCGCGCTTGCCGAACTTCCCGAACCCCGAGAGGTCGCGCCGGATCTGCGTGGAGTTCACGTGGGTGTAGTCGGCGAGCTCCTGCGAGGAGATCGTCTCCTTGCCCATCTTCTTGGCCTGGGTGAGCACCTGGAGATAGCGCGAGAGGCGGGCGGCGACGCCGAGCGAGAGGCGGTCGCCGTCGCCCTCGGTGAGCCCCAGCGTGACAGCGAGGGAGTCCTTAGCGCTCACCGGTCCACTGTACCGATCCGACTGGCCAGCTCAGAGGCCTCGACGTGGTACTCGAAGGCCTCGACGCCGTCCACGAGCACCACCGGGATGCGCTCGCGGTAGCGGCGCTCGAGCACCGGGTCGAGCGTGATGTCCACCTCCTCGAGGGAGAAGGGCTGCGAGGCTCGCACGCGCTCGAGCACGCCCCGCGCCTCGTCGCAGAGGCAGCATCCCGGCTTGCCGTAGATCGTCACCCGGCTCATGCCGGCGCGAGCGGCCGAGCCGCGGCGTCGAGGTCGAGGTAGGCCGGGTAGTGCAGGGGCTCGAGAAAGCGCGCAGCGCCGGCGATCATCGCGGCGTTGTCCACGCAGAGATCGAGCCCGGGTGCGGACAGCGCCACACCGAGCCGCTCGCACTCCACGGCCATTCGGCGGCGAAGCTCCGAGTTGGCGGCCACCCCGCCGCCGAGCGCCAGGCTCGTGAGGGCCTCGCGCTCGAGGGCCTGGCGCACGCGGGTCACGAGCGCCTCCACGATCGCGCGCTCGTAGGAGGCGGCGAGGTCCGCTCTGCGACGATCGGCCTCGACCGGTCCGAGGTCGCGCACGCGGTAGAGAAGCGACGTCTTCAGTCCGCTGAACGAGAGGTCGAGCCCCTCGCCCGGCTGCGAGCGGGGAAAGGCGAACGCCTCGGGGTCCCCCTCGCGGGCGAGCGCGTCGACGGCCGGCCCGCCGGGGTAGGGAAGACCCAGCAGCCGGGCTCCCTTGTCGAAGGCCTCGCCGGCGGCGTCGTCGAGGGTGCGCCCGAGCACCGTGTACCGCGCCGGCTCGTCCACGCGGGCCAGGAAGGTGTGGCCCCCGCTGGCCACCAGGCAGAGGTAGGGCATCTCCGCGGGGTCGCGGCCGAGCAGCGCGGCGGTCACGTGGCCGTGCAGGTGGTCGACGGGCACGAGCGGGAGGCCGAGAGCGGCGGCGAGTCCCTTCGCGGCCGAGAGGCCGACGAGCAGCGCACCGATCAGACCCGGCCCGCGCGTCACGGCCACAATGCGAATGTCCTCGAGCCGTGCGCCCGCTCGCTCGAGCGCGTCGTCAATCACCGCGTCGATCACCTCGAGGTGCCGGCGTGAGGCCACCTCCGGCACCACGCCGCCGTAGCGATCGTGGAGTAGGCCCTGGGAGGCGATCACGTTGGAGAGCACCTCGCCCCCGTGGGAGAGAACGGCGGCGCAGGTGTCGTCACAGCTCGTCTCGACGCCGAGAATCACGCCCGGGCGCCCGGCGTCCGGGGCCGGATGCTCCCGGCGGCTCCTCCGTTGCGCTTCGCCGCGCCGGCCTCCTCCGCCGCCGACGCCGGTTCGTCGCCGGAGCCCACCGTGCGCCACATGATCACGGCGTCCTCCTTGTTGTCGTGGTAGTAGCCCCGGCGCAGCCCGCCCGCCCGGAACCCGAAGTCCTCGTAGAGCGAGATGGCCCCGGCGTTCGACGTGCGCACCTCGAGGGTGTACTGCTCGTCCAGGCGGTCGCCTCGAGCGAACAGCTCCTCGAGCAGGCGCGTGGCCAGGCCCTGGCGGCGCTCGGTCACGTCGACGGCCACGTTCATGAGATGCCAGACCGTGTCGTAGCGCGAGCACACGGTGTAGCCCACCAGGCGCTCGCCCTTCACGATGGCCAGGCAGATTCCCGAGGGCTTCGACAGCTCGAGCACGAACATGGCGAGCGACCACGGCGTGGGAAAGGCGCGCCGCTCGATGGCGATCACCTGGGGAAGGTCGGCGTAGGTCAGCCGGCGTACGTTGGTTGGATCGGTCATCGGGCGGGTCGGGCGTCCGGTTCTCGGATGTAGAGGGGAAGGGTGGCGTCGGGCGAGTCGGGCGCGACGGCGCCGAGCCGGCACACCGACGCGGCGCGGACCACGTGCAGCGGCGAATCGGCGGGGGCGACGCGGACGCCTGCGGCCTCGAGCATGACCCGAGAGCGTAGCGAGCCGTCTCCCACCGCCAGCGGCGCCTCGGGCAGCTCCGAGGCGCGCTCGGCCACCTCCTCGGGCGAGGCCGCGAACGGGGCCCAAAGCTCGGCGCTCCCCTCGTAGAGGGCCGCGAACAGCTCTCCGCGACGGGCGTCGAGCAGCGCGAGCACGAGCCCCTCGCCGGCGCCCTGCGCCAGCGCCGCGAGCGAGGAGACGCCACGCACCGGAGTGCCGTGGGCGTGGGCGAGGCCGCGGGCGGTGGCGGCGGCGATCCGCAGCCCCGTGAAGGAGCCGGGGCCGCGCGAGAGGGCGATGAGGGAGAGCTCCGCGAAGGCCACCGACGCCTCCTCCATGACGCGGGCCACGGCCGGCATGAGCTCGCGGGCGTGGCCCGGGCGCCCGCCCGAGTCCTCCGGGGGGGACGAGTGCTCGAACACGGCGCCGTCCGCGCGGAGCACGGCGGCCGACGTGGCGGCGGTCGAGGTGTCGAAGCCGAGCACGTTCACGGGCGGGTCATCTCGATCTCGAGGTGGCGCCGGTCCGCGCCGGCGTGGCTCAGGTGCACCCGGGCCGCGACCCGACCGAGCGCTGAGGCGGCCACCTCCGGCCACTCGAGGAAGGCCACGCGCTCGGGTGTGAGGTAGTCGGCCAGGAGGGCGGGGTCCTCGTCCTCGAGCGAGCCGAGGCGGTAGAGGTCTAGGTGGGCCACCTCCATTCGCCCGCGGTAGAGATGGCCGATGGTGAAGGTCGGGCTCGTGACCGGCTCGGTCACCCCCAGGGCGCGGCAGGCGCCGCGCACGAAGGTGGTCTTGCCCGCGCCGAGCTCGCCGGTCACCACCACTACGTCGCCCGAGGTGAGGCGCTCGGCGAGGCGAGCGCCGTGGGCCTCGGTCTCCTCCGGCCCGGTGATCTCGACGACGCTCATGGCTCGAGGGATGGTGCCCTACCCTGCGAGCCATGGCCGGTCGCGCCCCCGCCGACGTCACCCGGCCGGCCACGGCCGCCGTCGGGGAGCCCGCCATCCTCGCCGAGGGACTCACCCGGGCCTTTGGCGGAGTCCGGGCCCTCCAGGGCCTCGACCTCTCGGCTCCGGCCGGGCGCGTGGTGGCCCTCGTGGGGCCGAACGGCGCGGGCAAGACCACGCTCCTGCTCATCCTCGCCGGCCTCCTCGCCCCCGACTCCGGGCGGGTTCGGGTAGCCGGCGGCGATCCGCTGGCCGATCCCCTCGCGGTGCGCCGGGCGGTGGGCTGGATGCCCGACTTCTTCGGCGTCTACGAGGGCCTCACCGCCCAGGAGTACCTCGAGCTGTTCGGCGCCGCCTACCGGCTGCCGCGGGCGGAGCGCCCCGGGCGGGCCCGCGAGCTCCTGGCGGGCGTTGGTCTCGAGGACCGCGCCGGTGCGCGCATCGACACGCTCTCGCGCGGGCAGAAGCAGCGCCTCGGCTTCGCCCGGGCCATCGTGCACCGCCCCTCGGTGCTGCTCCTCGACGAGCCGGCGAGCGGCCTCGACCCGCGCGCCCGCGTCGAGCTCCGCGATCAGCTGCGGGCCCAGGCCGCCGGCGGAGCGTGCGTGCTCGTGTCCTCCCACATCCTCTCCGAGCTCGAGGAGGTGGCCGACGCCGCGGTGTTCATGGAGGCCGGCCGGGCGACCGGCGAGTACGCCGTGGGCGAGCCCTCGACGGCCTCGAGCTCTCAGCCGTGGATTCTCCGCGCCCTGGACCACGACGCGCTCACGCGGGGCCTCGAGGCCGCGGGCCTCGTGGCCCGGCCCGCCGGCCCAGGCGAGATAGAGGTCGACCTGGCGGGCGAGGAGGCGGCAGCCGAGCTCATCGCGCGGCTGGTGGGTGCGGGCGTGCGGCTGGTCGAGGCCTCTCCCCGGCGGGGAGGGCTCGAGCGAGCCTTTCTCGGGTCCGGCGAACAGCAGCGGGCCCGATGATCGACCTCGTGGTCAGCGAGCTTCGCCAGCGCCTGCGTGGGCGGCGGTGGTGGGTGGTGCTCGGGGTGTGGACCCTGGCGCTGCTCGGCCTGCTGGCCCTCACGCGCTCCGCGGTGTCCGGAATCGGCGAGGGGTTCCGGCTCGGGCCCTTCATGTTCGGCTCCCTGGCGCTCTTCGTGCTCGCGCTGGCGTGCCTGGTGGTGCCCTCGCTCACCTCGGGCGCCATCAACGGCGAGCGCCAGCGGGGGACCCTGGCCGTGCTTCAGGCCACCCTCTACCGCCCGTGGGAGATCTTCCTGGCCAAGCTCGGCGCGGCCACCGCCACCGCGGCGGCGTTCCTCGCCGCCACCTTCCCGCTCGCCCTGTGGTGCTTCGTCGAGGGGGACGTGAGCGTGATCTCGGTGCTCGTCGTGTACCTCGTCCTGCTCGTCACCTGCGCCGTGCTCTCGACCTTCGGCCTCGCGGCATCGGCGCTCATCCCCCGCCCCGCCCTCTCGGCCGTGGCCGCCTACGCCGTGGTGTTCGCGCTCACCATCGGAAGCCCGATCGTGTTCGCCCTGGCCTACGCGTCGGCCAGCGACCCGAACGGCGTGGGCACGACGGAGGTCGGTTGGCGCTGGGTCCTGCTCGCCCCCGACCCGGTGATCGTGCTGGCCGACGCCGCCCCGAGCCCGCGCGGCGCGGATAATCCGCTCAGCGTCCTACGAGAAACCGGGCGCCTCGTGCGGGACCACGAGGCCGTGCGCGACTCCGAGGCCGGAGCGAGCGGCCCGCCGCTCTGGCCCACCGGTCTGGCCATCCAGTTGCTGCTGGCCGGTGGCGCGGGCCTGTTGGCCGTCGGGCGGTTGAAGGTGCCCGCGAGGCGACTGGGGGCGGGCGAGCGGGTGGCGTGAGGGAGGGGCTCGGCCCCAGTTGGCCGAAGCCCCCGCGGACGCCTGAGGGCTTGTTCTCAGCCTAGAACCACCGATCCCGGCGGCGCGTCGCCGCAGGCAGCGGGACGATCCACGACGAGGGCGGGTTCTGCCCTGGGAGCGCCCTACCTCTTCTTCAGGGACCCGGATGGCTACGAGGTCGAGGCCGCCCCCGGTCGAGACCTACCCGAAGAAGCCGAGCTGGTCCCCACCGACGGCGGGCGGGCCCTCCTCGCCCACCGGGCCCTCACCGGTGGGACTCCGGGGGATCCGCTCCGCCAGCAGCCCCGGCAGGTGCGCAAAGTCCACCCGCAGGAGCTCGAGCACCGCCGTGGCCCGCAGCGCCGCTGAGGGATGGAACAGCGGGTAGAGGACCACCGAGCGCCCGCCGATCTCGTGCGCCTGCGGCCTCCCGTGCACCTTGGTGATGCCCGCCGGGGAGCCCGAGAGGAGCTTGAGCGCGAAGTTGCCAAGGGTGCAGATCACGGTCGGCTCGATCAGCTCGACCTGGCGCGTGAGGTGGGGCGTGCACTCCTCGATCTCGTGCGGCTGGGGGTCGCGGTTGCCGGGCGGGCGGCACTTGAGGACGTTCGCGATGAAGGTGTCCTCGCGCTCGAGGCCGATCTCCACGAGCAGCTTGTCGAGCAGCCGGCCCGCGTTGCCCACGAAGGGCTTCCCCTCCCGGTCCTCGTTGGCCCCCGGTGCCTCGCCGACGAACATGAGCTCGGCGTCGGC
>JBPCRE010000092.1:0-4290 GCA_050997195.1 Thermoleophilaceae bacterium
GTGCTCGTCACGCGAAGGGCGCCCTCTCCACCGGAGATCCGGCGGGTCTCCTTGGCTATGTAGAGGAGCACCGCGAGGGCTTCGGGCCGCAGGCCGCGGTAGAGGGCCGGACGCTGGCCGAGCCGGGTGGCGAGCGAGCCCATCTTGCCGTCTACGCGGTAGCCGAGCCGCCGTGGCCGGTTGGGGAGCGAGACGAGGTCGCCGTCCTCGTAGGCCTCCCTCACCTCCTCCGGGTCCTCGAAGGGCTCGTTGTCCTCCGCGGGGCGAAGGACCTCCTCCGCGCTCGCCTTGGCCAGGTGCAGGCGCTCGATCCGCGCCAGCTCCTCGCGATCATCGGCGGCCAGTCGCAGGATCTCGCGGGCGGCCTCGACCCGGAATACGTAGGTGCGCGAATCGTCGCCGAGGGTGGCCAGCCGGCGATAGGTGGCGGGGTTGCGCGTGGGCGTCGAGTCGAAGAAGAGGCGGGGATAGGACAGCTCGTAGTCGGCCACCGTGCGCCGGATGCGCCGACGCGGGCGCCGGGGCGACACGTAGCTCTCGATCACGTTCTCGAGGTTCCCCGCCCCCATGTGGTACGAGGCCACGGCGAGATCCTCGCGCCCGAAGCGGGCCGTGTTGTCGCCTAGGTAGAGCGCGGCGCCGTCGAGGGAGGCGCTTGGGTCGAAGCGCTCGTCCACCGCCCGACGCTCGCTGGTGAGCTGGCGCACGCGGAGCGCTGCGGCCCGGCGCCGGCGGGTGGTGGGCGCGCGCATGGCTCGACGGCGGTCGCGCTCGATCCGAGCGGTGAGCGTCTTCGACCGCGCGAGGTCCACGTCCATGTCGAGCACCGTGGTGGCGGTGCCGGGCAGGATCTGCCCCAGGCCCACGGCGCCGTCCGGGTCGCCGGCGGCCATCGCCTCCGGGCGCCCGCCGCTCTCGAGGAAGACCACGGCGGCCAGCGTGTCGGCCTCGATTCCGTGGCGCTGCGCCGCGGCCTCGATGTCCTTTCGGTAGCCCGCCACCCGAGCGGCCGCGGCCTCGACGCCGCCTGCGCTCTTCGCATAGAGCACGTGGGCGAGGCCGTCGCGACCGCGCTCGAGATAGTCCTCCTCCTCGTCGGGATCGAAGCGGAAGGGCTCGAAGTCGGCCACCTCGCGCGGCGAGAGGCCCTGGCCCTCGGGAACGAGGGGGGCGGCGGCCGGCGCGGGCTCGGGTCCCCCGGCATTGTCGGAGCCGGGCACGAGCGCGCTGGCGCCCGAGCCGAGGGCGCGCACGGCCACCACCGCGATCAGCGCCACGGCCACGAGGACCGCCATCCAGCCGAGGGCCTTCACGCGGTGCGGGCGGCGTCCTCGAGGCGCTCGCGCCGGCGCTCGTCCTCCTCCGACTGCGCGAGCATCTTCCCGAAGAGGATGAAGAAGGCGATCACCAGCACCGTGGACTGCTCGACCATCATGATCGCGCCCCCCGCGTTCTGGTCGTCGATGGCGGAGATGCCCCAGACGCGCGGGGCGGTGGCGTAGAACGAGTAGGCCACGGTGGTCGACCAGGTGAGGAAGAGGCCGAGCGCGGCGAGCCCGGCCTTGGCCGCGCCGATGTAGGCGAAGGTCGAGAGGCCGGTCAGGCGCCGACGCATCGGCACGGGCTGGACGAGCGGCCACCAGACGGCGACGCCGGCGGTGAAGAACGAAGCGTGCTCGAGCGCGTGGAGGACCGGGTTCTCGATGGCGGCCACGTAGAGCGCCGGAATGTGCCACAGGTAGACCAGTCCGAACCAGACCATGAGCCCGGTGGCCGGGTGGGCCAGACGCCCGAGCGCGCGCTCGAGCCTCATCAGCCGGCGGGTGGCCGGTCGCATGATCACGCGTGAGAGGGAGAGCAGCAGCAGCAGCGGCGCGATGTCGCTCAGCAGGATGTGTTGGATCATGTGGGCCGAGAAGAGGTACTCCTCGCCGAGGCCGTCGAGGGGGGAGGCCACGGCGATGACCATCACGAGCAGGGCCCCGGTGAAGGCGAACGCCTGGAAGAGCCCGGCGCCGCGGCCACCGGCCTCGCTCCGAGCACGGCGGAAGCGCCACACGTAGATCGCCGCGTACGCGAGCAGCGGCAGGAGCGCGGAGGGGGCGAGCGTCCAGTGGATCTCGGGTTGGGCCATGGGGTTCGCCGGCCGCCGGCGACAGCGCGTTGGTGCGCCGCCGTGATGCGGCCGGCGGTGAATTGTCGCAGTGCGCGCCGTGCGGTCGGCGAGCGCGAAGGAGCATTCCGGGCGTGGGGCTCACCACCCTCCTGGCCCTCGTCGCGCCGCCGCTCTGCGCGGGGTGCGGGGGGCATGCCCCCGGGGGCCGGGTGCTCTGCGCGGGATGCGCGCGCGAGCTGCGGTGGCTCGGCCCGGAGCCGCTGGCGCGGGGCGCCCTGCGGGTCTGGGCACCCCTGGCCTACGAGGGCCCGGCCGCCGCGGTGGCCCGGGCGCTCAAGTACCGAGGGGCGCTCCGGCTTGCGGATGGCATGGCCGCGGCCGTGGCCGCCAACGCCCCGCCGGACGTGCTCGCGAGCGGCACGCTGGTGCCCGTGCCGCTGCACCCGGTGCGGCGCCGTCGCCGAGGGTTCAACCAGGCGGAGCGCCTCGGTCGCGCGCTGGCGCAGAGGACGGGTCTTGACCTCTCGGACTGCCTCGAGCGTCGGGGAGGCCGAGGGACCCAGGTGGGCCGCTCGCGCGCGGACCGGGACGCGGCCATCGAGGGAGCGGTGCGTGTTCGCACCGGCGCGCGGGCTCCACGCGTCGCGGTCCTCGTGGACGACGTGGCCACCACCGGCGCCACCCTCGAGGCCTGCGCCCGTGCCCTTCTCGCCGAGGGAGCCGACGAGGTGCGCGCCGTGGCCTACGCGCGCACACCGGGGCGGTAGCAAGGCAAGGCACCCCCGCGCTCATGAGGCGTAGAGTCCGGTCACGCCTACCACCACAGCGGAAGGGGACCGGATGCGCATCGAGGTCAGGGGACGGGGAGTCCCGATCGGCGACGAGCTGAGGGCGCACGTGGAGCGCCGCTTCGAGAAGGTCGGGCGGCAGGTCTCGCCCCTGGCCGTGATGGAGGTGGAGCTCTCGGCCGAGCGCAATCCGGCCATTCGCGCCTCGCAGGTGGCCGAGGCCACGCTCTACCTCAAGGGCGTGACCCTTCGCGCACGCGACGCCTCCGAGGGCGTCATGCACTCCGTGAACCTCGTGGCCGAGGAGCTCGGGCGTCAGGTCAAGCGCCACCGCGACAAGCGGCGCAACCGCCGTGAGGGCCGCGAGGACCAGCCGCCGGCGCCGCCGGCGGAATAGGCCCAGAGGGCGTCTCCGGGGCCCCTCGGAGACGCGGTCGGGAGGCCCGCCTGCGGCCCCGAACCTCTTGCTACCCTCGCCCTCATGTCGATACTCGACCGTGCCCTGCGCCTCGGCGAGCAGAAGAAGTACCGGGGCTTCGAGAAGCGCGTCGAGCGGATCAACGCCTTCGAGGCGGAGTTCGAGCTCCTCGACGACGCGGAGCTTCGCGAGGCCGCCGACGCGCTCCGAGAGCGGGCTCGCGGCGAGGATCCTGAGCCGCTCGACAGCCTGCTCCACGAGTCCTTCGCGCTGACCCGCGAGGCCTCGAAGCGCACGCTCGGCCTGCGCCACTTCGACGTCCAGCTCGTGGGCGGCATGGTCCTCCACGACGGCTCGATCGCCGAGATGCGCACCGGCGAGGGAAAGACGCTCACCGCCACGCTGCCGGTGGTGCTGAACTCACTGCCCGGGAAGGGCGTCCACCTCGTGACCGTGAACGACTACCTGGCCCGCCGCGACGCAGAGTGGATGCGCCCGGTCTACGAGATGCTCGGGCCGTCGGTGGGCGTCGTCCAGGCCGGCGAGCGCGACGAGCGAAAGCACGCCGCCTACGGGGCCGACGTGACCTACGGGACCAACTCCGAGTTCGGCTTCGATTACCTGCGCGACAACCTGGCCCCGAGCGTCGAGGAGAAGTACCAACGCGGGCACGCCTACGCGATCGTCGACGAGGTGGACAACATCCTGGTCGACGAGGCGCGCACGCCGCTGATCATCTCCGGGCAGGCCGAGCAGCCCGCCGACTTCTACTACCGCTTCGCCAAGCTGGCTCCCCGTATGACGCCGGGCAAGAAGCCCGAGGGCTACGAGGCCAAGGCCAAGGAGTGGACGGCCGACTACGACTACGAGCCCGACGAGAAGCACAAGACCGTGGCGGTCACCGAGCAGGGGGTGGAGAAGGCCGAGAAGTTCCTCGGCATCGAGAACCTCTACCTCGCCGAGCACGG
>JBPCRE010000158.1:0-4008 GCA_050997195.1 Thermoleophilaceae bacterium
ATCAGCACGGCGAGGTGGTGGATCTCCCGCGGCTCCCCCGACTCGAGCACGAGCCCGGCACGCAACCGGGTGCCCTGGCGCACGAGATGGTGGTGCACCGAAGCGGCGGCCAGGAGGGAGGGGATCGGCACGCGATCCTCACCCAGGTTGCGGTCGCTCAGGATGAGGATGTTCTCCCCGCCCTCGACGCAGCGCGAGGCCTCGGCGCAGATGCGCTCCACCGCGGCGGCCATGCCGGCGGGGCCCTCGGCCACCGGCCAGGTGATGTCGATGGTCTCGGCCCGGAAGACGCCGTGCGAGACCTGGCGCAGCTTCTCGAGCTCGAAGTTGCGCAGGATGGGCTGGTCCATCACGAGCTGGTGGGCGTGCTCGGGCGACTCGTAGAGCAGGTTGCCCTCGGTGCCCACCGCCGTGGCCAGGCTCATCACGATGTCCTCGCGGAGCGGGTCGATGGGCGGGTTGGTGACCTGGGCGAAGAGCTGCTTGAAGTAGGAGAAGAGCGGCGGCTGGTGATCGCTGAACACGGCAAGGGCCACGTCGTTGCCCATGGAGCCGGTGGGCTCCTGGCCGGCCGAGGCCATGGGCGCGAGCAGCACGCGGAGATCCTCCTGGGACCACCCGAAGGCGAGTTGGCGAGAGCGCAGCGGCTCCAGCCGCGGCACGCGTGGCTCGCGGCCGGGCAGGTCCTCGATCCTCACCGCACGGTCGGAGTACCAGCGCCCGTAGGGCTTACGGCCGGCCACCTCCTGCTTGACCGCGTGGTCCTCGGCGATCCGGCCCTTCTCGAGGTCCACCAGGAACAGCTCGCCGGGCTGCAGGCGCCCCTTGCGCACCACCTGGTCGGGCTCTACGGGCAGCACGCCGGCCTCCGAGGCGAGCACCACGTGTCCGTCGCGGGTCTCCATCCAGCGCCCGGGCCGCAGGCCGTTGCGGTCGAGCGTGGCACCGATCGTGCGGCCGTCCGTGAAGGCCACCGCGGCGGGGCCGTCCCACGGCTCCATTAGGCAGGAGTGGTACTCGTAGAAGCCGCGCAGCTCCTCGGTCATCTCGGCTTGGCCCGAGGCGGGCTCGGGAATCATCATCATCAGCGCGTGGGGCAGGGAGCGCCCGGAGAGCACGAGCAGCTCGAGCACGTTGTCGAAGGTGGCGGAGTCCGAGCCGCCCGGGCGCACCACGGGCATGGTGCGCTCGAGGTCGGCGCCGAAGAGGCTCGAGCCGAGCGCCGACTCGCGCGCCCGCATCCAGTTGATGTTGCCCATGAGCGTGTTGATCTCGCCGTTGTGGGCGATCATCCGGTACGGGTGGGCGAGCTCCCAGCTCGGGAAGGTGTTGGTGGAGAAGCGCGAGTGCACGAGCGCGAGCGCGCTCTTGACCCGCTCGTCGCGCAGGTCGGGGTAGTAGCCCGGCACCTGGCGGGCGCTCAGCATCCCCTTGTACACGAGCGTGCGCGTGGAGAAGCTGGTGATCACGAGGTCGTCCGGCGTGGCGAGCTCAGCCACCCGGCGGATCACGTAGAGCTTGCGCTCGAAGGCGTCCTGATCTCCCTCGAGCCGATCGCCGCGGGCCACGAAGAGCTGCTTGACGAAGGGCGCCACCGAGGCGGCCCCGGCGCCCACGTGCCGCGGGTCCACCGGCACGTCGCGCCAGCCGATCACGCGCTGGCCCTCGGCCTCCACCGTCTCGGCCAGGAGCTGCTCGAGCCGGCGGCGGCGGCCGGCGTCGTGGCGGGGCAGGAAGCAGGTGGCCACCCCATAGCGCCCGGGCGGGGGCAGGCGCGTGCGCAGGGTCTCGCGGAAGAACTCGTCGGGCATCTGGATGAGCACGCCACCGCCGTCCCCGGTCTCGGGGTCCGCGCCCGCCGCCCCACGGTGCTCGAGGTTGTCGAGCACCGTGATGGCCCGGCTGATCACCTCGTGGGTGGGCCGGGCGTCGAGACGCGCCACGAAGCCCACGCCGCAGGCGTCGTGCTCGTATCGGGGGTCGTAGAGGCCGGCGGCCCGTTCGGGCGGAGAGATGCGGTTCATCAGGAGGTGTCCCTCGGGAGGAGTCCGCGCGCGCGGGCGGCGGTCGTGCGAACAGTGCATCATAACCCCACCTGACCTGCCCGGGGCCTGTCCCGAGGTCCAACATTCCCGCCGCGACGGTGGACCGGCGGTCGAGGAGCGCGAAGCCGCCATCTCTACGAAGGCTTAACTCGCGGTAACGGCTGCTTCACCCGCCCGACTTCCGCGGCCACGACACTCCCGGGGCGCCGATGGTGGGCGCCGACGCTTCGTGGCTCGGGTGCGGGCAGCTATAGGGCACCCGAGGCGCGGCGGCGCGCGCGGCAGTGGGACGACGGAGGGAGATCGGGTGAGGAAGTCAACTCGACGTGCGAGCGCCATGCTGGCGGGGGTTGCGTGCGCGTTGACGGCGGCCACCGCGGTGGTGGGCGCCGACGAACAGCCAACGCCGGCCATGGAGATCGGCGTGCAGGACGATGCCGTGCTGCTCGAGCGGCGCAACTACAGCGAGGAGCGCGCCTTTCGTCAGGTCACGCGCCTCGGCGCCACGCGAATCCGCGTGGGCATGACCTGGGAGCAGGCGGTGAGCCACCGGCGCGGCGATCGGGTGCTCTACGACTTCCGCCCCTACGACCGCCTGGTCACCAAGGCCCGCCAACGGGGAATCAAGGTGCAGATCGCGCTCCTCGGGACCCCGAAGTTCGACCGCGAGGGAGACCGCTGGCTCTCCTACCGCGCTCCCCGGCCCGAGCGCATGGCCCGCTTCGCCGGTGACGTGGCCCGCCACTTCCGGGGCCGCGTGGACCGCTACTCAATCTGGAACGAGCCGAACTCCGAGACCTTCCTCGCCCCTCAGCGCGTGTGTCGTGGAGGCTCGTGCGAGCTCGTGGGCGCCCGCATCTACCGCGCGCTCGTGGACGCCGCCTACCCCGCGATCAAGGCCGCCGATCCAGCCGCGCAGGTGCTGGTGGGCGAGACGGCGCCGAACGCATCGGTGGGCAAGGTCGTGGCGCCGTTGGCCTTCCTCCGGGAAGCCGCCTGCGCGGGTCCCGACTACGCCCCGGCGCGGCCCTGCCCGGGCCTCGTGGCCGACGGCTACGCCCACCACCCCTACCAGTTCCTCACCGCTCCCGACCGCCCGGTGGCCGAGCCGCCCGACGAGATCGGCCTCTCGGGACTACCGCGGTTGAACGACGCGCTCGTGCGGCTCGGGGCCAGCGGAGCGGTCCAGACCCCCGCCGGCGATCCGCTGCCCGTGTACCTCACCGAGTTCGGCTACTTCAAGCAGGGCTCCCGGAAGCGAACGCTGACCGAGGTGCGGCGCGCGGACTACACGGTGCGCGCCTTCAAGCAGGCTGCCAGCTACCCATGGGTGCGCCAGATGGTCTACTACCACTTCGTCGAGACGCCCCCGGGAACGCGCTGGAACTCGGGCTTGGTCGACCTCGACGGGGGCGAGCTGGAGCCCTACCGAGCGTTGCGGCAGTGGGGCGTGCAGAGGCCGCGGCGCTGACCCGACCGCGAGGGGCGGCCGGCGGCTCCCTATTTGACCTGGACGAACGCTGCCCATAGCATCGGGCCGCCCGACCCGGGGAGATGGCGCTGCTCGAGTTGCTCTGAGCGGACAGGGCGGGGCCCCCCGGAAGCCTCCGGGGCTCCCCCGACCGGCGCGACGCCGGATCGCCTGTAAGCAAACGAGGAGAGAGCATGCCAGTCCCCACCGAGTTGGTCGGATCCCTGCCGCGGCCGATGAAGCTCCAGCAGGCCTTCCAGGACCACGACGACGGAAAGATCACCTTCGAGCAGCTCCAAGCCGAGCAGGACACGGCCGCCGAGGACTCGATCAAGCGGCTCGAGCAGACCGGCGAGACCTACGTGACCGACGGTGAGCAGCGGGAGTCGAGCTTCGCCACCTACCCGGTCACGGACACGCTCGCGGGCACCGGCCTCGCCGACAACCTCGCGGGGGACGGCCAGTTCTTCGCGATCTTCGACGACGGCCACC
>JBPCRE010000171.1:0-4456 GCA_050997195.1 Thermoleophilaceae bacterium
CCTTGGTCGTTTGCGTGTTTGCGCACATGTTGCTCCCTGCGTCCGCCCCCCCTCTTGCTTCTCGCGACCCAGACCGCGCGGTCCCCCGAGGGGTCTCGTGGTGGCCGCTCGCCGCCGGGCTACCGGGCGACTACCCGCCCGCGTCCCAGGCCCTCAGGAAGGGAAGTGGGTCGATCGCCGCGCCCCGGTGGTACCCGGGCTCGGCCCACATCTCGAAGTGCAGGTGGCAGCCGCGAGAGTTGCCGGTGTTGCCCACGGTGGCGATCTGCTGGCCGGCGGCCACCGTCTGCCCGACCGCGACCGGGGAGGGCGAGGTGAGGTGCATGTAGGCGTAGTCGTGCTCCGGGCCGTCGATCACCAGGTAGTTGCCGGCCAGCGACTGGAAGCGGTTGATCCGAACCACGCCGCCGCGGGCGGCCACCACCGGCGTCCCGCACGCGGCCGTCAGGTCCTGGCCCTGGTGCGAGCGCCCCCCGCGGTCGGCGCCGAAGCGCCCGCCGGCGCTGCCGTAGGTGTGAGCGCCGGCCACCGGAAAGGTCCCGGGGCCCGATGGCGCCGAGGAGGTCTCCGGCGCGGCCGGGGCCGCCTCCGCGGAGCCTTCGGACACGATGGTTAGCCGCCGGCTCGGCCGCGAGCGCCGCGCACGGCTCGCCACGGCCGACAGCGAGCCGGAGACGGCTGCGTCCGGCACCGCCACCACCAGGCTCCGATCGCTGCGCGGCCGGGCGCGGATGGCCACGTCGTCCGCGCTGCCGGCCGCGCCCTGGAACACGACCTTGCGCACGGTGGCGAGTCCGGAGCCGACCACGCGAATCCTCGCTCCGGCCTGGGCCGCCGAGGGGGAGGGGCAGCCCCGCAGACAGCGGATGCGCCGGATGGTGGGCACCGAGGACGGTGTCTCGGCCGGCGCTCCCGGGTCGGCGGAGGGCGGGGGAGCCTGCCGGCCGGTGACGGCGCTCGCGCTGCTCGGCGCGCCGAAGGCGAGCCCGACCACGACGGAGGTGGCGACGGCAAGCCTTCGGTGTGCGCGCGTAGCGCACGTCAGCGTGACCAGCATCAAACGGCCTCTCTTTCTCCGGCCTACGGGGTTAGCTGACGGGCTCGCGCCGAAAGAGCGGCGCTACCGGCGATGGACCTCCCGACCCACGCCCGATTCGCCCCACGGAAAGCCGCGTACGGCCCCCGATCGGGTCCCCCGTTCCGCCGCGACTCACGCCGAGCGGATTAGGCAGGCTTTATATGACGGCGGGCACTATAACCGGGTGTCAAGTCGACGCCTCTTTCGAGGACGATCTCGACCGTCGGCGCGGTGGGCTCGACTCCTGCAACGCTCGGCCCAGGGCCTTCGGATGGCGCTGTGGGCGTCTGCCACTATCCTGCCTCGGTCGCGCCCCTCTCCGCGGACACGATCCGTGCCCGGCACGCCCCCTCGATGAAGACCTACGTCGCGACACCCGCCAACCGCGAGCGAGCCTGGCTCGTGGTCGACGCCAACGGCAAGAACCTCGGCCGCCTGGCCGCCCGGATCGCGGAGACGCTGCGCGGGAAGCGCAAGCCGGAGTACACGCCGCACTGCGACGTCGGGGACTTCGTGATCGTCGTGAACGCGGAGAAGATCTCGGTGACGGGCAACAAGCGCGCGGAGAAGCGCTACTACCGACACTCGGGCTACCCCGGAGGCCTGCGCTCGCGGACCCTCGAGGAGATGCTCACGCGCCGGCCCGAGGAGGTCATCCGCCTTGCCGTGAAGGGGATGGTGCCTCGAACTCGGCTCGGCCGGGCTCAGCTTCGCAAGCTGAAGGTCTACGCGGGACCCGAGCACCCCCACAAGGCCCAGCAGCCCACCGCCGTCGCAATGGAGACCCGATGACCGAAGAGCCAGAGAGCCCCGACCGTCCCGACGAGGAGTCGCAGGCCTCCGCGGACGAGCAGCGCCGGCCCGCCCCTGCTGAGCCCGAGGCGTCGTCGGACGAGCAGTCGCCCGCCCCGGAGGAGCAGCCCGCCTCCACGGAGGCGGTGCCCGGTGCCGACGAGCAGGCGTCCACGCCCGTCGCCACGCAGGGCGACGCCGCCCCGCCGGAGCCGCCGACCCCTGCGGAGCCTGCCTCCCGAGCCGGACGCACGGGCGAGCCCGAGGAGGAGGTCATCCCCGGCGCGCACCTCGAGCCCGATCTCGTCCTCGAGCCGGACCCGGCCGCCAGCCCTTACGCCGAGGACGCCGAGCCCGCCTTTCCCGAGGACCCGGCCCTCCCCGAGGCAGGCGACGCTCCCGTGGCCGAGCCCGCGCCCTCGCGCGCGGCCATCGAGCTGGCCCAGGACGCCCGTTACCTGGGTACCGGCAAGCGAAAGACCGCGGTGGCCCGGGTCATCCTGAAGCCCGGTCGCGGCGTCTACACCGTGAACGGGCGCGCACTCGAGGAGTTCTTCCCGAGGCCCGCGCTCCAGACCCGTGCGCGTCAGTCGCTCGACAGCGTGGGCTACGCCTCGCGGATGGACGTGGTGGCCAGGCTCCACGGTGGCGGGGTGTCTTCCCAGGCGGGCGCCCTGCGCCACGGCGTGGCTCGCGCCCTCGTGGAGGCCGACCCGAACCTTCGTAGCGAGCTCAAGAAGCGCGGCTTCCTCACCCGCGACGCTCGTGAGAAGGAGCGCAAGAAGGCCGGGCTGAAGAAGGCTCGCAAGCGCCCGCAGTTCTCGAAGCGCTGAGCTTGGGGCGCTCGCTCTTCGGCACCGACGGGGTGCGAGGAGCAGCCGGAGACTTTCTCTCGGCCGATCTCGCCCTCGCCCTGGGGCGGGCGGCGGCCGCCCGCTCCCCGGCCGAGGCTCCGCAGGTGCTCATCGTCCGCGACACCCGCGAGTCGGGGCCCATGCTCGAGGCGGCGCTCTCCGCCGGGGTGGCCGCGGCCGGGGGCGACGCGCTCCTCGGCGGCGTGCTCCCCACCCCGGCCGCCGCCCTGCTGGTGCGGAGATTCGGTCTCGACCTGGCCGCCGTGGTCTCCGCCTCGCACAACCCCTACGAGGACAACGGCATCAAGTTCTTCGGCCCGGGGGGCACGAAGCTCTCGGACGCGGAGGAGGCCGAGATCGAGGCCGGGCTCGAGCGGCCCGCGCCATCGTCGAGTCCCGGAACGGTGCGCCAGCTTCGCGGAGCGGTGGGCGACTACCTGCGTGAGCTCGAGGGCCGCTTCCAGTCCCTGGATCTGACGGGCACGCGGGTGCTCCTCGACTGCGCGCACGGTGCCACCTACCGCGTGGCTCCGGAGATCTTCCGGCGCCTCGGCGCCGAGGTCGAGGTCCTTGCCGCCGAGCCGGACGGGCGCAACATCAACGAGGGCGTGGGCTCCACCCACGTCGAGGCCCTGGCCTCCAGGATGGCCGGTGGGGCCTTCGACGCGGGCTTTGCCTTCGACGGTGACGGGGATCGCGTGCTGGCGGTGGATCGCCGCGGGACCGTGGTGGACGGAGACGAGCTGATCGCACTCGCCGCCCTGCACCACCGTGACACCGGCCGCCTGGCCGGGGGAGGGGTGGCGGTCACGGTGATGACCAACTTCGGCTTTCACCAGGCCATGGGGGAGGCCGGCGTGCCCGTGGCCACGACCAAGGTGGGCGATCGCTACGTGCTGGCCGAGCTCCTCGAGCGCGGGTGGGCCCTCGGCGGGGAGCAGTCGGGCCACATCATCGACACGTCGTTCGTCCCGGCCGGCGACGGGACCGCCGCCGCCCTGATGACCCTCGAGGCCCTCGAGGGCACGGACCTGGCCGAGCGCGGCGCCATGCGCAAGCTCCCGCAGCGACTCGTGAACGTCCGGGTCGCGGACCGCGGCGCCCTCGACGGCGCGGCGGAGGTGTGGCGCGGCGTCGAATCCGAGCAGGGGGCACTTGCGGGCCGGGGAAGGGTGCTGGTGCGACCGTCGGGTACCGAGGCGCTCGTGCGGGTCATGGTCGAGGCGCCGGAGGACGTCGAATGCGAGGCCATCACGGGTCGCCTCGTGGCCCTCGTCGAGCGCGAGCTCGGCTGAGGCTCTCGGCAGCTCGGCGCCCGGCGCTCCGAGCAGGGCTCGAAACTAGACTCGCCGCGCATGGACTTCGCTTTGGCGGTGGGCGGCGGGCTCGTCGCTCTGCTGCTGTTCTTCCTCGCGGTCGCGCGGTGGTCATCCAAGACCGGTCCCGAGATCCTCGACTGGAAGCCCGCCCGCTCCTTCGAGACCGAGATCGCCCTCGAGCGCGACGAGGTCGACCAGATGATCGAGGCCCGCAACGAGCGGCTGCGCCGCAGGGGTCGACCCGAGGTCTCGGAGGCCGGTATGCGTGAGGACGTGGACGCCGCCGAGCGAGCCCAGCGCGAACGGGCCGCTCGCTACCGGGCCGAGCGAGCGGGTCGGGTCGAGGGCGCCGACGAAGCTCTTCGAGGGCAGCGGGAGGCCGCCGATCGCTTCCGCGCGGAGCGGGCCGCCCG
>JBPCRE010000255.1:0-4713 GCA_050997195.1 Thermoleophilaceae bacterium
GGATCCTGTCGTAGTAGACAAGCTCGAGGTACGACAACCAGCCGTCCTCGACGAAGAGAATCACCTCGAGAGGAGCTCCTCCATCGCCGTTCTCTGCTTGGAGCTCGACGGGGAAGGGTCGCCAGGACCGAGATGCCCGCTTCGCGGTCGAGCGATCCACTGCGAGTTCGATGCTCGCGCACCCGCACGGGCATCCTCCACCCACGGTCACGTGCTCGGATTGGTGACGGAGTGCTGCTTGGTCGGGAATCCCTCCACTCAGGGAGCTTGGCCAGGACGGAGGCCTCGCGTTCGGTGAGGGCTCGGGGGTAGTCGGCTTTCACCTGAGGCTGGTCGGATGAGCGGGCGGAGTCCCCGCCCTCAGCTCGCCGCAAGGACCGAAGGCTCGCAGACCGGACTTCGTACCTCCGCGGCTCCGCTCTCAGCCAATCGGTCGTCCCCCGACTCAGGCCTCGGGCGAACCGAGCTCCCGCCTCCCCGAGCTACGCTCGAAGGTCGCCCATGCCTCCGGCCATCGACCCTCTCGCCTCCTTCACCCCCATCGTCCGTGCCTGGTTCGAGCGCGCCTTCGCGGGCCCCACCGAGGCGCAGATCCAGGCCTGGCCGGCCATCGCCGCCGGCGAGCATGTGCTCCTCTCCGCACCTACGGGATCGGGCAAGACCCTCGCCGCCTTTCTGTGGGGCCTCGACCGCCTGAAGGCCGATCCCCTGGGCGAGGACGAGCGGCGCACGCGGCTCGTGTACGTGTCTCCGCTGAAGGCGCTCTCCTACGACATCGAGCGCAACCTGCGGGCCCCGCTGACCGGCATCGGCGGGGGGATCGAGGTGGGCATCCGCACCGGGGACACTCCCCAGCGCGAGCGCCAGGCCATGCTCCGCAAGCCGCCCGACGTGCTCATCACCACGCCGGAGTCGCTGTACCTCATGCTCACCGGCCGGGCGCAGGAGTTCCTCTCCGGGGTCGAGTGGGTGATCGTCGACGAGATCCACGCCGTGGCCCAGACCAAGCGCGGCGCCCACCTGGCGCTCACCCTCGAGCGCCTCGAGCACGCGGCCGGCCGGCCCGTGCAGCGCATCGGCCTCTCGGCCACCCAGCGGCCGCTCTCGGAGGTGGGCCGCTTCCTCACGGGACCGGCCCGCGAGTGCCGGCTCGTGGACACCGGCCAGCGCAAGCCGCTCGACCTTCGCATCCAGGTGCCCGTCGAGGACATGCGCGAGCCCGGTGCCCAAGACGTGATCGACCCGGCCGTCGACGGCATGGGCACCGCGGCGGGCGGCGGGGACCTCGTGGGCACCGGCCGGGCCGATAACCCAACCGAGTCCCTCGACGCCGGCACCGACGTGCCCGACCCTCTCGACGGCGGCGCGGCCACCCGCCGCTCGATCTGGCCCGCCGTGTACCCGGAGCTTCTGCGCCTCGTGCAGGCGCACCGCTCGACCATCATCTTCGTGAACAACCGCCGCGGAGCCGAGCGCCTCGCGGTGCGGCTGAACGAGTTGGCCGGAGAGGACGCGGGCACCCCCGACGCGAGGCCCGCGGACATCGCCCGCGCCCACCACGGCTCGCTCGCGCGCGAGGAGCGCACGGTGGTCGAGGAGCTCCTGAAGTCCGGCGAGCTTCCCTGCCTGGTGGCCACCTCCTCGCTCGAGCTCGGGATCGATATGGGGGCGGTGGACCTCGTGCTCCAGGTGGAGTCGCCGAAGTCGGTAACCCGCGGTCTGCAGCGCATCGGCCGGGCGGGGCACGGCGTGGGCGAGGTGTCGAAGGGCCGCGTCTTCCCCAAGTTCCGCGCCGACCTCCTCGAGTGCGCGGTGGTGGTCAAGCGCATGAAGGAGGGCGAGATCGAGCACACCGTGGTGCCGCGCAACCCGCTCGACGTGCTCGCTCAGCACATCGTGTCGATGACCGCGGCCACCGAGGAGCCGTGGAGCGTGCCCGAGCTCCACGACCTCGTGCGCCGCGCCTACCCCTACGCCGAGCTCTCGCGTGAGCTCCTCGACCAGGTGCTCGACATGCTCGACGGCCGTTACCCCTCCGAGGAGTTCAGCGAGCTGCGCCCGCGCATCGTCTGGGATCGCGTGGAGGACACCGTGCGTCCGCGCCGCGGCGCGCGGCAGCTCGCGGTCACGAACGCCGGAACCATCCCCGACCGGGGGCTCTTCGGCGTGCATCTCCCCGACGGGCGACGCGTGGGAGAGCTCGACGAGGAGATGGTCTACGAGGCCCGCCCCGGCCAGACCTTCCTGCTCGGTGCGTCGAGCTGGCGCATCGAGGAGATCACCCGCGATCGCGTGATCGTCTCCCCTGCCCCCGGGGCGCCCGGCGCCGTGCCCTTCTGGCGCGGCGACGGGATCGGCCGCCCGCTCGAGCTCGGCAGGGCCATCGGCGAGTTCTGCCGCACCGCGGTCGAGCGCGAACCCGAGGAGCTCATGGCCTCCCACGACCTCGACGAGAACGCGGCTCGCAACCTCCTCACCTACCTGCGCGAGCAGCGCGACGCCACGCGCGTGGTGCCCTCGGACCGCACGATCGTGGTGGAGCGCTTCCGCGACGAGATCGGCGACTGGCGCCTGTGCGTGCTCTCTCCCTTCGGCGGTCGGGTGCACGCCGCCTGGGGCCTCGGGCTCTCCGCGCACCTGCGCGACGAGCTGGGCCTCGAGGCCGACGCCATCTGGTCGGACGACGGGATCATCGTGCACCTCCCCGACGCGGACGAGCCCCCGAGCGCGGACACCGTGCTCCTCGACCCCGACACGCTCGAGGACCTCGTGGTGCGCGAGCTGTCCTCCTCGGCGCTCTTCGGCTCGCGCTTTCGCGAGAACGCCGCGCGCGCCCTCCTGCTGCCCCGCGCCTACCCGGGCCGGCGCACGCCCCTCTGGCAGCAGCGCATGAAGGCCCAGTCGCTGCTCGAGGTGGCCAAGCGCTACGGGCAGTTCCCGATCATCCTCGAGACCTACCGCGAGTGCCTGCGCGACGTGCTCGACCTGACCGAGCTCGACGAGATCCTGCGCGCGCTGCACCGCCGCGAGCTCGGGATGGTCGAGGTGGAGACCCCCCGTGCCTCCCCCTTCGCCTCGTCGTTGCTCTTCGACTACGTGGCCACCTACATGTACGAGGGCGACACGCCGAACGCGGAGCGTCGCGCGGCCGCGCTCTCGCTCGACCGCGACCTCCTGCGCGAGCTGCTGGGGCAGGAGGAGCTCCGCGAGCTGATCGACCCGGCGGCGCTCGAGGAGGTGGAGGCCGACCTCGGGCGCACGAGCGAGCGCACCCGCGCGGCCAACGCCGACGCCCTCCACGACGTGCTCCGCGGCCTCGGCGACCTGACCGCCGAGGAGGCGCAGAGGCGCTGTCTCGGCGACGTCTCAGCCGCGCGGATGCTCGAGGCGCTCGTGCGCGAGCGACGCGCGGTGGCCATGCGCATCGGCGGCGAGGAGCGCTTCGTGGCCGCCGAGGACGCCGGCCTCTACCGCGACGCCTTCGGTGCCGTGCCCCCCGGTGGACTACCTGAGGTGTTCCTGGCCACCGTCGAGGAGCCGATGACGCGGATCGCGCGCCGCTACGCCCGCACCCACGGGCCCTTCACCACCGCGGAGCTGGCCACCCGCTACGGCCCCGACCCCACGCCGGTGCTGCGCGAGCTCGAGCGCTCGGGGGCGCTGATCCGCGGCGAGCTGCGCCCCGGCGGCTCCACGCGCGAGTGGTGCGACCCCGACGTGCTCCGGCGCCTGCGCCGCGCCTCCCTCGCCTCCCTGAGAAAGGAGGTGGAGCCCGCGGAGCAGCACGCGCTCGCCCGCCTGCTGCCGGTGTGGCAGGGGGTGGACCGAAAGCCCGCCGGCGGCGCCGGCGTGGACCGCCTGCGCGAGGTGCTCGTGTCCCTCCAGGGCGTGGCGCTCACCCCGGAGGTGTGGGAGCGCGACGTGCTTCCACGCCGCACGGGCGCGTACTCGCCCTCCTGGCTCGATGCCCTGTGCGCCTCCGGCGAGGTGGTGTGGCTCGGCGCCGGGGCGATCGGGCGCTCCTCGGGGCGCGTGGTCCTGTACTTCCGCGAGGACGCGCCCTGGCTCGGCCCGCCGCCGAACCGGGCCGAGCCCCCCGCCGATCCCCTGCACCTGGCGCTCCGCGAGCGCCTTCAGCGCGGCGCCTGCTTCTGGAGCGATCTGCTCACCGACATCCTGTCGGTGAACGGGGTGGCCGTCGAGCTGGCCGAGCTCCAGGAGGCCCTCTGGGATCTCGTCTGGGCCGGCGAGGTGACCAACGACGCGTGGGCGCCGCTGCGCGCGCCGCGCCTCTCGGTGCCGCGCCCGAGCGCCGATCGCTCGCGGCGCTTCTCCCGCCGGCGCCGTCCCGCAGCCCCACAGATCCAGGGTCGATGGTCGCTCACCACGCCGCTCTTCGCCGAGGCTCCGGCCTACGGGTCACGCCTGCGGGCGCAGGCCGAGATCCTCCTCGAGCGCTACGGCATCGTGACCCGGGAGACCGTGCTCGCCGAGGGCATTCCCGGCGGCTTCTACTCCCTCCACGGAGGGCTCGCCAACCTAGAGAACCCCGGCGCCGCCCGCAGTGGCTACTTCGTGGAGGGGCTCTGCGGCGCGCAGTTCGCCCTGAGCGCGGCCGTCGAGCTGCTGCGCGGGTTGCGCTCGGAGGAGTCGCCGGGCGCGCTCGTGCTGGCGGCCACCGACCCCGCCAATCCGTACGGCGCCTCCCTGCCG
>JBPCRE010000274.1:0-4830 GCA_050997195.1 Thermoleophilaceae bacterium
CAGGGTCAGGAGGACCGCGACCAAGAGCGCGAACAGCCATACGCCGAGGCCTTGGCGCACGCCGTCGAAGCGCGCGAGCCGGCCGGCCACGTACCCGCCGGCGAAGTATGCGAGCCCGAAGACGATCAGCAGCACGATGCCGCTGACGATGCCCACCGTCTGGGCCTGACCGGGATTGACCTGCGCCGGGTTGACCTGGGTCAGGCCCAATCCGGCTCCCGCGGCACCCAGGATGGCGGTGAGGAGCACTCCGATGGCCACGGCCACCAGCCACCCGAAGAAGATGGCGCCGAGCTTGAAGCCGCCGTACTGGTCCCGCTGGCGCTCGCGGACCTCACCCGTGGTCGGGCCGCCCCCGCGTTCGCGCACGCCCTCGCGGGGCGGCGCGTCCCGGCTCACCGGTCCGGGCTCTCGTGAGCGCTCGGCGTCCGATGACGCACGAGCTCCTCGCCTTGACTCGCTCATGTCGCTGCTCCTTGTCTCCGGGCGAGGCGCCGGAGGACGCTCGACCCGGTCGGTGCTTGGCAGGGTTCTTCCCTTACACGGATCGGGGTGCCCGGTTTCGAAGCGGCGCACACCCCCGGCCCGGCGCGCGGCACGAGGAGGAGCCCTGCGGCGGGCTCCTGGCTACCTCAAGAAGAGGCGCACGTTGCGGTCGGCGGGCCCCCCGGCGGCCCGCTTGGGCCGGCCGCCCTGGGCGTCGACGTAGGCGAGCTCGCGCGATACGTCGGCCAACCGGTCGCCGGCGTGGTCGATCATCCACGTCTCCAGCGCCGCGCCACCGCCGGCGGTCTCCACGAGGCGGAAGGCGCGTGACTGCTGGGGATAGTCGATGAGCGAGGAGGTGGACACGAGCCAGTAGCCGCCGCCCGGCGTGCGCCGCGGCACGATGCGGTTGCGGTGCGAGTTGCCCGACACCACGGCGGCCACCCGCGGGTGGCGGTCGAGCTGAGAGAGCAGCGCCTCGCCACCGGCCGACGAGAGCAGGGCGTTGTGGGAGAAGACCACGACCCAGCGGCGCCCGGCCCGTCGCAGCTCGCGGCGCAGGAAGGCCTCCTGGCCGGCCGCGACCCGACCGCGCGAGCCGCCCTCCCGAGAGACCACGTCGAGGTTGATCGCCCGGAGGTTCGCGCCGATGTCGTACGCCGCGTCGAGGCGCGGCCCGCTGCCGCCCTGGCCGCTCGCGGCGCGCAGGCGGCGAGCCACCGCGGAAGCCGCGAGCTGGCGCCGGTCGGAGTCGGCGGGCACGCGCTCGGTGCGGCCGGGAAGGCCGCCGGAGAGCGCGCGGTCCACCACCTCGGGGCTCAGGCGAGCCTCGTCACGGGGCACCTCGATCCCCTCGTCGAGCTCGGCCAGCGTCCGGTTTCCCTGTGCCACGGCCTTGATCTGCGGCGTAGGGCGCGCCAGGCCCTGAGCAAGCACGTCGTGGTTGCCCACGAGCGGGTGCCACGGGGCGCGGAGGCCGGGAGAGAAGAACGGCCGCTGGGCGCGCGCGAGGAGCCCAGGGAAGCGCGGGGCGTCCACATCGGGGCGGTAGAAGAGCGGGTCGGCGCCGGAGGCCGCCTGCGGGCCGTCGTAGCCCCTTCGGCCGCTGGCCGGGTCCACGCGGCCGCCCCGGAGCACCGCGAGGGCCTGGTCGAGCTCGTTGGCCTGGGCGTTGTCAATCAGGTCCCCGGTCATCGCCACGGCCTGTGGCCGCAACTCGTTCAGCGAGCGGACCATGGCCGCGAACACCTGGGCCGTAAGGGCCTCCTGCGGCCGGAAGGCGGACTGGAAGGGGGCTCCTAGGCGATCGAGCACGGGGAGCCGTGCCGGCGACTCCTCGTCCAGCACGTGCACGTCGGTGAGGTGGGCGAAGAGGGCGAGCGGGCGGCCGAGAGCCGCACGCGGCGCGAGCTCGGTGCGGTCGGCCAGGGGCTCGCCCGGCCCGCGCTCGAGCACCGCGTCGCCGTCCGGGTCCCGGTAGGTGACGGCGGTGGAGGGGCCGGGCGCCACCGGCTCGGCGCCCCCGCATCCGGCCGTCCCCACGAGGACGGCCAGGGCGGCGAGCAACGCGCGGCGCAAGCCCCTCACCGCTACTCGGCCCGCAGCCCGGCCACCACGGGCTCTCGCGCGATCCTGCGCCCCACCCAGGCCGAGCTCGCGACGGCCACCACCGCGAGACCCACGGCCACGGCGGCCACCTGCGCCGGTCCGGCGCTCAGCGGCAGCGCCGCGTAGTCGGCGGCGAGGCGGCTCACCGCCGGAGCCAGCACGAAGCGCTCGAGCACCAGTCCCACGGGCGCGGCGAGGGCCACCACGAGCGCGGCCGCGCCGCCGAACACGAGCGCCAGGTGGCGCCGCGTGGCGCCCCCGGCCCGGAGCACGGCGATGGTGTTACGGCGCTCGAGCGCCGTGAGGGCGAGCGCCTGCACGAGGGCGTAGAGGCACACCAGGGCGTTCAGGGCCGCCACGGCTCGCAGCAGATCGGCGAGCACGCCGAGGAAGCGCGCGTTGCTCGTCGTGGCGCCGCCCACGGCGGCCTCGGGGAAGGCGCCGAGCGACACGAGGTCGTCGTTCACCGCGGAGGCGCTGGCGCCCGGCTCGAGGCGCACGGCGATGGTGGGCGAGAGATCGGGAGCGGCCTCGAGGAGGCGGTCGGGGCGCACGTAGGCCACCCGGCCGTCGTTCTCGAGCGCCCGTACGAGGCCCACCACGCGAAAGCGCACCTCTTCTCCTGAGGGCAGCTGCACCGGCAGCACGCCGCCCGGGCGGATCCCGAGCACGTCGGCAAGCCCCACCCCGATCTCGGCCTCGCCCTCGCCCCGCACGCGCCGACCCTCCGCGAGCGGCTGGGTCTCGAACACGGTGTGGTCGCCGGGGAAGGCGATCAGCCGCATGGTCTCCCCGAGGTTGAAGGAGTCCGCCGCCTCGACCAGGTAGCGCGGAGCGGCCGCCGCCACGCCCGCGATGGCCCGGATCTCGGAGGTCTGAGAGGCCGGAGCCTGGGCCGAGAGCTGGTAGCGCTTGCCCACGATGGCCGGGTCGCCCTCCAGCCGGTCGAGCAACGAGGCCAGCCCGAGCATGAGGAGCACCACGCCGGTGGCGGCTCCGAGCACCGCGACCGTGGCCGCGGCCCTCGTGCGTCGCGCGGCCACCAGGCGCATGCCGAAGCCGAAGGGCCCGCCGGGAAGGATGCTGCGCCGGCCGGTCCGGGGGGCGCGGACCGCCGGGCCCCGGAGCGTCTCGGCGGGAGGGCGCGAGGCCGCGCGCCACGCGGGCCAGGCGGTGGCCGCGGCCACGATGGCCACCACCACGATCAGGCACAGCAGCAGGAACGGCACCAGCGCCCATCCGGGCGCTAGCTGGTTGAGGCTCTCGAGCACCCGCGCGCTCGGGCCCGCGGCGGCGAGGCTGCCGAGCGCGAGGCCGAGCGCCGCGGCCGGCAGGGCGATGAGCGTTGCCTCGAGGGCGTACTCGCCCGCCACGCCCGCGCGGGAGAAGCCGAGGGCTCTCAGCACGCCCACGGTCTGCATCCGCCGCTCGACCTCCGCCCTGGAGGCAGCGGCCAGCATGAGCCCCGCGGAGGCCAGAGCCACGAGCGAGAAGCCCACGAGCAGGGCGATCACGATGCCGGCGGCCTGGTCGATCTGCAGGGCGATGCCGCGCTGGGTGAGAAAGCGCAGGTCGGTGATCCCGAAGGACACGGCGCGCGCCTGCTCGAGGGTCACGTCGAGCCGCGAGGGGTCGTTGGCCCACACCAGGGCCATGTTCACGGGCGCGTCGTACCGGCCGTAGCGCTGCTCGAGCCCCTCGTGAGCGATGTATGCGCGAGGGTCGGCCGAGAGGGGAAAGGCCACGTTGTCCGGCGACACGGAGATGCCCACCACCTCGTGGGGGCCGATCCCCTCCATGCGCAGGGTGTCGCCCACCGACACGCCCCACTCCTGCGCGACCCCACGCTCGAGCACCACCTCTCCGAAGCGATCGGTGAGGTCGCGACCCTCCACCACGGCGTAGCCGCGGCGTCCCTCGCGCACCACGTGGATCGCCCCTCGCTCCGAACTGCCGCCGGCGGCCGTCATCGCGATGTTCTTGACCTCGAGGCGGTAGGCCCGCGCCGCCACGTTGGGCAGCGTGCGCACGCGCGAGTCCACCTCCTCCACCGACTCGCTGTCGAAGCGAGCCGTGAGATGAGCCAGGTCGGCGCGCTCCGCGCTTCGCTCGAAGCCCGACGCCAGGCCGACGGAGATGGTGACCGCCGTGCCGAGCATGGCCGCCGCCGCCACGATGCCGAGCGCGGCGAGCATGGTGCGCCCCCGACGCGCCCGCAGGCGCGACCACGCGGAGCGAACGGCGGTCATGCGCGCGTGGTGCCCCGGGGCCTCACGGGCGGAGCCGGCCCTCGTCGAGGTGGAGCACACGGTCGGCCACGCGGGCGGCCTCCCGGTCGTGGGTCACCATCACCACCGCGCGACCCTCCGCGGCCACCCGGCGCAGGAGATCGAGCACCTGAGCGCCCGCCTCGTCGTCGAGGTTGCCCGTTGGCTCGTCGGCGAGCACGAGGCGCGGGTTGCCGGCCAGCGCCCGAGCCAGGGCGAAGCGCTGCTGCTCTCCGCCCGAGAGCGTCTGCGGGAGGCGGTGCGAGGCCTCGCTCAGCCCGAGCGAGGCGATGAGCGCACGGGCGCTCGCCACGCCGCTTGACCCGCGACCGAGCAGGCGCCCCGGCAGCAGCACGTTCTCCTCCCCGGTCAGCTCGGGCACGAGGTGGAAGAACTGGAAGACGAAGCCCACCTCCGTGCGCCGGAAGCGGTTGAGCCCGCGCTCGCCCTGGCGGTGCACGGCCACCCC
>JBPCRE010000282.1:0-3846 GCA_050997195.1 Thermoleophilaceae bacterium
AGGCCAGCTCGGGATGGGTGCAAAGAAGCGCCACCGGAAGGGAGGCAAAAAATCTCCCGATCTCCTCGGGGCGCACCACCACGGCACCGCCCGGACATGGGCGCGCGCGCCCGGCCGCCGCCCGGGCGCAGAAGCGGCTCGGCCCGGCTCCCAGCCGGATGCCGCGGGGGAGCGCTCGCCGCGTGGCGGCGAGCACGCCCTCGAGGCGCCCGCCGTGGAGCCCGCGCATCCCCCCGGCGGTGAAGAAGGCCTCGCCGGGGCGATCGGACTCCGGCGCGGCCCCGATGCCCTCGAGGGCGTCGAGGATCCCGCTCCAGCGTGCTCGCGCCGCCTCGGGATCGGGCGGGAGCAGACGCAGCTCGGGACACCGCGAGAGCGACTCCCCCACGGCCATGCCCGCCACCACGCCGAAGCCCTCGGCCGCGGGCGAGGTCTCTCCCACCACCGCCCGGCGCCCTGCCTCGGGGGCCAGGGCCACCGGCTCGGCGATCAGAGCGCTTCGATCCCCGAGGGCGGCGAGAAGCTCGAGACGGGGGAAGAGGACGGCGACGACCATATACGAACGCATGTTCGCATACCTGCGAGGAAGGTGTGGCCGTGAACGAGTTCCGTCTGCCGCCGAGCGGCGCGCGGCGGTCCTGTCGGCCGTTCCACCCGATCCCGACGCCGAGTACTCCTCGTCCGAGTGGGTCGACTGGGCCATGCGCTCCGCGCGCGGCGAGGAGTAAGGCTCTGCCGGAGGTGTGGGACACCTCCGTCGCCTCACAACTGCACCCCGGCGCCAGGTACGCGAAGCTGCTCACCGCCGTAGCGCAGAGCGACGCGCCGATCATGGTCACCGCCTCGACCGCGGTCGAGGTGACATACGGCTTCGCTCGGCAGGTTTCGGCCAAACCCGCCGCCGTGAGGGACCTCGCCTGGTACCGGACGTTGTTCGCCGGCCCGTTCGCGCGGGTGCTGCCGCTGGACGCACCGCGTCGATCCTCGCCGGTGAGATGCGGGCCCGCCACTCCCTGCCCCCCGCGGTCGCACGCTCCGACGCGAGGATGAAGCCCGACCGACGGGTCGCGTGGGTGCTCGACATCCTGATCGCCGCGACGGCGTGGACGGCGGGCTACGGCATCGCGACGCGGAACCGAAGCGACTTCGAGGTCCTGCGCGACCTGATCGAGGAGCTCTATCCCGGCGTAACTCCGCTTGTGGTGGTCGATCCGCCCGCCGCCGACTAACCCCCGCCCGGCGCGGGCGAAGAAGCACCCTTGCGGGCCATGAGCTCGCGGTCGGCGAGGGCGAGCAGCTCCGCGGCGCCGGCCTCACCCCTCAGCTCCGAGAAGCCGGTGGTGATGCTGATCGACATCCCGTCGGGCACCACGCACGCCTCCCTGACGGCGGCGCACAGGCGACCCGCGAGCAGCTCGGCGCCCGCGCGATCGGTGTCGGGCAGCACAAGCGCGAACTCGTCACCGCCCCAGCGAAAGCACACGTCCGGGCCCCTCACCTCGTCGGCGAGCGCCCGAGCCGCGGTGCGCAGGCACTCGTCGCCCTTCACGTGCCCGAAGGAGTCGTTGATCTGCTTGAAGCCGTCGAGGTCGGCGACACCCACGGTGAGAGAGCTGCCCACCCGCAGGCTGCGGGCGATCTCGCGATCGAGCACCTCGTCGAAGGCACGCCGGTTGCCGAGACCGGTGAGCTGGTCCACGCGCGCGAGCTCCCGAGCCGCGCCCACCCGCCGGCGAAAGTCCAGGCGCTGCTCGCGCACGCGATGCATGAGCAGCATGACCGCGGCGGTCAGCCCGATCAGGAAGACCATCTGCCCGCCGATGGTGACGAGCCCCTCGCCGGAGACGCCCACGTAGAGGAGAGGAGAGGCGCTCGCCACGGAGAGCACGAGGAGGAAGAGCGCCACCCGGCGCTTCGGATGCACCCCGGCCACGGCCACCACCGCGAGCACGTAGAGCTCGTGGTAGGGAGAGTCGTAGCCGCCGGCGAGCCACTCGAGCGCCGCGACCAGCAGCATCCCGACGTAGACCGCGGCCAACTGGCTCCCGAACGACCGCTCGCCTCGGATCCAAACGGCCCCGCCCAGGAACAGGACCATCACGCCGATGGCCATGACCCATCCGGCGCCACCCACAGCCGCCGTCGGTGGGCTGAGCGGCAGCATGACCGCGATGGTGAGCGCGGACACGACGCTGAAGAGCGCCGTGGCTCGATGAGCCTGGCGAAGGTCGGCGCCCGCGTAGTCGTCGTCGCGGGCCTTCAGCGGCGCGCGGGCGTACGAGACGAATTGTCGGAGAGAGGCCACGATGAGTGCGCGAGGCGGAGGCCCGTGATCCGTCGTCGACATGCCCCCACCCGCGACCAGAAGCATGGAGGATAGGCGCGAGCAGCGCCGGCCTTCTACTCGACGGTCACGAGCTCCTTGGTGAACCCGCCGAGAATCTCGCAGCCGTCGTCGGTGACCACGACCAGGTCCTCGATCCGGACCCCGAAGGCGCCGCTCACGTACACCCCCGGCTCGACCGTGACCACGTTGCCGGCCGCGAGCTCGTCCTCGGAGGTGGGAGACACGCGCGGGCCCTCGTGGATCTCGAGGCCCACGCCGTGCCCGAGCCCGTGCCCGAAGCGCTCTCCGTGCCCGGCCTCGGCGATGAGCTCGCGGGCCACGGCGTCCACCGCCGCTCCGGGCACGCCCGCGCGCACGGCCTCGAGGGCGGCGCGCTGGGCAGCGAGGACGAGCTCGTACACGCCTGCGGCCTCGTCCCCGAGCGGGCCGGTGGCGAAGGTGCGGGTGCAGTCCGAGCAGTAGCCGTCGAGCAGGCAGCCGAGATCCACGATCACCAGCGTGCCCGGCTCGATGGGCTCGAGCCGGGGGCTCGCGTGGGGCAGCGCGCCGTGGGCCCCGCCGGCCACGATGGTGGGAAAGGACGGCCCCTCGCCGCGCTCGCGCATGAAGGCCTCGAGCTCGCCGGCCACCTCGCGCTCGGTGCGGCCCACGAGACCCTGCCCGACGAGGTGCTCGTACACGTCGTCGGCCATCTCGGCCGCCTCGCGGACGGCCTGGATCTCGCCGGCGTCCTTGACCGCTCTCAAGCCCTCCACGAGGCCGCCCGCCGGCACCAGTTCGACCCCCTCCCCCACGAGCTCCCGCAGGCGCGCGTGGGTGCGCACGCTCACGTTGGCGTCGTCGAAGCCGATGCGTCCGGAGAGCCGCTCCGCCGCCTCGCCCAGCAGGTCCTGCTTGCCGCGGATCCGCTCGAAGCCCCGCACCTGCTGCTCGGCCTGGTCGACGTAGCGGAAGTCGGTGATGAACGCGCGCTGCTCGGGGCCCACCACGGCCACGCCGTTGGTGCCCGTGAAGCCGGTCAGGTAGCGCAGGTTCACCGGATCGCTGACCAGCAGGCCGTCGAGGCCCGGCTCGGCGAGCAGCGCGGCCAGGCGATCGGGGCGGCTCTGGCCGTGGCTCTCGCTCATGCGCTCGCCAGACGGTCGCGGAGCATCTCGAGCGCCGTGCGGTAGCCCTCGACGCCCCGGCCGGACACCGTGCCCACGCACAGGTCGCCGATCACCGACACGCGGCGCCACTCCTCGCGCTCGTCCACCGCCGAGAGGTGAACCTCGACCGCCGGCAGGCTCGTGGCCTCCAGCGCGTCGTGGATGGCCCACGAGTAGTGGGTCCACGCGCCGGGGTTCAGGAGCAGGCCGTCGGCGGTCTCGCTCGCGCGGTGCAGGGCCTCGCAGTACTCGCCCTCGTGGTTGGTCTGGGAGAACACGGGCCTCAGGCCGAGCTCGGCGGCGAACTCCATCACCCGGACCTCGAGCTCGGCGAGCGTCCCGCTGCCGTAG
>JBPCRE010000126.1:0-15026 GCA_050997195.1 Thermoleophilaceae bacterium
GGGGTGGAGGAGGCAGTGCTTGCCGAGGTGGTGAGCGCCGCGGCCGCGCGACCACAGTTCACCACCACCCCGGGCGGCGTGCCGAGCCGCGAGGAGCTCGCGGCGTTGCTGGGCGACGCCCTCTGACCCGCCGCCGGCCTTACATCGGATCGGGATATGCGAGCTCCCCGGCGCGGACCGCCGCCTCAAGCCGGTTCTCGGCCGGGGCGAGGGGACAGGCCCAGTGGGCGTTGTACGCGCACGAGGGGTTGTAGGCGTAGTTGAAGTCGAGGATCAGCTCGTCGCCCGCCGCCGGCCACTCCAGCCCGCGGCCGTGGGTGCCCTTCACGGTGTCGGTCAGGTACCGTCCGCCACCGTAGGTCTCGGCGCCGGAAGTGGCGTCGCGCATAGGGAGGAAGAGGCCGCCGCCGTAGCCGGTCATCCAGAACAGCGTGAGGGCCCCGAACCCGGTCTCCAGGCGCCCGACCCGGCGGTACTCGATGACTCCGTCGTCGCCCCCGGTCTCGACCACCAGTCCCTCGTCGTCCGTGGCGGCCGGCTGCAGGCCCACCGTGACCCTCGCTACGGGGTCGTACGGAAACCACGGAAGGCCACCGAAGCGACGACGCTGCTCGGAGGTGAGCGAAGAGGCAGGATGCTCGAGCCAGAGCTTCTCTCGACCGCGCCGGAAAGCTTCGAGGCCTTCCTCGCCCTCGCGCGGTTCGCCGAGGTACAGCGCGGCCGCGACGGCGGAAGTCCGAGAGCTCGAGGTGGGCACTCACCGGCCGGGTCATAGCGGGCGCCAGGGCCGGCGTCCACCGGAGCGGTACCGCCGCCTCCGGCGGGCCGTGAGAGAGCGCTCTTGTTGCAATGGGTGGGGGTTAGCGCCAGAAGTGTGTAGCCGATAGCAAGCTCCATCTTCGTCGCGTTCAGCTTTGCGCGAACCTACGGCCTATCAAACCCCTCGGGAGCCCAGATGAGAAGCCCCAAGACCTACGTTCGCACCATCGCGGTGGTCATCGCGAGTGCACTCGCTGTGGGCGCGTTCTCCCAGCTGATCGCATCGCCACCAACCGCCGACGCCGCTACGCGATCCGCATGCAGTCCCAGTGGTGTGCGCACTCTCGCGACGAGCAAGGCGGCTCGCGTCTTTCGGCGCAAGCCCGACAAGAAGTTCGGGCTCGCCCGCGTCTACGGCTGTCTCTATAGCCGCGGGGTCCCGGTATTCCTGGGCATCGACGACGAGGGCGCTGAGTCCGTCTACTCGTTCAGTCTGTCCGGGTCCTTCATCGGTTACGGAACCTACAACGCCACCGGCAGCCGTAGTTACTTCTCCGGGTTTGAGGTTCGCAGCCTCCGCAGCGGACGCCGGACACGCTACCTGAGCCGGCATGTTGATTCTGACGGTTACGCTCGGGTCGGCGAGGAGGATGACCTCTACGACCTCGCGGTCACGCCCACCGGCTCGGTTGCCTGGATCGATGAGTTCCGCCCGTTCATACCCTGCCCGGTGGAAGGCAGGCTCGGATGCCGGGGAGAGCTGACCCGCGAAGTGCGCCTCGTCCCGGCAGGCGGCGGACCGCGGCGCATTCTCCCCGGCGAGCCCGGTACCTACCGGGTGGTCGACTCGGGACCCGATATCGCCAAGACGTCGCTGCACAGGCGCGGCGGGCGCATCTACTGGTTCCGCAACGGGGAGCGAAAGAGCCTGCGACTCCCCTAGACGATTGATTCCTTATCGCTGCACACGCGGATGAGTCGCTATACCTGCGCTGGACCGCCGCGCCGGCGGGCCGACGGCCGGGCGGCCCGTCGCCGCCCCTGAAGGATCCGGGGCGATCGCTGCCACGGGTCGCGCCGTGGGCACTGGCCCTGCTGGTCGCGATCGTAGGCGTGCTCCACCTCCTCGACCCGCGCGACCCGTGGCGGCGCTTCGTCTCGGAGTACGGCATGGAGCATCCCTTCGTGCTCGGCGTCGCCTTCGCTGCCTGGGCGCTGGCCGCCATCGCGCTCGTTCCCGCCCTGTGGCGGCTCGGGGGAGCGGCGGGGTGGGGGAGCGGGGTTCTGCTTGGCCTATTCGCCGCGCTGATCCTCGTGGCCGCGGTCTTTCGAATCGATGGCCCGACTCTCGCCCCGCCCGCGACCGCGGAGGGGGCGATCCACATCACCTCGGGACGTGCCGCGGTGGCTGCTCTCGCCCTCGCGCTCGTCCTTGGGTGGGCCGCCGCACGAGGCCGGCGTGCGGCGTTGCTGGCCCTGGGGCTCTTGGTGGTCGCCTTCGGGGTCCCCGTCCTCGCCTCGCCCGAGACGGTCGGCCTAACACAGCGCGTGCTCGTGGGCGTGGAGGTGGGAGGCATGGCGCTGCTCGCCCGCGAGCTCGCCGGCGGCCGGGCCGGGCCGGGGGGACCGACCGTCTAGCCGCCCGTTTGTGACGCCCATCGGTCCAGCATACGTTTGTACGTGATACCTTACGGGAACCGTGACCTCCGCAGTCACCTCTCTCATCACGCCACCGCCGCTCGAGACTCTCATCGGCCCCCGCATCCGCGCCCTGCGCGAGGCCATGGGCCTCTCCCTCCGCGACCTCACCGAGCGCAGCGGGGTCTCCGCGCCCATGCTCTCGCAGGTCGAGCGCGGTGAGACGAGCCCCACCCTGTCCGTCGCCGGCCGGATCGCCTCGGGCCTCGAGCTCTCGCTGTCCCAGCTCCTTCGCCTGGACGAGGGGGACGGGGTCACGGTGGTGCGCGCCGGCGAGCGCCGGCCAGGGGGTTCGCGCCGGAGCGGCCACGCCTACGAGGTGCTCACCCCGTCGCTGCCCGGCCAGCGCGCGGAGGTCTCCGAGCACCGGCTCGAGGGCGGAGCGATGACCGCCGGTCCCGACGACCCGCCGATGCACGAGCCCGGCTCGCGCGAGACGGCCGTGGTCCTCTCCGGGCGCCTGCGGCTCGTCTGCGACGGCGCCCCCTACGAGCTCGAGCAGGGCGACGCGGTGACCTTCGACGCCGACCTTCCCCACCACTTCCACAACCCGGACGCCACCGAGGCGAGCCTCCTCGCCGTGGTGTCCGCCGGCCTGAGGAGAAGCTGATGCCACAGACCCTGCTCGACAAGATCTGGAACGCCCACGAGGTCGCCGAGGGCATCCTCTACGTGGACCTGCACCTCGTGCACGAGGTGACCTCTCCGCAGGCCTTCGACGCCCTGCGCCTCGCCGGCCGCACCGTGCGCCGGCCCGACCGCACGCTCGCCACCGCCGATCACAACGTGCCCACCGACGGCTCGACCATGGCCCGCCAGATCCGCGACCAGCTCTCGCGCGTCCAGGTCGAGACCCTCGAGCGCAACTGCGCGGAGTTCGGGGTCCCCATCTACTCGATCGGCTCCGAGCGCCAGGGCATCGTGCACGTGATCGGCCCCGAGCTCGGCGTGACCCAGCCGGGCATGACCATCGTGTGCGGCGATTCCCACACGGCCACGCACGGAGCGTTCGGGGCGCTCGCCTTCGGCATCGGCACGAGCGAGGTCGAGCACGCGCTGGCCACCCAGACCCTCCAGCAGCGCAAGCCGCGCTCCATGCGCATCTTCTACGACGGTGCGCTCGGCTTCGGGGTCACGGCCAAGGACCTGATCCTCGGCACCATCGGGCGGATCGGCGTGGCCGGCGGCGCCGGCTACGCCATCGAGTACGCCGGACCCGCGGTGGAGGCCCTCTCCATGGAGGGGCGGATGACCGTCTGCAACATGACCATCGAGGGTGGTGGGCGCGCGGGCATGGTGGCCCCCGACGAGATCACCTTCGAGTGGCTGCGCGGCCGTCCCGCGACGCCGGCCGAGGTGCCGGACCAGTGGCGAGAGCTTCGCTCGGACGCCGGCGCGCCCTTCGACCGCGAGGAGCGGATCGACGCCTCGGAGCTCTCTCCCCAGGTCACCTGGGGCACCACCCCCGGCATGGTCGTGCCCGTCACGAGCGCGGTGCCGGAGCCCGCCAGCGAGGGCGAGGAGCGCGCGCTCACCTACATGGACCTCGAGCCCGGCACGCCGATCGAGGACATCCGCCTGGACCGGGTGTTCATCGGCTCCTGTACGAACTCGCGCATCGGGGACCTGCGGGCGGCCGCCGCGGTGGTGCGCGGCCGCAGGGTGGCCTCGAGCATCGACGCCATGGTGGTGCCCGGCTCCCAGCAGGTGAAGGCCCAAGCCGAGGCCGAGGGCCTCGACGAGGTCTTCCGCGCCGCCGGCTTCGACTGGCGCTCGGCCGGATGCTCGATGTGCCTCGGCATGAACCCCGACACCCTCGCCCCCGGGGAGCGCTGCGCCTCGACCTCGAACCGCAACTTCGAGGGCCGTCAGGGCCGCGGCGGACGAAGCCACCTCGTGTCTCCGCAGATGGCCGCCGCCGCCGCGGTGGAGGGGCGCTTCGTGGACATCCGCTCGTGGGGCGAGGGCTAGCCATGGAGCCCGTCACCGTCATCTCCGGTCCCGTGTCGGTCCTCGACCGCTCGGACGTGGACACCGACCAGATCATGCCCAAGCAGTTCCTCAAGCGCGTGGAGCGCTCGGGCTTCGGTGAGTTCCTCTTCCACGACTGGGCCAAGGAGCAGGGCTGGCACCTGCCGAAGAACCCGATCCTCGCCACCGGGCGCAACTTCGGCTCGGGCTCCTCCCGCGAGCACGCGCCCTGGGGCCTTCAGGACTACGGCTTCCGAGCCATCGTGGCGCCGTCCTTCGCCGACATCTTCTACTCGAACTGCACGAAGATCGGGCTGCTGCCGGTCACCCTCTCCGAGACCGAGGTGCGCGTGGTGATGGAGGCGGGAGAGGCCACCGTGGACCTCGAGCGGGCAGTCGTGATGGCCGGGGGCCGGGAGATGGCCTTCGAGATCCGCGCCGAGACTCGCCATAGGCTGCTGAACGGGCTCGACGACATCGCCGTGACCCTTGAGCACGCGGATGAGCTCGAGCGCTACGAACGCGAGCGGGAGCGGTCGGGGCCGGTGACCACGGCCCTGTGAGCGCGGCGGCCAACGCAGGCCGAGACTGGGACGCGGCCACCTACGAGCGGATCTCCGCCCCGCAGCTGGCCTGGGGGCGAGAGGTGCTCGGCCGCCTCCGCCTTCGCGGCCACGAGAGCGTCCTCGACGCCGGTTGTGGGGGCGGCAGGGTCACGCTCCTGCTGCGCGAGCGCCTGCCCCACGGCCGTGTGGTGGCCGCCGACGCCGCCCCGTCCATGGTCGAGGCCGCTCGCGCCACTCTCGGAGACGACGTGCCGGTCCTCCTCGTCGACCTCCTCGAGCTCGAGCTCGAGGAGCGGGTGGACGCCGTGTTCTCGAACGCCGTCTTTCACTGGGTACAAGACCATCCTCGCCTCTTCGCCCGCCTCTACGACGCGCTTCGCCCCGGGGGACGGCTCGCGGCTCAGTGCGGAGGCACGGGCAACGTCGAGGCCGTCGGCCGGGCCATCCGGGCGGTGCGCGAGCGCCCGCCCTTCGCGACTCAGCCGGCGCCGCCGGGCGAGACCTGGAACTTCGCCGGTGCCGAGGAGACCGCCGCGCGGCTCGAGGCCGCGGGCTTCGAGGCGGTGTCGACCTGGCTCGAGCCGAGGCGCGTAGAGCCGCCCGAGCCCCGCGAGTTCATCCGGGCGGTCACGCTCGGACCGCACCTGGCCCTGCTCGACCCCGACCTGCGCGAGCCCTTCGTGGACGCGGTGACCGCCGAGCTCGGCGATCCTCTCACCCTCGACTACGTGCGACTGAACATCGACGCCCGGCGGGCCGGGTGAGCGCCCCGCGCATCGTCACCCTCCCCGGCGACGGCATCGGGCCCGAGGTCATGGCCGCGGCCCGAACCGTGCTGGGCGAGCTCGGCGACTTCGAGGTGACCGAAGCCCCCGTGGGCGGGACGTCGATCGACCGCTTCGGCGAGGCCCTGACCGGCGAGGTGCTCGGCGCCTGCCGGGAGGCCGACGCGGTCCTTCTCGGTGCGGTCGGCGGTCCGCAGTGGGACACCACCGACCCGATCGCCCCGCGCCCCGAGCAGGGCCTCCTCGGCCTGCGCAAGGGCCTCGAGCTGTTCGCCAACCTGCGTCCGGTCCGGCCGATCCCCGCGCTGCTCGAGGCCAGCCCGCTGCGGCGTGAGCGCATCGAGGGCACCGACCTGCTCGTGGTCCGAGAGCTCACCGGCGGGATCTACTTCGGCGAGCGCGGCCGCGCCGGGGACGGCGAGAGCGCCTTCGACACGTGCGTCTACTCCCGCGGAGAGATCGAGCGGATCGCCGGGGTGGCCTTCTCCTTCGCCCGCCGGAAGGTCACGAGCGTGGACAAGGCCAACGTCCTCGAGACCTCGCGGCTCTGGCGCGAGGTCGTCGAGGAGATGGCCGCGGGCCATCCCGACATCCCGCTCGAGCACCTGCTCGTGGACAACGCCGCCATGCAGCTCGTGTCCCGCCCCGCCGACTTCGACGTGATCCTCACCGAGAACATGTTCGGAGACATCCTCTCCGACGAGGCGGCGATGATCACGGGATCCATCGGCATGCTCCCGAGCGCCTCGGTGGGCGCCGGCGGGCCCGGACTCTTCGAGCCCGTGCACGGATCGGCTCCCAACATCGCCGGCACGGGGCGGGCCAACCCCCTGGCCATGATCGGCTCGGTGGCCATGATGCTCCGCTACGGGCTCACGATGGAAAGGGAAGCCGCGGCTCTTGACCGGGCGGTCGACGCGGCGCTCGAGGGCGGGCTTCGAACCCACGACCTCGGCGGCGGCGCATCGACCGAGGAGGCCACGAGGGCGGTGCTCGCGGCGCTCTGACCATCCCGTGCAGCACTGATACGGTGCTTCACAGGGATGGCCAATCTGACGCTGACCGTCGATGAGGACACGCTGCTCCGGGCCCGAGTGAAGGCCCTGGAGCAGGGCACTTCGGTGAACGCCGTGGTTCGAGACTACCTCGACCGCTTCGCGGGCGCGAGCCCGGCGCATGCCGGTCTCGCCGCGTTCCTGGAGGGCGCTCGCGCGTCGAGCGCGGGAAGCGGGACCGGCGGTCGGAGCTGGACTCGCGAGGGGGTCCATGAGCGGTAGGACCTTCCTCGACACCAACATCCTCGTCTACGCGGTCGACGCCGATGAACCCGAGAAGCGCGGCCTGGCTCTCCGCCTGCTCGAGCGCCTCGATCCCGGGCGGCTCGTGGTGAGCACCCAGGTGCTCGCCGAGTTCTACGTCGTCGTGACCCGCAAGCTTCGCAAACGGCTCTCCGAGGCTGAGGCCGGCGATCGGGTCGGCCAGCTCTCCACCCTCATGACGATCCCCACAGATCCTTCGCTCGTCAAGGCCGCCGTCGCCCTCAGCCAGAGCGCACGGCTCTCGCTGTGGGACGCCCTGATCGTCGAAGCTGCTTCGACAGCCGGCTGCGACCGGATACTCACGGAGGACCTTCGTCACGGAGCGCGGATAGGAGAGGTGCGAATCGAGAACCCCTTCGCGGTCCAGTCCCGGCCGACCGCCCTAGAATGACTCGGGCTTGAACACCGCGGACTTCATCTGGATGAACGGCGACTTCGTCGCCTGGGAGGACGCGAAGGTCCACGTGCTGACCCACGCGCTGCACTACGGCACCGGCGTGTTCGAGGGCATCCGCGCCTACGACACCGCGGAGGGCCCCGCGGTCTTTCGCCACCGCGAGCACCTCGCGCGCCTCAAGCGCTCGGCCGAGCTCTACCACATGGACCTGCCCTACGAGACCGAGCACCTCCGCGACGTCACCCACGAGCTCATCGCCCGCAACGGCCTGCGCTCCTGCTACATCCGCCCGATCGCCTACCGAGGCTTCGGGCCGATGGGACTCGATCCCCTCGACAACCCGGTGGAGGTCTCGATCGCCGCCTACGAGTGGGGCGCCTACCTCGGAGAGGAGGGAAAGCGGCGCGGCATCCGCGTCAAGGTCTCGCCCTGGCGGCGGATCTCCCCCGAGGCGCTGATCCCGCACGCCAAGGCCTCCGGCCAGTACCTGAACTCGGTGCTCGCCAAGGTGGACTCCCGGAAGGCGGGCTACGAGGAGGCCATCCTCCTCGACCAGCACGGCAACGTCTGCGAGGGCACGGGGGAGAACGTCTTCCTGGTGCGCGACGGGGTGATCGCCACCCCGTCGCACTCGGCCTCGATCCTCGACGGCATCACCCGCAAGTCGGTGATCGCCATCGCGCGCGACCTCGGGTTCGTCGTGGAGGAGCGCGACGTGGCCCGCGCCGAGCTCTCGCTGGCCGACGAGGTCTTCCTCACCGGCACCGCCGCCGAGCTCGTCCCGGTGCGCGAGATCGACGACCGTCCGGTCGGGGCGGGCGAGCCGGGCGAGGTCACGCGCGCGGTGCAGAGGGTCTTCGACGACGCCCTGTGCGGCCGCGAGCCCCGCTACGCGGAGTGGCTCGACGTGGTCCGCGTGCCCTCGCGGGCCTGAGGAGACGCGTCCCGTGCCCGACCGGGTCACTATCTACGACACCACCCTGCGCGACGGCATGCAGGGGGAGGGCATGGCCCTCTCGGTCGAGGAGAGGCTGCGCGTGGCCCACACGCTCGACGACCTCAGGTTCCCGCTCGTGGAGGCCGGGTTTCCGTCCTCGAACCCCAAGGAGCGCGCCTTCTTCGACCTGCTCGGCGAGGAGCGCTTCGCAAGCGCCGAGATCGCCGCCTTCGGGATGACCCGCCGCCGCGGGATCCGCGCCGAGGAGGACCCCGCGCTCCGCGGCCTCGCCGAGTCCTTCGCCCCGGTGTGCACGCTGGTGGGGAAGACCTGGGCGCTGCACCTCGAGAAGGTGATCCGCGTCGAGCCCGAGGAGAACCTCGCCATGATCGCCGAGTCCGTGGCGTTTCTCACCGGCGAGGGCAAGCGCGTGGTCTACGACGCCGAGCACTTCTTCGACGGTTTCCGCGAGGATCCGGGCTACGCGCTTCGCTGCCTGCGCGCCGCGGTGGAGGCCGGGGCCGAGACCGTCGCTCTCTGCGACACCAACGGCTCCTCGCTGCCCACCGACGTGGCCTCGGCGTGCGCCCGGGTGGGCGCCGAGCTCGGGCCCGGGGTCGAGATCGGGATCCACGCCCACGACGACCTCGGCTGTGGTGTGGCCAACTCCATCGCCGCCGTACAGGAGGGCGCCCGCCACGTGCAGGGCACGATCAACGGCTACGGAGAGCGGTGCGGCAACGCCAACCTGGTGTCCATCGTGCCCGCCCTCCAGGTCAAGCTCGGCTATGGGTGCATCGAGCCCGATCGTCTCGTCGAGCTCGCACCCACCGCCCACCTGGTGGACGAGATCTCCAACGTGGCTCCGAACCCCAACCAGCCCTGGGTGGGACGTAACGCCTTCGCCCACAAGGGCGGCATGCACGTGGCCGCCATCGCGCGGGACGCGCGCACCTTCGAGCACACCGACCCCGCGGTGGTGGGCAACGAGCGCGAGCTCCTGATCTCCGACCTCGCTGGACGGGGCACGGTGCAGGCGCGCGCATCGCGCACCGGCGTCGAGCTCGGCGACGCGGCCGCCGCTCGGGTGCTCGAGCGGGTCAAGGCGCTCGAGCACGGCGGCTACCAGTTCGAGGCCGCCGACGGCTCGTTCGATCTGCTGGTCCGCAGGGAGACGGGCGAGTACGAGCCGCTATTCCGGCTCGAGTCCTTCCGTACCATCGTCGAGAAGCGCGAGGACGGCAAGGTGGAGACCGAGGCCACCATCAAGATCTGGGTCGACGGGGAGCGCTACGTGCGCACCGCGGAGGGCAACGGGCCGGTGCATGCGCTCGACCGCGCGCTGCGCGACGCCATCGGCGAGACCTATCCCCAGCTGCGCGACATCGAGCTCGTGAACTTCAAGGTCCGCATCCTCGACGAGGCCAAGGGCACCGCGGCCGTGACCCGGGTGCTCCTCGACGCGAGCGACGGCGCGGCCACCTGGGGCGCCATCGGCGTGTCCGAGAACGTGATCGAGGCCAGCTGGGAGGCCCTCGTGGACTCGCTCGAGGCGGGCATGCTCCCCGGCCGGGCGGGGCACTCGCGCCGGCGCACGTCCGGCCGCGTCGTGGCCCCGTGAAGGCCGGCGGGGGCGAGTCGCCCATCCCGGTCGCGCAGCCGGTCATCGGGCCGCGGGAGGAAGAGCTCGTGCTCGAGACCCTTCGCTCGCGCCGCCTCTCTCTCGGGCCCCGGCTGGCCGAGTTCGAGGAGCGCTTCGGAGCCTGGCTCGGGGTTCCCCACGCCTCCGCGGTGTCCAGCGGCACCGCGGGCCTGCACCTGTCGCTGCGCGCCTGCGAGATCGAGCGCGGGGACGAGGTGGTGACCACGCCCTTCTCCTTCGTGGCCTCCTCCAACTCGATCCTCTACGAGGACGCCCAGCCGGTCTTCTGTGACATCGACCCCCGCACGCTGAACCTCGACCCCGAGGCCGCCGCCACCGCGGTCGGCCCCCGCACCACCGGGCTCCTGCCGGTGCACATCTTCGGCTACCCCGCCGACATGCCGGCCTTCGAGGCCACCGCTCGCGACCGCGGGCTCTGGCTCGTGGAGGACACCTGCGAGGCGCTCGGGGCTGTCCACGCCGACGGCGCGCGGGTGGGCGCCCGAGGCAACCTCTCGGTGTTCGGCTTCTACGCCAACAAGCAGCTCGTGACCGGGGAGGGCGGGATGGTGGTCTCGCCCTCCGAGGAGGTCAAGGCGCGCATCGACTCGGAGCGCAACCAGGGTCGCGCGCCGGACATGGGCTGGCTCGACCACGACCGCCTCGGGTTCAACTACCGCCTCTCCGACCTCGCCTGCGCCCTCGGCGTCGCGCAGCTCGAGCGGCTCGACCGGATGCTGGCCGACCGCGCGCGCGTGGCCTCCCTGTACTCCGAGGTGCTCGCCGATCTCGAGGGTCTCGAGCTGCCGTGCCCGGACGCCGGCGGAGATCGCCGGAGCTGGTTCGTCTACGTGGTGCGCGTCCCGCCGGGGATCGACCGCGACGCATCCATCGAGGGCCTTCGCCGCCACGGCGTTGACGCGAAGCCCTACCTGCCGGCCATCCACCTGATGTCCTTCTACCGCGAGCGCTTCGGCCACCGGCCGGGAGAGTTCCCGGTGTGCGAGGACGTGGCCGCCCGCTCGATCGCGCTGCCCTTCTTCCCCGCGCTCACCGACGGCGAGGTGGAGCGCGTGGTGGAGGCCCTCGAGGCGGTGCTGACCGAGGCGCGGACCCCCGCGCGCGCCTGAGCGTGTCCCGCTTCTCGGAGCCTCAGTCCGAAGCCTTCCGGGCGCTGAACGCCTCGATCGGCTTCGACCTCCGGCTGGCCCCCTTCGACATCGCGCAGTCACGGGCCCACGCCCGCATGCTCGCGAGCCGGGAGATCATCTCCGAGGAGGACCGCGCGGAGCTCGACCGCGGGCTCGACGAGGTGGCCGCCGAGCTCGATGCGGGGCGCTTCGAGGTGCGCCCCGACGACGAGGACGTGCACATGGCCGTCGAGCGCCGGCTCACCGAGATCGTCGGCCGGGTCGGCGGGAAGCTCCACACCGCGCGCTCGCGCAACGACCAGGTGGCCACCGACGTGGCCATGTTCGTGCGCCACCACGCCGAGGAGGCGCAGGAGCTCGTAACCGTGCTCATGGCCACGCTGCTCGAGCTGGCCGAGCGCCACCTCGACTGGCCGCTTCCCGGCTACACCCACCTGCAGCGGGCCCAGCCGGTGTATCTCTCGCACCACCTGCTCGCCTGGCTCTGGAAGCTCCGGCGCGACCGCGAGCGCTTTCGCGCCTGCCACGCCCTGGTCGACGAGCTGCCGCTCGGCGCCGGCGCGCTGGCGGGCACCAACTTCGACACCGACCGCGGCGCCGTGGCCGCCGAGCTCGGCTTCCCCCGCGTGGCCCCCAACTCGCTCGACGCCGTCTCCAACCGCGACTCGGTTCTCGACTACCTCGCTGCCGCCGCCACCTGCGCCACGCACCTCTCACAGCTCGGCGCGGAGGTGGTGCTCTGGTCGAGCGAGGAGTTCGGCTTCTGCGAGGTGGCCGACGCCTTCGCCTCGGGCTCTTCGATCATGCCCCAGAAGAAGAACCCCGACGCCGCGGAGCTGCTGCGCGCGAAGGCTCCCCGCGTGAGCGGGCACCTCGTGGCCCTCCACGGCGTGCTCCACGGCCTGCCGCTCACCTACAACAAGGACCTCCAGGAGGACAAGGAGCACCTCTTCGACGCCGTCGACACGCTCGAGCTCTGCCTGGCCGCGGCCACGGGGATGCTCTCGGGCATCACCTTCCGTCGCGATCGCATGGCCGCCGCGGCCGCCGACGAGTTTCCCGCGGCCACCGACGTGGCCGATCTCCTCGTACGCCGAGGGGTGCCCTTCCGGGAGTCCCACGGCGTGGTGGCCGGCCTCGTGCGCCACGCCCTGGCTGAGGGCAAGGGGCTCTCCGAGCTGAGCGACGAGGAGCTCGCCGAGCTCGCGCCCGCGCTGGGAGACGGCATGGCCTACCGCGACGTGCTCGCCGACCGCGGCTGGCTCGAGTCGAAGCTCTCCGAGGGCGGCACCGCGCTGCACCGGGTGCGCGAGCAGCTCGAGCTCGCTCGCCGCGCCGTCGCGGAGGAGCGGGAATGAGTCCGCCCGCTCGGGCCGCCGCGATCGAGCCGCCTGGTGGCGTCCCCGCGCCCGGCTCCGGGGCCGGCGTCGGCCGCTCCGTCGTCTCCCCCCGGAACCCCGGAACCGTTGCCTTCTACGAGCGCTCGGTGCACGAGGTGGCGCACGAGCTGATCGGCTGCACCCTCCACCACGGGGGCTCGGCGGGTCGCATCGTCGAGACCGAGAGCTACCACGAAGAGGAGGCCGCCTGCCATGCCCACATCGGGCTCACCGAGCGCACGCGCACCATCATCGGGCGGCCCGGCCGGGCCTACGTGTACCGCTCCTACGGCATCCACGCCCTGATGAACGTGGTGTGCGAGATCGACGGCGTGGGCGCCGCCGTGCTCATCCGCGCCCTCGAGCCCACCGAGGGCCTCGAGGCCATGCGCCGCCGCCGCGGGCTCGAGAAGCCCCGCGGGCTCTGCTCCGGGCCCGGCAAGCTCACCCAGGCGCTCGGCATCGGCCTTGAGCTGAACGACTCCTCGCTCAGCGGTGGCCCGATCGCGATCGGGCCGCGTGACCCAGCCGCGCCCGTCCCGGAGATCGTCACCGGCGAACGGATCGGCATCACCAAGGCCGCTGAGCTTCCCTGGCGCTTCTGCGAGCGCGGAAGCGCTTTCGTGTCCCAGCCGTTGCCGCCGGCCATGCGCCGTCGGAGGCGCTCGCCCAGAGCCTGACGGGCGACGGCGCGGCGCCCGTGGCGGGACCGACTACGGCGTGGTCCCGGTGCCCGTTCCCCCCGAGGTGCCGCCGCCGGTCCCCGGCGTGGTGGTCTGCGGGGCCGTGTAGGTGGGCGTGGTCTGCGGCGTGGCCGGGGCCGTGTAGGTGGGCGTGGTGGTGGTCGGCGCCGTGGGCGTGGTGGTGGTCGGCGTGGGTGCCGGCGTGATCGGTGCCTGGGGAGCCACCGGGGCCTGCGGTGTGACCGGGGCGACCGGTGAGGGCGCCGCCTTCGGGTCGCGGATGTCGCGGATCTTGATCGCCGCGGCCATGAAGTCGTGCCAGATCTCCGCGGGGTAGGTGCCGCCCGCCACCGGTTGCCCGTGGTACTCCGTGCGCATGTAGTTGAGCGCCTCCGGATAGCCCACCCAGACGGCCACCGTCCACTCCCGGTTGAAGCCGACGAACCAGGCGTCGCCGTAGTTCTCGGTGGTGCCGGTCTTCCCGGCGGCGAACTCGCCCACGTCGGCCGCCTTGCCCGTGCCGGCCCGCACCACGCCGCCGAGGATGTTCTTCGCCGACTCGCCCACGGCCTCGGAGTAGATGCGCTCGCTCCTGCGGTCGTTCTCGTCGACGGTCTTGTCGCCCCGCTCGACCTTCTCGATCCCGACCGCCCCGGTGGAGGTGGCCATCGTCCCGGTCACCCGCCGGCCGCCGTTGGCGATCGTCGAGTAGGCGTGCGCCATCTCGAGCGGGGTCACGCCGGCCTCGAGCCCCCCGAGGGTCATGGCCGGGTTGGTGGAGATAGGGGTGGCGATGCCCATGCGCTTGGCCAGTCGAGCGATCCTCTTGGTGCCCAGGTCGAGGCCGAGCTCCGCGAACACCGAGTTGTCCGACTGCTCGGTGGCCGCCGCGAGAGAGGCCACCCCTGAGTACTCCTTCTCGTAGTTGTTGACCACGAAGGGCGCGCCGCCGGGGATCTCGAGCACCTTGCGCCGCGAGCTGAAGGTGCTGCTCGGGCCGTAGCCGTTCTGCAGCGCGGCGATCAGCGTGAAGGGCTTGAAGGCCGACCCTGGCTGGCGGTGACCGTTGGTGGCCACGTTGAAGGGGCGGCGCGAGAAGTCATCTCCCCCCACGAGCGCCTTCACCTCGCCCGTCCGGTTCTCGATGGCCACGAGCGAGGCGCTCGGCCCCGCGCCGGCGATGCGCCCACTCACGGCCTGCTCGGCCTTCGCCTGGAGCTCGGGATCGATGGTCGTGGTGACCTTCAGGCCACCGCCGAACACCCGTCCCGGGCCATAGCGGTCCACGAGCTGCTGAGTGACCCAGGTGGAGAAGTAGGGCTGGGCGGAGTCGGGTCGAGGCGGCGTCACGTCCTCGCCGGACGGGAGCGCCTGGTTCACCGACTCCTCGTGCTCCGGGCGGGTAATCATCCCCTGCTCGAGCATGCGGTCGAGGACGGTGTCGCGGCGGCGCTTGGCCGCGGCGGGGTGCTCCACCGGGTCGTAGGCCGAGGGGGAGGCGATGATGCCGCCGAGCAGGGCCGCCTCGTGGGGCTCCATGTCGCGTGCGGCACGCTCGTTGGGATCGCGGCGTTCCTCCCCGTCGCCGAAGTAGGTGCGCGCCGCCGACTCCACGCCGTAGGCGCCGTTTCCGAAGTACACGGTGTTCAGGTACTGGGTGAGGATCTTCTGCTTCGACCACTGGCGCTCGAGGTGGTAGGCAAGCGCCGACTCGCGCAGCTTCTGGAACACCGTGCGGT
>JBPCRE010000143.1:0-6452 GCA_050997195.1 Thermoleophilaceae bacterium
CACGGCCGCGCCCAAGCGCTCCACGACGACCGTCAGCGGGCGCTCGATGCTGCCTACGCGGCGACGCCCGAGCGGTTCGTCCGGCGCACGCCGACGCCGCCGTCGGTACCGGCGGCGGCGTGGATCAACAAGCCCGAGAGCGAGGAGCTCGCTCACTAAATTCGAACGCGAACCGTCTCATTCGACTTGACAGGCTTCGCTTAGCTTAGGACTTCGTTTTGGACTCGAAACGGATTGGGACACTCACCGAAGGCGCCTGACCTTTCAGAAAACTGGGCGCTTTGCAGGGGCTTCCATATGGCGAGGGCCGGAATCGAACCGGCGACACCACGATTTTCAGTCGTGTGCTCTACCAACTGAGCTACCTCGCCGCGGGCGGGGATGGTAGCGGCGGCTCCGCGCCATCCTGATGAGTGCGGGACCAGACACGGCTAGGGTCGAGAGCCCCTTGAACTCATCCTGAGAGGAGCGTCGTGAGCGAGCTGATCCACACCTGCTACCGAGTCCTCGACCCCGAACGGTCGGTGGCCTTCTACGAGAAGCTCGGCTTCGAGGAGCGTCGCCGCATGGCCATCGGCGACGATGCCACCAACGTGTTCATGGGCCTGCCCGGAGACGGTGACCGCCTCGAGCTGACCCACAACCACGACCAGGCGCAGCCCTACGACATCGGCACGGGCTACGGGCACATCGCATTGACCACCACGGATCTGGACGGCACGCTCGAGCGTCTCGCCGGACAGGGGATCGAGCCGGAGAAGCCGCCGTACACCGTGGGCGGCGGAAGTACGCGCATCTGCTTCGTACGCGACCCCGACGACTACCGGATCGAGCTGATCGAGCGCTCCTGACGCGGCGCCGAGCGTGCCCCGGCCTCGGCGAGTCGGAAGGCGCTCGGCCGCCGCGACACTCTCGCCATGAACCGCCGGCTCTTGCTAGACCACGTGGGCGAGAACCTCTACCTGAGAGCGTGTGAGTGGGCGTGGGCGACCGCCGCGGGGACCGGGACGTCGATCGCATCGGAGCACGCAGACGAGTCGTGGCCCGAAGAGGTGGTCACGGTCCCCCACGAGCTCGATGACGTTCTGTGGTGGGCGGGCGACGCCCTGGTGGCCGAGCGGCTTGAGCTCGCTCTGGCGCTGTACCGCGAGATGCCCTGTTACGCCACGCTGATGTACCTCAAGGACAAGTTTGCTGATCTTGGGCCGTCAGAGCGTGAACGCCTTTGGCGCGAGTACGGAGGTCTGCTCGACCAGGGCGACGAGCGTCTGGCCGATCCGGTGTCCTACTCACTGTGGGTCGACTTCTTCGAGGACGGAGGGACCGTCAGCGAGGCTTGGAACGCGCTCGCAGAGGATCCGAGCGCAACCGAGCGGCGGCTGGATCGCATCCTCGACACGGCGGGGCCGGTTCCATGGGATCTGAAGGCCCGGCTCTATCGCCGACTCCTCCCTCAGCCACGTTGGCACCCCGCCATCCTCAAGAGCCTCGTGCACAGCAAGCACGACGTCTTTGGGGAGATCGACAGGGCCGCCGCTCGGCGGATCCTCAACAGGCTCGAGGTGTCCCTCCGGACCGAGCAACTCAGCGAGCTGCGCGAGGCACTGGCTGAGCCGAAGCCCAAGAGGCGGCGCAAGCGCTTCAAGCAGAAGCGGTAATCGGCCCCTACGACCACCCGTCCCAGTTGCGCAGATAGGGCAGCGGGTCCACGGGCCGGCCTCCGCCCTGCCAGGGTCCGCCCTCCCACACCTCGAAGTGCAGGTGCGCGCCGGAGGAGGAGCCGGTATTGCCCGTGCTCCCCATGCGCTCGCCGGTGCGCACGGTCTGGCCCGGCCGCACGCGGATCGAGCCCGCCTGCAGATGGAAGAACGCGTACTCGCGCCGCTCGCCCGCGCCGGTGAGGATCACGTATTGGCCGGCGCCGCCCGGCTGATTGGCCACGATGCGCACGCGCCCGCCTCGTGGTGCGAGCAGCGGAGTGCCCTCCGGAGTGGGGATGTCCTGGCCCTGGTGGACGTGGCCGGGGCGTGCGGAACCGAAGCGGGAGCCGTCGCCTCCGAAGCCGAAGTTGCCGGCCACCGGGAAGTGGTGCCAGTAGAAGCCGAGGCGGTCGACGCCGCTCGCCTTCGCCGTGCGCTTCAGGCTCCGTCCGCTCGGGTCGCGCGCCGCGATCCGCAGCTCGAGCGCGCCCTGGGGGAGATGGCCGCCCTCGCGACCGGTGAGCCGGTAGGACTGCACCGACCCCGTGGGGCGAGATCCGAGGTCGATGCGCCGCAGCACACGGCCACCGGTGCCGAGCACGTCGAGGCGCACCTTCACGGTGCGGGACTTGTCGGAGATGCGAAAGGCGACGGTGGCGGGGGTGCCGTAGAGGAAGAGGCGCGAGGGGCGCGCGGAGAAGGCGGAGAGCACGGGACGGCCGGCGTCGCGGGAGCGGGGAGAGCGCCGCTTGCCCTTGGCCTTCGGCGGCGAAGCCTTCTCCCGAGGAGCATCGAGCTTGGCGCCGTCCCTGCCCTCCGGCGCGGGCTTCGCAGCTTCGCCGTCGCCGGCCTGGAGGCCACCGGAGTCGGAGGCATGGGCCGGACCCGCGCCCACGCCGGCGAGCGCCATCACTACGGCCGCGCAGGGCAGTGGGAAACGACGATGCATGGCGGGGCGGGTGCGCACGGCGTGAGCAGGCGGTCGGCGCCTGCGGCCCATCTCCTTCCTTGTGAACGAGAACTTGCAGAGGAGGGAACCAGCGGTGGGTCCGCACGTTGCGGCCCTTCCTCACGCCCCCTGCATGCGGCTCATCAGCTCGATCGCCCCGTTCTTGTTCAGCGGCTCGTTGAGGTTGCCGCACTTCGGGGACTGCACGCACGAGGGGCAGCCGCGCCGGCACGGGCACTCGTCGATGAGCCGGCGGGCGTCGGCCACCAGCGTCTCGAAGGCGGTGAAGCCCATGCGCGTGAGCCCCACGCCGCCCGGGTGCCCGTCGTAGATGAAGATCGTCGGGCGGCCGGTCTGGTGGTGGAAGTTGGTTGAGAGGCCGCCGATGTCCCAGCGGTCGCACATTGCGATCAGCGGGAGCACGGCGATCTGGCCGTGCTCGGCGGCGTGGAGGGAGCCGAGGAGAACGTCGAGCGGGAAGTCGGTGGAGAGGAGCTCCTCGGGGACCACGTACCAGAGCGCCTGGGTCACGAAGTGCTGCTCGGGGAGGTCGAGGGGGATGAGGTCGAGCGCCTCGTGGTCCGATACCCGCTTGCGCTGGAAGGCCACCACCTGCTCGGAGACCGACACCATGCCGAAGGAGAGCTCCACGCCGATGGCCTCGCGGCGGTCGAGCAGCCGCTCGACGTAGGTCTCGGTCTCCTTCTTGGGCTGGGTGTACCAGTCCCCGGTGAAGACGCGCACGAGCGCGCGGCCGCCGCGCAGATCGAGCTCCTCGACCTCGTAGGCCTGGCCCATGTGGAGGTAGACGGCTCCGGGATGCAGGGTGGAGTGCGAGCGCGACGCCTCGACCGAGCCGATCACCTCGCCGCCCTCGGCCTCGATCACCGCCACGGAGTCGCGTGAGGCCGAGCGCAGGGAGATCGCCCCGGCGGGGAACCCGGGCCCACGAGGGAGGAAGCGCCCGCCACGCTCGCGCAGCTCGCCCGACTGCACGAGCCGCTCGGCGTGGGCCTGCCAGCGGGGGCCGAGCGACTCGGCGTCCTCGCTCGAGAGGGGCATCTCGTAGGCCGCGGCCACGAGGTGCTGGCGGTGGATGGTCTCCGATTCGTGGTCGAGGATGGCCGACTCCACGTGCCGGTCGAGGAACTGCTCGGGGTGGCGGCAGAAGAACTGGTCGAGGGCGTCGTCGCCGGCCACGTAGAGGGCGAGGCCGGTGTTGCGGCGCCCGGCCCGGCCCCACATCTGCCTGAGGCTCGCCACCGTGCCCGGGAAGGTCACGCAGATCGCCGCATCGAGGTCGCCCACGTCGATGCCGAGCTCCAGCGCGTCGGTGGCCACCACGGCGAGCAGCTCGCCGCCGGAGAGCCGGCGCTCCACCTCCCGCCGCTGCGCGGGGGTGTAGCCGGCGCGGTAGGGAGCGATGCGCTCGGCCAGGTCCCCGCGGCCCCGGTCCTCGAGCCGCAGCCGGGTAAAGCGCTGGATCAGCTCGACGCCCCGCCGCGACTTCAGGAAGCAGATCGTGCGAGCGCCCTGCTCGACCAGGGTGGCCAGGATCCCGGCGGCCTCGGAGAGCGCCGAGGCGCGGGCGCCGGTGGCCTCGTCGAGCAGGGGCGGATTCCAGATGGCCACCTGACGCTCGGCGCGCGGGGCGCCGTCGCGGTCCACGAGGCGCACCTCCAGCCCGGTGAGCCCCTCCGCGAGATCCACGGGGTTGGCGATGGTGGCGCTCGTGAGCAGGAAGCGCGGCTCGGTGCCGTAGGCGTTGGCGAGCCGGCGAAGGCGGCGGAGCACGTTGCCCACGTGGGAGCCGAACACGCCGCGGTACACGTGGGCCTCGTCGACCACCACGAAGGCGAGGTTGGCCAGCAGGTCGCCCCACGAGCCGTGGTTGGGCAGGATCCCGACGTTCAGCATGTCCGGGTTGGTGAGGATCAGGTTCGACTTCGCCCGGATCGCCCTGCGCTCCTCGCGGGGGGTGTCGCCGTCGTAGATCGCGGGCCGGACCCAGCGAGCCTTCAGAGCGTGCAGCGCTCGCGCTTGGTCCTGGGCCAGGGCCTTGGTGGGGTAGAGGTAGAGGGCGCGGGCTCTCGGGTCGCGGGCCAGGGTGTCGAGCACCGGGAGGTTGAAGGCGAGCGACTTTCCGCTGGCCGTGCCCGTGGTGACGATGGTGTGGCCCTCCCAGGCGGAGCGGAGCGTCTCGGCCTGGTGCGAGTAGAGAGCCTCCACCCCGCGCGCCTCGAGGGCGGCCAGGAGGTTCGGGTGGAGCTCCTCGGGGAGCGGCTCGGTCTCGGCCTCGCGGGCCCCGTAGCGCGCCTCCGCCACCACCTGCTCTCCGCGCGCGGAGTCGATGAGGCCGCGCCAGGGAAGGGTCGGGGGTGCGGTGGCCACCGCTTGCGATAGTAGGCGCGGCCGATGGCCGTCCGCTGCGTCTACACCGATCTCGACGGCACCCTCCTCGGTCGCGGGGGCTCGCTCTTTCGCGACGGCGAGGGCACCTTCTCAATGCTCCCGGCTCGGGCGCTCGAGGCCTGCCACCGGGCCCGGACCGAGGTGGTGCTGAAGTCCGGCCGGCGGAAGGCCCAGGTGGCCGAAGCCGCGCGGCTCATTGGCTTTCCCTCCTACATCTACGAGGTGGGCTGCGGGTTGGTGATCGACGGCGACGAGACCCTGCTCACCGGCGACCTCGAGCCCCGCGACGGCAAGACCATCTTCGACCTCATCGATGAGTCGGGCGCGCCCGCCCTCCTCCTCGGCACCTACGCGGGGCGGCTCGAGCACCACGCCCCGTGGCACCTCGGCCGCGAGATCTCCCACCTCATGCGCGGCCTCGTGGACGCGTCCGCGGCCAACGCGCTGCTCGACGCCCACGGCCACGAGGACCTCCGCCTCGTGGACAACGGGGCGATCGCGCCGCGCAACACCCTCGGCGGGCTCGATGCCCCGCCGCACGTGTACCACCTCATCCCCCGCGGGGCCTCCAAGGCGCGCGCGGTGGCCGCCCACATGAGCGCCCGCGGCTACGCCCGGGAGGAGACCATCGCCGTAGGCGACTCCCGCGAGGATCTGGACGTGGCCGTGAGCGTGGGCCGCTTCTTCCTGGTGGCCAACGCGCTCGAGAAGGACCCCTCGATCTCCGACGCCGCGCGGCGCTACGGCAACGTCGAGGTCACCGAGGGCCGCTTCGGCGAGGGCTTCTACGAGGCGGTGGTGCGCTCGCTCGTGGGGGGCTGAGCCCGGGATCTCATTCGCGGCCGGAGGGCACCCGATCGCCCCGGCCTTATGCTCGCGCCGGCATGGCCACCCCGCTCGAAGAGGCGCTCCGCTCCGCGCGGGTCCTCGACCTGACCCACACGCTCACCCCCGACTTCCCGATGTTTCCGATCTACGACCCGGTGCGGGTCGCGGAGAAGTTCGACACCGCCGCCGACGGCTTCTTCGTGCGCTCCTGGTCCTTCGACGAGCACTGCGGCACGCACGTGGACGCTCCCGCGCACTTCTCGGCGAGCGCCGCGACGGTGGACCAGATCGAGCCGTCCGAGCTCGTGCTCGCCGTGGCCGTGCTCGACGTGCGCGAGCGGGTGACCGGCGACCACGACGCCATGGTCGCGCCCGACGACGTGCTCGCCTGGGAGCGCCGGCACGGCCCGCTTCCCGAGCGCTGCGCGCTGTTCGCCCTCACCGGATGGGGAGAGAGAATCGCCGACCCGGCCAGCTACCTCAACGCCGACGAGGGCGGCACGCTGCACTCACCGGGCTTCTCGGCCGAGGCGGCCGGCTTCCTGCGCGACGAGCGCCCCCAG
>JBPCRE010000029.1:0-4253 GCA_050997195.1 Thermoleophilaceae bacterium
CTCGATTCTCGCCCTGACCGGGCTCCTCGCCGCGGCGCCGGCGGCGGATGCCGTCGAGCTCGGGGTGCCCTCGACGCCCGGGGAGGCGAGCTGTCCTGAGAACTGCCAGGCGGTAGGGCAGGTCAGCGGGTACCAGCTGCGCATCGGTGACATGGTCAACCCGCTGCGCGCCTCCGGACGAGGCAAGATCACGGCGTTCACCGTCACGCTCGGTACGCCCACCGAGAAGCAGCGGTCCTTCTTCACCACAACCTTCGGGGGAGAGCCCAAGGCCCGGATATCGGTCCTCCGCCGCGGGGCGGGGCGGCGCCACCGGCTCACCGGGCAGAGCCCGGTTTTCGACCTCGCGCCTCACCTCGGCTCGACCCACACCTTCACGCTCGAGCGTCCGCTGACCGTGAAGGAGGGCTACGTGGTGGCGCTCACCGTGCCCACGTGGGCACCGGCCTTCGCGGTCGGCCGCTCGCGCGAGGAGGGCTGGCGGTCCTCTCGCGACTTCCGTCGCTGCGCGGACGTCCGCCAGCAGGCGGCACAGCAGCGCCGCGGCAGCCTGCGCACCTACGGGTGCTTCTACCGCACCTCGCGGCTGCTCTACACCGTCACGTTCGAGCCGGTCGCGCCGGCGGAGCCGCCTCCACCTGCTTCGTAGGGGCCTCGAAGCCCGCGCCGGAGCGGCTCGGCGCGGAGTCCGCGCCAATTTGCGCCGGTGGCGACGCAGGTATACCGGTGGCTCGATAGCATCGGCTTCATGTCCGCCTCGGGGTGGGTCCTGCAGATCGGCATCCGCGTCGTGGATGTAGGTCTGCTCGTGTTCTTCCTGGTCTGGATGTTTCGGCGCATGCAGGATGACGACGAGGGACCCGAGGACGATGGGCCCGGTGGCGGTGGCGGACCGGATCCCCGGCCGAACGACGGTCCGGGCGGCGGGGGCTCGGCGCTTCCCGTGGGCCGAGCCCGACCGGGCCGGCGGCTACGAGACCACGCGCCTCGCAGCCGTCCCACGCGCCGCCGCGGCGCCGAGCCGATCCCGCGGCCCCTCCCGTCGCGCGTCCGGCGTCCACGGACGCCGGTGCCCGCCAGACGCGCGTAGAGCCTCGACCGGGCGGCAGAGGCGCTCGTCCGTGCCGGACGGCGGTGCAGCGGCGCTCCTGTGGTGTCGAGGGGATCGCACCGGCTCAGCGCCGGCTTGGCCCTGATGCCCTCAGCTCAGTTGGCGCGTTCCTCGTTCTCGTCGCGCGAGTGTTCGTCGGCCTTGCGCTGGGATCCCGCCCGCTCGTCGGCCACGGTGCCCTGGGTCCGCTCGTCACCGGTGAGACCCTCGAGGGCCACGGCCGGGAGGCGGCGGCCGCAGTGAGGACAGTCGTTGAGGTCCTTCGGAGCGAGCTGCTCGAGCGAGCACCCGCAGATCCTCAGGTTCTCGACCGACCATGGGAGAGAGCTCGGCGAGGGCGCCAGGGGCAGCACCTTGCCCACGATCTGGAACTCTTCGCCGCTCTCGCGGTCCACGTAGACGGCGCCCGGCTCGACCTCGCGGATGACCTCGCGGTCGGACCGGGTGCGAAGGCGATAGCGCTGGCGAGGCGGCATGGGGCGGCAATCTAGCACCGGCCCGCACCCGCCTCGAACGGGTCCCAGGCGGCAAGGTCCGCCGGCTGCTCGAAGATGTAGCCGATGCGATTGCTCGTCTTCCACGGCTATCTCCTGCGGGGCACGGGCTCGAACGTCTACAACGCGGCCCTAGCTCGGGCGCTCGTGGCCCTCGGGCACGAGGTGCACCTGCTCTGCCAGGACCGCCGCGCCCACGAGCTCGAGTGGGTCGACGCCGTGGCGGACTGGGACGAGGGGGCCCTCCGGGTCGAGGCTCTCGTGCCGCGGCCGCGGCTCACCGTCTATCGCCCACCCATCGGGCGCACCCTGCCCGTCTACGTGGCCGACGAGTACGAGGGCTTCGATGCGAAGCCCTACCCTGAGTGCACCGACTCGGAGGTCGAGGCCTACCTCGAGGCCAACGTGTCGGCGGTTCGGGACGTGGCCCGCCACGCAGACGTCGAGGGTGCTCTCGCCAACCACCTGGTCATGGGGCCGGTCGTGCTCGCCCGGGCCCTTGGCGGTGCCGTGCCCTACGCGGTGAAGGTGCACGGCAGCGCCCTCGAGTACACGGTCCGGCCCCACCGCGAGCGCTTCGCCCCCTACGCCGGGGAGGGCCTCGAACAGGCCGAGACGGTGCTCGTGGGCTCGCGCCACACCGCCGAGAGCCTCTGGGAGGTCATGGGTCGCCCGGGTCTCGAGGAGCGCACGCGGCTCGGGCCTCCCGGCGTCGACACCACCACCTTTCGCCTTCGGAGGGGGCCCGAGGCCGCCGCAACGCTTGCCTCTCTCGCCACCCGGGTGGGCGGGGCCACGGCGTCCTGGGGAGGCGAGGCCGGCGCGGGAGCGGCGCTCGGCTCGCTCGACCCCGTCCGTGAGCCCATCGTGTCCTACGTCGGCAAGCTCATCGTCTCGAAGGGGGTGGATCTGCTCCTCGCCGCGTGGCCGCTCGTGACCGCGGAGGTACCGCACGCGCGACTCTGCGTCGTCGGCTTCGGCACCTATCGGCACGGGCTCGGGCGCCTCGTGGGTGCCCTCGCCCGTGCCGACCTCGACGCGTTGCGCGAGGTGGCCCGCCGCGGCCGCGAGCTCGAGGGAGGGCCGGCTGGCGAGCTCGCCCACCTGGCCGCCTTCCTCGACGGTCTCGCGGGTGAGCGTCGCGATCGCTACCTTGCGGCCGCGCCGGCTGCCGCCGCGTCGGTCGTGTTCACCGGCCGGCTCGAGCACGAGGACCTGCCCGATCTCCTGAGCGCATGCCTCGCGCAGGTCGTGCCCAGCACCTTTCCGGAGGCTTTCGGGATGGTCGCGGCCGAGGCGGCGGCCTGCGGGGCCCTGCCGCTCTCGGCCTCTCACTCGGGGCTGGCCGAGGTCACCGACATCCTTCGCCCCGTGCTTCCCCCGCCGCTCAGGGACCTTCTGTCCTTCTCCCGGGGCCCGAGCGCGGTGGAGGAGATCGCCGAGCGGCTGGTGCGCTGGCTGAGCCTCGATCCGGCCGCCCGCGACCGGGCGCGCGGGGCACTGGCGTCGGTCGCGCACGCGCGCTTCGGCTGGGAGCGAGTGGCCGCCGGGGTGGTGGCCGCCGTCGAGGGGCGGTTGGCCGAGCTGCCCGAGGCAGGCGCCTCGGCGTCTGCTCTCCGGGAGGGAAGCGGGTAATCTTCGCTCGCCTCGTGACCGTTCCTCGCGTGAAGAGATCTCGTTCCGCCGCCCTTCTCGCCGCCCTCGCGTTCGCGGCGCTCGGCGCGGGTTGCGGGACCCAGCAGACGGCCGACCTCGCGCACGGCAAGCGCCTCTTCACCGGCGAGGGCCGGTGCGCGCAATGTCACGTGCTCGGGCGCGCCGGATCGGGCGCCAAGATCGGCCCCAACCTGGACGAGGCCTTCGGACCCTCCCGTCGCGACGGCCTTGGCGAGGACACCGTTGCCGGGGTGGTGCGCCAGCAGATCGACAACGTGCGCCGGGGAAGCGTCATGCCCGCCGACCTCGTGACCGGCCAGGACGCTCGCGACGTGGCCGCCTACGTGGCGTCCGCGGCGGGGGTCTCGGGCGAGGACCCGGGCGGGGGAGGGGCCCCGGGGGGCGGGACCGATCCGGGTCGCCGCCTCTTCACCGAGTCCGGCTGCGGCTCCTGTCACGCGCTCTACGACGCCGGGACCTCGGCCAACGTGGGCCCCTCGCTCAACACGCTTGGTCCTTCGGCGCGCAGCCTGAACCCGTCCAACCCCGACGACTACGTGCGCGAGTCGATCGAGAAGCCTGCGGCCTACGTGGTGAAGGGCTATCCCCCGGGCGTCATGCCCGCCTTCAAGGGGAAGCTCTCGCGGGCGGAGATCGACACGCTTGTCGGCTACCTCAACAAGAACGGCGGCTGACCGGGCCGCGATAACCTGCGCGAGGGGGAGTCCTCGGGTCTCGGCTTGGCCCACCCAGCCTTCGACCCTGCGTCCTTTTGAATCGCTCGGTTTTCGCTCCAGCTAATCTCCCACCTCGCCCATGGCCAAGAAAGTCCTCACACTGATCAAGCTCCAGGTGCCCGCGGGGGCGGCCAACCCGGCGCCGCCGGTCGGTCCTGCGCTCGGCCAGCACGGCGTGAACATCATGGAGTTCTGCAAGACGTTCAACGCCCAGACCGAGGACGGGAACGGCACGATCACCCCGGTGGAGATCAC
>JBPCRE010000166.1:0-6351 GCA_050997195.1 Thermoleophilaceae bacterium
GATCGTCTTCGGGCTCGCATACTTCGCCGGCGGGTACGTGGCCGGCCGGCTCGCGCGCTTCGACGGCGTGCGCCAAGGCCTCGGCGTATGGCTGTTCGCGCTCTTGGTCGCGGTCCTCCTGACCCTGCTCGGAGCCGTGCTCGGCGCCCAGTACAACGTGCTCGACCAGCTCCAGGTGGTGCCGCGCATCCCCACCGATCTCGCGTCGCTCACCACCGGTGGCGCGATCGCTCTCGTGGCACTCCTCATCGTGACCGTCGCGGCCGCGATCCTCGGCGGCAAGGCCGGGGAGGCCTTCCACCGCAAGGTCGATCGTGCGGGCGCGATCGGCTGAGGCGGGAACGGGAGCCGGCGTGCCCGGCCCCGATCTGGTCCAGGGCGGCGTCGAGCGCGCCGCCCTGGAGGCCCCTCGGCTGTGAGGCTGCCTACGAGCCGGGGTCGACCTCGGTGGTGCGCTCAACCGACGGATCGGCGGCGCCTGCGCGTTCGGCCTCCGTGCCGAGCGCCTCGCGGACGATCCGGCTCTGCTCGGCCAGATGGGCCGCCGGGTAGCCCTCGCTGGGGCTGGCCCGAAGCGGCCGGCCGATGTAGCGGAACGAGGCGCCCTCCGGGAGCAGGTAGCGAATGCGTGCCTCCATCAGCACGCGGGCCCCCATGTTCTGGGGCTCCTCCTGCACCCACACCACCTCGCGCAGGTTGGGGTAGCTGTCGATCAGGCCGCGCAGCGCGTCGTGGGCGAAGGGATAGAGCAGCTCGACCCGCCCGATGGCCACGTGGCCCGCGCTCGCGCGCGACTCGTGCTGGGCGAGCTCGTAGTAGATCTTTCCGCTGCAGAGCACCAGGCGCGTCACGTGCTCGCGCTCGCCCGGCAGGCCAGGGTCGTCGATCACCGGCCGGAAGGCACCGCCCGTGAGCTCCTCGAGCCGCGAGGTTGCGGCCGGCAGGCGGAGCAGCTTCTTCGGGGTCATGATCACCAGCGGGCGGGCCTTGGCGATCAGGGCCTGGCGGCGAAGCAGGTGGAAGTACTGGGCGGGGGTCGTGCAGTTGGCCACGCGTATGTTGCCCTCCGCGCCCATCTGGAGGAAGCGCTCGAGGCGGGCGCTCGAGTGCTCGGGGCCCGAGCCCTCGTAGCCGTGGGGAAGGAGCAGGGTGAGGCGGCTCGTCTGGCCCCACTTGGCGAGACCCGAGGTGATGAACTGGTCGATGATCACCTGCGCGCCGTTCATGAAGTCCCCGAACTGGGCCTCCCACACCACGAGCGCGTCGGGCGCCTGGGCCGAGTAGCCGTACTCGAACCCGAGGGCGGCGGACTCCGAGAGCGGCGAGTTGTGGAGCTCGAACGGGGCGGTGGCGCCCGGCAGCACCTGGATCGGTGCGTGGCTGTTCCCGGTCCTCACGTCGTGCAGCGTCAGGTGCCGATGGGAGAAGGTGCCCCGGGCGCTGTCCTGTCCGGTGAGGCGGATGGGCACGCCCTCTTCGAGGAGCGAGGCCCAGGCCAGGGCCTCGGCCTGGCCCCAGTCGATGCCCCCCTCGGGGCCGAGCGTCTCGCGCCGACGCTCGAGCAGCGGCCCGAGCTTGCGGTGCACGGTGAAGCCCTCGGGCACGGCGATGAGCTGGTCGTTCAGCCTCCGCACGGTCTCGCCGTCCACGCTGGTCTGAGGCTCGTGGCTGGCGGAGCGGTCAAGCTGCACGGCTTGGAACTCGCCCGTGGAGGGGTCGGCGGCCATCCGTTCCTTGAGCTCCGCGTGCGCGTCGGCCACGCGCGCGTATGCACCCTTGGCCATCTCCTCGGCCTCCGCCGCCGTGATCGTGCCGCCCCGCTCGAGCTGCTCGGCGTAGCGGAGCCGCACCGGAGGATGGGCCTTGATCTTCTCGTACATGAGCGGCTGGGTGTAGGCGGGCTCGTCGGTCTCGTTGTGACCGAAGCGCCGGTAGCCGATCACGTCGACCACCGCGTCGCGCTCGAAGCGCTTCCGGAAGGCCATGCACAGGCGCACGGCGGCGATGCACGCCTCCACGTCGTCGGCGTTCACGTGCACGATGGGCATGTCGAAGCCCTTCGCCATGTCCGAGGCGTAGCGGGTGGAGCGCGCCTCGCCCGGGGGAGTGGTGAACCCGAGCTGGTTGTTGGTGATGAGGTGGAGCGTGCCGCCCGTGGAGTAGCCCTCGAGCCCCTGGAGGTTCAGCGTCTCCGCCACCACGCCCTGGCCCGGGAAGGCGGCGTCGCCGTGGATCTGCACCGGCACCACGAGGTTCGGGTCGTGGCGAAGGTCGCGCCCCTTGCGGTTGGTCTGGTCGGCGCGCGCCCGGCCCTCGATGACCGGGTCCACGTACTCGAGGTGGCTCGGGTTCGAGGAGAGGGAGACGGTGATCGCTCCGGCGCCCACCGTCTGGTAGGTGCCGGCGGCGCCGTGGTGGTACTTCACGTCGCCGGTGCCGCCCTCGGGCTGGGCGGTGTCGGCGTTCAGGTGCTGCTCGCCCTCGAACTCGACGAGGATGGTCTCGTAGGGCCGACCCACCGTGTGGGCCAGCACGTTCAGGCGGCCGCGGTGGGCCATGCCCATGACCACCTCTCGGGCGCCGCGGGCGGCGGCGATCTCGATCGTCTCGTCGAGCATGGGCACGAGCACGTCGAGGCCCTCGATGGAGAACTGCTTCTTCCCGAGGAAGGCCTTGTGCAGGTAGTTCTCGAGCGCCTCGACCTCCGAGAGGCGCCCGAGGAGCCGCCGCTGATGCTCGGCCTCGAGCGGCGGGCGGTAATGGCTCGACTCGATGGCCTGCCGCAGCCATACCCGCGCTTCGTGGTCGGCGATGTGCTCGATCTCGTAGGCGATCGTGCCGCAGTAGATCTCGTCGAGGTGAGGGAGTGCCTCCGCGAAGGTCTCGCCCGGAACGGCCACTCGGAGGATGGAGGCGGGGATGGCCTCCATGAGCTCGGGAGTGAGGTTCACGGTCTCGGGGTAGAGCGCCGGATCGCCGACCGGCTCGGTGCCGAGCGGGTCGAGGCGGGCGGCCAGGTGGCCGTGCATCCGGTGGGCCTTCACGAGGGACGACGCCGCCTGGACCGCTTGGAGGAGGCCGACGTGCGCCGCGGTCTCCACGCTTGGGGTGGCGCCCTCGGGTGCGGGCTCCGCGGCGGTCACCCGCGCGCCGTTCGCACTCGGCGGGGCGGCGGGCGCGGCACTCCTCGTCCCGTCCGCCGCGGTCACGGCCTCGCCGTCGATGCCGAGGGCGCTCCGCACCGCCTCGTAGAACCCGTCCTCGCCCTGGAGGAGCTGGTCTATCCGCCGCAGAAAGGCGCCCGACTCCGCGCCCTGGATGACCCGGTGGTCGTAGGTGCTCGTCATGGTCATGACCTTCGACACCCCGAGCTGGTCCAGGGCGGCCGGATCGGCGTTGACAAACCCGGCCGGCAGCGCGATCGAGCCGGTGGCGACGATGGTGCCCTGGCCCGGCATGAGCCGCGGCACCGACGCCACCGTGCCGAGCCCGCCCGGGTTGGTGAGGCTGATGTTGGCCCCGGCGTAGGCGTCGGGCGAGAGCGAGTTGGCACGGGCACCGGCCACGAGCTCGTCGTAGCGCGCCACGAAGGTGGGGAAGTCGAGCTCGTTGGCGCCCCGCAGGACGGGGACCACGAGCGAGCGCGAGCCGTCCTTGCGCTCCGCGTCGACGGCCAGGCCGAGGGAGACGCCCTCCGGCGTCACCCTCACCGGCTTGCCGTCGCGCTCGGCGAAGGTGTGGGCCATCACCGGCATCTCCCGAGCCGCCTCGACGATGGCCCACGCGATGAGGTGGGTGAACGAGAGCTTGCGCCCGGCGGCCTTGAGCGCCCGACGGCGCTCGTCGAGCTCGCGGACCTCGAGCGTGCGGAAGCTGGTGGCGGTCGGGATCGACCGCGACTCGTCCATGAAGCGGGCCAGCATGGCCGCGGGGCCACGGAGCGCGGTCTCGGTCCCGCCGAGGCTCGCCGTGGGGGCGGGCGCCGAGGCCGCGGCTGCCGGAGCCGCGCCTGTGGGCGACCTGCCCTCCACCGCCGCCAGCACGTCGCGCTTGTTGATGCGCCCGCGGGGGCCGGTGCCCGTGAGGCTTCCGAGGTCGAGGCCGTGAGCGCTCGCCATCCGGGCGGCCACGGGGGTGGCGCCCGCGGCACCGTTCGAGCCCTCGCCGGTGCCGAGTGGGCGGACGGCCGCTCCCGGCGCGGACTCGCCCTCGAGGGCGGGAGCGTCCCCGGGGCTCTCCGGCGGGGCCGGAGCATCCCCGGGGCGCTCCGGCGCGGGAGCGTGGCTCGACTGGCCGGCACCCACGGCGATCCGCGCGAGCACGGTGCCCACCGCGACGGTCTCGTCGGCTCCCACGAGGATCTCCGCGAGCACGCCCGAGGCCGGCGCGGACACCTCGGTGTCGACCTTGTCGGTGGAGATCTCGACGATGGTCTCGTCCGCGGCCACCGCGTCGCCCACCTGCTTGTGCCATTCGAGCACGGTGCCCTCGGCCACCGACTCGCCCATCTGGGGAAGGGCCACGTCCACGGTGCTCTGCCCGGCATCTGCGGCGGCGGGCGGGTCCCCATCGCTCGGGGCATGGGGGGCGGGCGCCCTCTCCGGGTCCGGGCCGTCGCTCACCCGCGTGCCGGCCCGGCCGTTGCCCCCCGCGGTGGGAGGAGAGGATGCGGCGTCGGTTGCCGCCCCCGCGGGTACGAGCTCGGCCTCGGTGGCCCGGGCCTCGCCGACGCTCGCGCTCGAGGACTCCTCGGCGGCGGCCATCTCGTCCTCGGCGTCGGTGGCTGCGGCCGGCGTTGCTCCCACGTCGATCTCGGCGAGGACAGTGCCGACCGGCACCGTCTCGTCAGCCTCCACGAGGATCCGGACGAGCACGCCGGAGGCGGGAGCGGGCACCTCGGTGTCGACCTTGTCGGTCGAGACCTCGACGACCGTCTCGTCGGCCTCGATCTCGTCGCCGGCGGCGGCGTGCCACTCGAGCACGGTGCCCTCGGTGACCGACTCGCCCATGGCGGGCATCGTGATCTGAGCGGTGGTCTGGGTGGCCATCGAGCGCTCTCCCCACCATACCCACCACGCCTCCCGGCTACGCCCGCGCGGCGCTCCTCAGCCCTGGGCTCAGGTGCCTGCTCACCCCGCCAGCTCGGGATGGCGCTCGCGCGCGTGGCGCCACACCGTCTCGCGCACCCAGCGGCGCTCCTCGGTGCCGGCCATTCGGTAGCGGCCCAGAAGCTCGCTCTGCCCGTTCAGCGGGAGGCCGGACACGGTCCACGACACGGCGAGTCGTTCGAAGAGGAGCTCCGAGCGGCGCTGCCACAGGTCGTCGGCGGAGGCGGCGGGGGCCGCCTCGAGGTTCATCACCTGTCGCACCGTGGCGGCCGAGAGCCGCTCGCGCAGCTCGAGCACGTTGCCCTCGCCGTCCTCATAGGACTCGGAGGCGGCCACGGGCTCCGCCCCCGCCCGCGCCAGGGTTTCCGGCCCCTTCCGCTGGCGTTGCCGCTGCCGCCGACCCACGGGAGCGAAGATAGCGGGGGTGACACGGATGGCATGGTTACGCCTCGGCTCCCGGGGAAAGGCGCGCGCGGCGTCTGGGGCCCCATCGTGAGCACGTCTCGTCGCGGGCCCGAGCTTGCCCGCGCCGACCGTGTGCTCCCGGGCCTTTGGCGCCTGCGTCTCCCGCTGCCGTGGAGCGCCGTCCCCCACGTGAACGCCTGGGCCGTCGCGTCCGACTCCGGCGTGGTGCTCGTGGACTGCGGCCTTCAACAGCCCGGCGGCCTCGAGCAGCTCTCGCGGGCGCTCGGCGGCGCGGGCATGCGGCTCGCGGACGTGCGGCTGCTCGTGTGCACCCACGCCCACCCCGACCACTTCGGCCAGGCCGCCGCCATCGTGGACGCCGTGGGGTGCGAGCTGTGGATGCACCCCGCCCACGCGCACGCCACCGAGGCCCTGGCCCACCCCGAGGCGGCCCTCGCCGGCCGGCTGGAGATGCTGCGCACGAGCGGCGTGCCCGAGAGCACGGTGGCCGAGTACGCGGCCTCTCGCCGCGACGAGCCTCCGAGCGCCGAGGTCGTGCTCCCCGACCGAGGGCTCGTGGCCGGGATGACCGTCGAGACCGACCTCGGAGGCTTCGAGGTCCATGAGGCGCCCGGCCATGCGCCCTCGCACGTGGTGCTCCACCAGGCGGCGGAGCGCCTGCTCCTCTCGGGCGATCACCTCCTCGGGCGGATCTCCCTCTTCTACGACGTGGGCTACACCCCCGATCCTGTGGCGGAGTTCCTCGACAGCCTCGACCGGGTCGAGGGGCTCGACGCGCGCCTCTGCCTCGCCGGCCACGCGCGGCCCTTCTTCGACG
>JBPCRE010000169.1:0-6098 GCA_050997195.1 Thermoleophilaceae bacterium
TGACCTCACCTCGACCCTCGAGGTTCGCGGGCCGGCCCTCGAGGCGCACGACGTGGCGCTGGCGCAGCCGGAGCTCGGCGGCGTCCTCCACGGTCACGATGCGCTCGCCGTCGGGGATGGCGCCCGAGAGGGCGTTCAGGGTCGTCGTCTTCCCGGACCCGGTGCCTCCGGAGACGAGGATGGAGGCCCGCGCGCGCACGCAGTCGGCGAGGAAACGAGCCAGAGCGCCGGTGAGGGTTCGCCCGGCCACGAGGTCCTCGAGCGAGAAGCCCTGGCGCCGGAACTTCCGAATGGTCAGGCACGGCCCCTCGAGCGACAGCGGCGGAATCACCACGTTCACGCGCGAGCCGTCGGCGAGACGGGCGTCGCAGAGCGGCGAGGACTCGTCGACCCGGCGGCCGAGGGGGGCGAGGATGCGCTCGATGGCGTGGGTGAGCTCCTCCTCGCTCCCGAAGGACACCGAGGCCTCCTCGATCCGCCCGCGCCGCTCGACCCATACGAGCGCCGGGCCGTTGACCATCACCTCGTCCACCTCGGGGTCGTCGAGGAGCGGCTCGAGGGGGCCGAGGCCGGCAGCCAGCCGGTCGACCCGGTGGATCAGCTCCTCGCGGCCCTCGGCATCGAGCGCGGAGGCCTCGCGCTCGACCAGCGCCCGCACGTCGTGATCGAGGCCGCCGTCCCCGGCGGCGCCGGCGCGCGCGGAGTCGATCAGCCTCCCTCGCAGGGCCTCCGCGAGCTCGGAGAGGGCGTCCATGAAGGACAGAGGCCGCCGGGGCGAGATCCCGCCCCCCTGGGGGGCCTGACGCACAACATTCCCCGGACGCGGCAACCCCGCCGCGACCGGGCCGTTCGAACACGGACTACGCGGGGGCGCGGGCCCCGACCAGGCGCTCGGCGAACGTGGCCACGCGCTCGCCCAGGCGACGCGCGGAGTCGAGCGTGTCCTCCGACGGCGAGGCGCTCCCGCCCTGGTCCCAGTGCGACGCGCCGTAGGGATTGCCCGTCACGAACTGGCCGGGATGGGTGTAGCCCGGAGCCACGACGATCGAGCCCCAGTGCATGAACACGTTGTAGAGCGAGAGGAGCGTCGACTCCTGACCGCCGTGCACGGTGGTCGTGGAGGTGAAGGCGGCCACCGGCTTGTCGGCGAGCGCGCCCTTCTGCCACAGCGGCCCGGTGGCGTCGAGGAACTGCTTGAGCTGAGCGGCGGCGTTGCCGTAGCGGGTGGGGGTGCCGAACAGGTACCCGTCGGCCCACTCGAGGTCGTCGAGGACGGCCTCCTGAATGTGCTGGGTCTCGGCCCGATGGTCGACCCAGCCCTGTTGGGTCGCGATGGCCTCCTCGGGAGCGAGCTCCTGGACCTTGCGCAGGCGCGTCTCCGCGCCGGCCTGCCGGGCGCCCTCCTCGACGACCTGAGCCATCTTGTAGACGTTGCCGGTGGCGGAGTAGTAGACGATGGCGACGTTGGCCATGAGCGTCCTTCCCTTCGGGTCATCGGTAGCTTGATTGCACGCGCAACGTAGCATGCTGATTGTGTCCGCAACCATCTCCAAGCCAACCCTCTCCGACCTCAGCACCGCCGAGCTCGGCGCGTGGCGCGGCCTGCTCCGCGTTCACTCGGCGCTGATCCGCGATCTCGACGCACAGCTCGAGCGCGAGCACGAGCTGCCGCTGACCTCCTACGAGGTGCTGCTCACGCTCGCGGGCTGCCCCGAGTCGCGCATGCGCATGTCCGAGCTGGCCGACTCGGTGCTGCTCTCGCGCAGCGGATGCACCCGGCTCGTCGATCGCCTCGAGCGCGAGGGGCTCCTGACCCGAGGCGAGTGCGCCGGGGACGCCCGCGGAGCCTATGCGGTGCTCACCGAGGCCGGTCTCGAGCGCTTTCGCGCGGCACGAATCACCCACCTCGAGGGCGTGCGCGAGCGCTTCACGTCTCGATTCTCCGAAGAGGAGCTCGCTCGAATGGCGACGCTCTGGGACCGGGTCGTGCCCGGTGCCTCGGGGATCGAGCCGCCCTGCGGCGAGGGCTGAACGAGCTCTCGGCGGCGAAGGTCCCCCGCCGGCCGCGGTCGGCTCACAACCCGCCCTCCTCGACCGTCGCCCGGCCGGCCCTCCCACGGTCGCCCGGCGCTCGAGCCAGCAGGCGGATCTCGCGCGCGAAGTTCTGTGCGGCGGTGAGGAACACCGCCTGACGCAGGGTCACGCGCAGGGTGGCGATGGTGCCCCCACCGGCGCCTGCCGCCGCCGCCGACCCCTCGGCCGACGGGCTCCCGGCCGACGACGGATCCCCGGCCCGCATCCCGAGCAGCTCGGCGTTCTCGAGCGCCACGTAGGTGCGTCCGGCCCCGGCGTCCGACTCGGTGGTCACGAGGACGTCGACCCGAGATCCGGGGCCGCCGGTCTGCGCGGCGAGCGCCTCCCCTCCGGCCACTGCAAGCTCGAGAGCGCGCTCGCCGCGGGCAAGCGTGCTCGGTCCGTCCTCGTCTCCGGCGCCACCCACCCCGAGCTGCCCCGCGGTCACGTAGCTGCCGGCAGGCATGGCCACCGCGGTGCGCAGTCCGGCCGCCTCGGCGGGCGAGGCTATAGCGTCCGCCGGGGCGTAGCGGGCCGGCACCTCGGTGGTTGTGAGTGCCTCAGGTGAGAGCTTGGCGCCCTGCTTTACGTCCTGGCGGGCCACGAGCACGGGCACCAGAGGACCCACCCGTGCCTCGACGTCGCTCACCCGCCCGCTCACCTCCGAGGCTGCCAGCCCCCCGGCCGCCAGGGCAAGGAGCAGCAGGACCGCACCTCGACGCCGACGGGCGCTCGTGCTCACGGCGACCCTCCGGCCGCCGGATGCGCCGAGGGCGGGCGCTCGAGGCCCATCACGGCGACACCGAAGCTCGCCGCGCGGGTGTTCACGGGGCACTTGCTGGCCACCGCGGCCCCGGGTCGCTCCGGGCGGGTCGCAACCGGAAGCTCGATGGCCACCGAGGCGCCGGAGCTCGCCCCGGCGCCCACCGTGAGCTGGCCCCCTGCCTCCCGGGCGGCCGCCTTCGCCACCTCCAATCCGCGTCCGTGCCCCGCCGAGCGCTCGGGTCCCGGCGCGCTGGCGAACCCCGGGCCGTCGTCGCCCACCTCGAGGCGCACGACGCCGCCGGCCCGGTGCGCACGGACCTCGACGCGCCCGCCGCCGTGCTCGACCGCGTTGTCGAGCACGTTGCCGAGGGCCTGCCACACGCGCACCGAATCGGCGCGCACCTCCACCTCCCCCGCGCGCCAGTCGAGCTGAACGCTCCCGCCCGCCCGGCGTGCCGGTGCCTCCCAAGCGCCGGCGGCCGAGCGGACGATGCCCTCGAGGCCGACGAGCGCTACCGGCGGCTGAGCGCGCCGCCCGGCGCGCGCCGCGCGGAGATCGTCGAGGCCGAGCCCGGCCCGATCGATCTGCCCTCTGAGAACGGCGAGACGGGCGCGGTCGGCGCCGGCGCGCTCGAGGCCCTCCACGGCCAGGGCGATGGCGGCGAGCGGGTTGCGCAGCTCGTGCTCGGCCCGCGCCGCGAGCTCGAGCCGGCGCCGCAGCTCGAGTGCGAGCCCTCCCAGGAGGAGGGCGGCGAGCCAGCCGGTGAGGATCCACCCCATGGCCCGAACCTCAACCGGGGTCGGTGAGCCGGTAGCCCACGCCGCGCACGTTGAGGATGTAGGCCCGGCCGGTGCCCGAGAGCTTCTTGCGCAACCGGCAGGCGTGCGCGTCGACCGTACGCGTGGCACCCATCGACATGTAGCCCCAGACGTCGCGCAGGAGGTCTGACTTCAGGTAGACACGGGCCGGGTCGGTGGCGAGCGCCTGGAGCAGGGCGAACTCCTTGACCGTGAGGTGCAACGGCTCGCCGGCCAGGCGCGCCGCGCGGGTGAGAGGATCGATCGTGAGCTCTCCGACCCGGATGACGCCACGGTGCGGGCGCCCGGAGGCGCGACGCAGGAGGGCGCGGACCCGGGCGAGCAGCTCCGCGTAGACGAAGGGCTTCGCCACGTTCTCATTCTTCGAGCCCTTTCCGGTGGCCGGCGCATACCGACCACCCGCGGTCGCTAAACCGGTTGCAATCGGCCATTGAGCACCGGGGCCGACTGCGCTTCGCGGCCGCACCCCGGGGGCCCGCCATGTCCGCCCTCACTTCCATGAGCTGAGCCAAATGGCGTTCGCAGAACTTTTCCCCCTCGACGGCCGGCCTCGGGCAGCCGAGATCGCCCGAGCGGCACCGACTCAAAACAGCTCGGCCACCGGTAGCTTCAGGGCCCGAGCCAAGCGCTTACGGGTGCTCCACGTACCCGGGGACCGCCCCCTTTCGATGGCCCCCAACGTCCCGGGCGTAACCGACGCCTGCCCGGCAAGCTCGGCCATGGTGTGGCCGGCCCTCACCCGGGCCACCCGGACCTTGTGGTGGGCCCCGGGGTCGCGCTCGACCTTCGCCCGGAACTTCGCCAGCTCGGCCGCGCGGAGCTTACGGCGCATGGCGGGGCCCATCATGAGTCGGCCGCCGCCGCTTCTCGGGCCAGGAAGGTCTCCGGGCTCTCTGAGGGCAGTTGAGGGGCCCCTGGGGCGGGTGTGGGGACCGGAGGAGGGGCGACGGCCGAACGGGCCGCGGCCAGGGCTCGCTCGCTCTCGGCCTCCCACATCTTTTCGTATCCGGAGGCGCTCAAAGCTGAACCCCGAGGAGCCGCTTCGCGCGGGCCTTCAATGAGACCCGGGCGAACACGTCCTCGACGGTGTCCTGATTTTCCCCGGCTTTGTGGGTCGGGGGCCGCCCGCTCAGGCCGAAACGCAGCCTGATGCGGCTGGGATCGTTCACTTCCGGGGGGTCCGTCAGGGTGACCGCCGGTTCGGGGACCGACCGCCACCACGGTGGACAGTCCACCGGCGGCTCCGGTGTAGTGAACACCGCGTTTTCACCCCGAAGGGCGGCCTCGTGCTGGAACTTGTACCTCGCCGACACGATGCGCCGGCGTTCGACCGTCCACAAGTTTTGAAGTTCCTGCTTTGGGGTGCCCGCAATCGGGGGTGTCGGTGTGGGGTCTACCGTAGTCATTTCAAGCCATGGTAGATCGCCGCCTGACACCGAATGAACTAGCGATACTGCGCGAAGCAAAGGGTTTGACCCGTGAGTTGGCGGCCGCCCGCCGGACCCGGGACCACGACGCGATTGTCATGCTGGGCCTAAGGGTTCAGTCGCTGGAGGTGCGGGCCCAGGCATCGGCCCTTCGCCGGGCGCTCGTCCGTGATGCCCTGGGCGTCCCTACGGCGTTGTAAGGGCTCGGGGGACCGGGGGGTGCTAGGGCCTGCCCCCGGGCCCAAATCCCCTGAGGAGGGCTTACACGGCCTCTGAGGGCCCCGTACATCCCCGGCGTACTCACCGGCGGGTGCGATCCGGGGTTAGGGGGGCGTTGAGGGCCGTTGGGGGCGCCCACGAGGACGGGGGCCCGTGTTCTTGTCACGCCTACCCGTATTGTGTAGGTATGAACTCAACCCTTTACAAAACACGCCGTAGCCGCCAATGGACTCAGTATGAACTAGCCCACCGGGCCGCCACAACTCAGGCGACCGTGAGTCGCCTAGAAACCGGGATCTACCGGGGCAGCCGCAAGACCCAACTAAGGATCGCTGGGGCGCTCGGCTTGCCTATCGCGGCGATCTTCCCCCCGCGGTACCCGGACGCCTAAGCCACAACGACAACGGCCCCCATTCGGGGGGCCGCCCGGTGTTCACCCGCCAGGGAAACACCAACAAAACACAACCCGAGGAGCACCGATGAAGAACCCAACGAGTCACTCAAGTATACCAGACGAGCGGTACACAGAGAATCACCACAACAACGGGGGCGACCCCAACCAAACGACGGGCACCTCCCCGCCGCCGGACCCCGCGTTTGTACGCCAGTTGGTCGCGATGGGGGGACCGAGCGACGCCATGGTCAAGTTGATGGCGCGGGGGCTGTCGCTGGCGGACGCCGAGGCCGCCGTCAACGCGGCGTTGGAGGCCAACGCCGCCGAGGAGGAGGCCAAGGCGGCTGCCCCCCGGGACAGGACCATCGAGCTACAGAGCTTCGACACCATCAAGGCCGAAC
>JBPCRE010000037.1:0-17064 GCA_050997195.1 Thermoleophilaceae bacterium
CCTCCTGGGGGGTGATCCGGAACGCGCAGAGGATGTCGGTTTCCTTCGGCTCGTAGTCGGGGGCCCAGTAGCCCATCTCGGCGTAAGGCGTTACGCCCGCCGCCCAGCGGTCCTTGGTCTCGCTGCCATTGTCGGAGCTGGCGCTCATGTTCTCTCTCCCTCGCTCGCTGCTGACGCGGACGCTACGCGGTCGTCGACAGACTTTCAACTAAACAATTGTGCTGCTACATAGCCTTTGCACTAATGGTGTTCGGAATCGGGCCCGACTCGGACGCTCCCGCCGCCGCGCGGTGGCCAAGCCGCGAGGGGTCGGGACCGTGACCGGAGCGCTCCTCTACGACCGCCATGTCGTGGGAGGCCTCCGCTACCCGCGGCACGACGGCGAGGACCGACTCCCGGGCGCAGAATGCGATGTCGCCCTCGGCACCGACCGCCCGCAGAGTGGCCGCGTCCGCGCTCTCCGCGAGCGCCTCGACCGGTTCGGGGTACGCGCCGGCAAGGCGCTCGGCAGCCCGCGCGGCGTCCGTGCGGGCGTGCCCGAGGCCTGCGACGATCCGGCCCGCCACGTAGGCGTCCTCGAGGGCCAGCCGACCGTCGGTGCCCGCGCAGATCACGGTCACGTCCGCGTTGGCGGGGACCGCGTCGATCAGCGCCTCCAGGTTGAGCAGCGACCCCACGAGCACCTCGTCGGCGACGCCGGCGGCCGTCACGATCGCCGGTGAGCCGTTTGTGGTGCAGAGGACGAGATCCTCGCACTCGTCCTCGCGCGGCGCCGCGGGCGAGTTTCCGTAGTCGAAGCCGGGAATCGGGCGGCACCCGCGCTCGCCCGCCAACGCGCGACCGGGCACGCGGAGACGCTCCGCACCCTCGACATCGCCGCAGCACAGGACACGCCGGCGCCCGGCGGCGAGCGCGGTCACGATCGTGGAGCTGGCCCGGAGCACGTCCACGACGATCGCCACCTCGGCGTGCCGGGCATCGGGGGGGGTGAAGACCACGTCGACCGATGAGGCTCGCGCTCGCGCATCGCCGTCGGGGGAGAGATCGTGGGCCGCGATCAGGCCGCCATCGCCTTCTTCTCGAGCTCCTCCGAGTAGCGCCCGAGGCGAGCCGCGCCGTTGCAGCGGGCTCGATGCAGGAAGCCCGCCTGGGCGTTGGCCACGTTCGCCTCCTCACCGGCCCAACTCTTGAGCGCCGCGGCCTGAAGGGCGCGACCGTAGGAGAAGCTGAGCTCCCAGGGCTGGCCCCCGATCGAGTTCATGGCGTTCAGATGGGCAGTTGCGCGCTCGTCGCTCTGCCCCCCGGAGAGGAAGGTGATCCCGGGCACCGCGGCCGGAACCACCACCCGCAGGAGGGCGAGCGTGCGCTCCGCTACCTCTTCGACCCCCGCCTGGTCGGCGCAGTCGTAGCCCGCGAGCACCATGTTCGGCTTGAGCACGATCCCCTCGAGCGCGACGCGTTGGTCCAGCAGCTCGGCGAAGACCGCGCGGAGCGTCTCCCGGGTGACCTCCTCGGAGGTGTCGATCGAGTGGTGGCCGTCCATCAGCACCTCAGGCTCGACGATCGGGACGACGCCCGCTTCCTGGCACAGCGCCGCGTAGCGCGCCAGCGCGTGGGCGTTGGCGGCGATGCAGTAACGGCTCGGGAGGCCGTCTCCGATCGCGATGACGCCGCGCCACTTCGCGAAGCGAGCCCCCATCTCGACATATTCCTCGAGCCGCTCCCGCAGGCCGTCGAGCCCTTCGGTGACCTTCTCGCCCTCGGCGCCGGCCAGCGGCTTCGCGCCCGTGTCGACCTTGATCCCCGGCAGCATGTCGTGTCCGGCGAGCCATTCGGGGAACGGGACGCCATCGCTAGTGGCCTGGCGGATCGTCTCGTCGTACATGATCACGCCGCTGATGTGCTCCTCTGCCGCCTCGGCGGTGAAGAGAAGCTCGCGGAAGCGGCGGCGCGTCTCCTCGGTCGAGTCGATACCGGCTCCCTCCAGGCCCTTGGTCATCGTCCCGGTGCTCTCGTCCGCCGCGAGGATGCCCCTGCCCTCGCCGACGATCTCGTGTGCGGTGGCCTCCAGGGCCTTCCGGTGTGCGTGCATCGACGCTCCTCCTTCGCTACTAGGTCGCATTGCCGTTCTCGGCGTCAGGGATCATCTCGACCACGTACCGGATCGAGCCGGCCGCGATGACGAGGGACTCGGTGCTCGTGCTTCGCCGCGACCGCCACGGCCTTCGGAGCAGGTCGCCACCGGTGACGCCGGTCGCTGCGAAGAACGCGTCGCCGCTGACGAGCTCCTCGGCGGCGTACACGCGCTCCGTGCTCAGCCCCGCGTCGGTGACCGCGCGCTCCTCGTCCTCATCCTGGGGCGCGAGCCGTGCCTGCATGAAGCCGCCGAGGGCGCGGACGGCGCAGGCCGTCATCACACCTTCCGGGGTGCCGCCGATGCCCATCAGGAGATCCGCGCCTCCGGCCGGCAGCAACGCGGCCAGCGCGCCCGCCACGTCATTTGCGGGAGGCGTGCTCACGGAGGCCCCCGCGCGGCGCAGCCTCTCCGTGAGCTCCGCGTGTCGCGGCTTGTCGAGCACGATCACGCGCAGCTCATCCACCTGTTTCTCGAGCGCCTCGGCGGCACGTGTGAGGTTGACCTCCGGCGAGTTCGTGATGTCGATCGCGTCGCGCGTCGCGGGCGGTCCCACGAGCTTGTCCATGTAGAACGACCGTCCCATGGGGGCCATGGAGCCCGCCGGGGCGACCGCGATCGTGGCGAGCGATCCCGGGAGCCCCGCCGCACAGAGGCTGGTGCCTTCGAGCGGGTCCACGGCGATGTCGAAGGCCGGGCCCTCCTCGCTCCCCACCTGCTCGCCGTCGTAGAGCATCGGCGCTTCGTCCTTGGCGCCCTCGCCGACCACCACCGTGCCGGCGCCCGGTGCCGAAGCCAGAGCGGCTCGCATGGCGTCGGTGGCCGCCGCGTCGGCGGCGGGGCCGTCGCCCCGGCCGTCCCAGTATCGACACGCGATCGCGGCGGCGCGCACGGCGGCGAGGGCCGTCGGCTCGAGGCGCACGAGCAGCTCATCTCGGCGCCAGGTCAATGAGGGAACGCCGCCGACATCGTCGACCGCGGTCTGAGAAGTCTGCATCTGCTCGATCGCCCTTCCGGTTCCGGGGCAGGACGTGGCGCCCGGCCCCCTGCGACGAACCCTACCGGCGCACGATCGGGTAACCATCAAACATCGGCTCACCGTCATAGACGGAGGGCTAACTCTGTCACCTCCGTCCGGAGTGCAGATCGACGTTTCAGGCCTCCATCGTCGCGGAGAGCAGGGGTGAGGCCGTATCCACGTCGTCGGCGTCGGCTGTGAGCAGCAGCTCGATCCTCCCGTTGGTGAGCACGGCGTCGACGCCCTCGATCTTGACGCTGTCGTCGTCCACGAAGTCCGTGTGCCCGAGCGTGCCGTCGGCTTCGATGATGCCGATGATCGTGCCTGCGGTCGGCCCCTCGTGGGCGTCGTCGTCCTCCGCCTCGGCCGAGGCCGAGAACACCATGCGCCCGTCGGGCAAGGCGTCGCCGTCGGAGAAGCAGAGCTGCACGCCTGCGGCCTCGCCGAGGTCGTAGGACTGCACGTCGTCGATCTCGGAGGCGTCGATCCGGAAGTCCGAGAGCAGGGTCTCGATCACCTTCTCCAGGGACAGCCGGATGATCTGGTTGTGGCCCTCGGCCGAGTTGCCGCGCTGGAAGAGCACGAGGTGGTCTTCGCTCACGGTCACGCCCTCGATGTTCAGGTCGCCGGAGAGGCGCTCGCGGAGGTCGTCGTACAGGGGCGCGAGGTTGATCACGCACGGGAAGCCCCGCAGCGCGCCCTCCTCGTCGAGCGACCAGCCGAAGCCGTTGGAGCGGGTGTCCCCTCCGCCGGAGCCGAGGGCGAGCAGCGCGCCGTGGGGGTTGTGGCGAAACGGCGGCAGGATGGCGAGCGTCTCGAGGTCCGGCTTGTGCTTGCCGCGCTCGGCCTCGTCCACGGGGAGCTCACCCTCGAACAGCGGGATCAGCTCTCCGGGGGCGTCGCTCGTAGCCGAGAACACGGCGAGGTCGAGCTCGTCGTCTCCCACCACGTAGATCCAATCGTGGCGGCGAGCGATGCCCGAGCCCGCCGACAGGTGCTCGGGGCGACCCTCGATCGTGCTCTCGAGGTCCAGCAGTCGGTGCTTCGTCAACTCGATCATGGCCCGACCTTAACCACCCGCGGCGATCAGCGGAGGAAGTCCCGGAGGCGGCCCGCCATCTCCTCGGGCTGCTCCTCCGTGAGCCAGTGCCCGGCGTCGGGCACCACACCGCCGCGCACGTCCGCGGCCACGCGGCGCATGGCCACGAGCGGCCCGCCGCCCGTGGCGCGCTCGCCGCCGAGGGCCAGCACCGGCATCGCGAGCCTCGGACCCGCCCTCGCGCGGTTGGCCGCGGCGTCGCGGTACACCGCGCGGTACTGCTCGAGGGCGGCGTGCAGGCGGGCCGGAGGCGTGTAGGCGCGCACGTAGTGCTCGAGTGCGCGGGCGTCGAAGGCGCCGGCCTCCGCACGGCGAGGTTGCAGGAACTCGGTGACGAAGTAGCGTTCACGCCCGCGGATCAGCCGCTCGGGCACCCCCGGCTGCTGGAAGAAGGCGAGGTGCCAGATGCCCTGGCGGGGCCTCGAGAAGTCGAGCGAGCGCTCGAGCCCGAAGCCAGGGAGGCCGGCCTCGAGGAAGGCGAGCCGCCGCACCTCGCCACGGCGCTCGCGCGCGTAGGCGTAGGCCGTCCAGGCGCCGAGGTCATGACCCACGATGGAGACCCCGCGGGCCAGGCCGAGGCCTCGGAGCAACCCGTGTACGTCGGCGGCCAGGGTGTCCTTGTCGTAGCCCGAGCGCGGCACCGTTGAGCGCCCGGCGCCCCGGAGGTCCACGGCCACCACCGTGTGCTCGCGCGCGAGGGCGGGCATCACCTTGCGCCAGGAGAACCACGTCTGCGGGAAGCCGTGGAGCAGCGCGACGGCGGGGCCGCGCCCTCCGATCACGTAGTGCAGGCGCACGCCGCCGCCCACCTCGGCGAAGGCGTGGCGGAAGCCGGGCGGGGCCGGGGCGTCGGCTCCCGCGGGCTCCGGCCGCGAGGCCTCGGCCACGGGAGCGCGGCGCGCGGCAGGGCGGTCCGGCGCCTCGTCAGAGCCGAGGCTCTCGCGGAGCGCCACGGCCGCGATCGCGGCGACGAGCAGCAGCCCCACCCGCAACGCCGCCGCACGGCGGCGTTGCCGCCGTCGCCGGCGCATCAGGCGGCTGGGGGCTGGGCCTCGGCGTCCCGGCCGCGGCGCACCGCGCGGCTGTCGGAGCGCTCGACCGGCTCGCGTGCTGAGAAGGCTCCTCGTCCGATGGAGAAGACGATAGGGCCCCCCGGCGGCGCCTCCGATGGGGCGCCTGAGCTGCGTCAGGCGGGTGCGGGGCCCGAGCCGAACAGGCCCTGGCTGCGGGCGATGCCCTGAAGGCGCTCGAGCGCCTCGGCCTCGATGCGTCGGATGCGCTCACGGGTGAGGTTGAGCACCCGTCCGGCCTGGTCGAGCGTACGCGGGTGCTCGCCCGAGAGCCCGTAGCGGAGCTCGATGACCCGCCGCTCGCGGTAGGTGAGCCCGCCGAGCACCTCCTCGATCTCCGAGTGGGTGGTGGCCTCGGCGGCGCGCTCGTACGGTGACTCGGCGTTCGGATCCGGGATTAGGTGCCCGAGCTCCGAGTCCTCGCCGCTCGCGAGCGGCTGGTCGAGCGACGCGGGCGTCTCGGCCGCGCGCCAGAGAAGCTCCGCCTGGTCGAGGGGAACGCCCGCCTCCAGCGCCACCTCCTCGGGGCGAGGATCGCGCGAGAGCTCGGCCGAGAGCTTGCGCTCGGCCTTGCGCAGCTTGTTGAGCTGCTCGCCCACGTGCACGGGGATGCGCACCGTGCGCGACTTGTCGGCCAGGGCGCGGGAGATGGCCTGGCGGATCCACCACGTGGCGTAGGTCGAGAACTTGAAGCCCTTGCGGTAGTCGAACTTCTCGGCGGCGCGTACGAGACCGAGGGTGCCCTCCTGGATCAGGTCGAGGAAGGGCAGCCCGAGCCCGCGGTATCGCTTGGCGATCGACACCACGAGGCGGAGGTTGGACTCGATCATCGTGTGCTTGGCGGTCAGGTCCCCGCGTTCGATGCGGCGGGAGAGCTCGAGCTCCTGGGTGGCGGTGAGCAGCGGTACGCGGCCGATGCGCCGCAGGAAGATGGCGAGACCGTCGGGACCCGTCTCGACCACCACGGGATCCGGCTCGCTCGATGCGCTTCGGAGGGAGGTGGTCTCCTCGCCGGCCTCCGCGAGGTCGATCAACTCCACGTCGGCGGCCTCGAGCATCCGGTGGAGGTCCTCGAGCTCGCCCGACTCGAGCTCGACCTCGGAGAGCGCCTCGGCGATCTCCGCGGTGGTGAGCACCCCCGCCTCCCGGCCTCGGGTGAGAAGGGCGCGGAGCTCCTCGCGGTCAGGCGCGTCGACAGCCATACAGTCAAAGTACGGAGTGGCTCTAAAGCAGTGGTTAAACAGGCGTGACGATGGTTCGAGGATCTCCGGGAAACGGCATCGCAAGGCCGCTCGCCGCCACGCCGATGCGCCTACCATCGAGCCATGGCCGGCAATCCGCGGGTGCTCGTCGTCGAGGACGACACCGACATCGCCCACGCCCTGCGCCGCTCCCTCGGCGTGGAGGGCTACGAGGTGCGCCTCGCCGCCGACGGGGTGGGGGCCCTCGAGGAGACCGAGCGCTTCGCCCCCGACGCCATCGTGCTCGATCTCGGGCTTCCCCGGCTCGACGGCGTCGAGGTGTGCCGGCGCCTGCGCGAGGACTCCGACGTGCCCATCCTCATGCTGACCGCGCGCGACGGCCTCGAGGAGCGCGTCGAGGGCCTCGACTCGGGGGCGGACGACTACCTGGTCAAGCCCTTCGAGCGCCAGGAGCTCCTCGCGCGGCTGCGCGCCCTGCTCCGCCGCCGCCCCCCACGCGGGGCGGCCTCGCTCGTGGTGGCCGATCTGCGGCTGAACCCGGCCACGCGCGAGGTGGCCCGCGGCGAGCGCGCGGTGGACGTGACCACGCGCGAGTTCGAGCTGCTCGAGTACCTGATGCGCAACGAGCGCATCGTGGTCTCGCGCCAGTCGCTGCTCGAGGACGTGTGGGGCTACTACTCGTTCGCGGAGACCAACACCGTGGACGTGTTCGTGTCCAACGTCCGGCGGAAGCTCGAGGCCGGCGAGGAGCCCCGCCTCATCCACACCGTCCGGGGCGCCGGCTACGTGCTGAGGGCGCCGTGAGAATGCCGCGTCACTTCACGGTGCGCTGGAGGCTGGCGCTCACCTCCGCGGGGCTCACCTTCATCATCCTGCTGCTCTTCGCCTGGGTCATAGGGATGTTCACCGCTCGCCAGGTGCACGCGAACTTCGACAACGACCTGCGACTCGCGGCCGCGGACCTCCAGTCTCAGATCCGCGTGGCCCCCGACTACGCGGGCGGCTTCAAGCTCGAGGGCCCGCCCGACCTGCTCGAGGCCGCGAGCGCCGGAGGGGCCGCGGTCCGGGTCGTCGGGGTCTCGGGTTCGGTGCTCGTCGAGACCGACCTCGCACCCAAGCTGCCGCCGCCCAGCGAGAACCTCCAGACCTCGAACAGCTACAGAGTGGTCTCACGGCCGCTCTTCGCATCCTCGATCGGCGGCCCGGTGGCCTTCGTCCAGTATGCGAAGAAGGAGAGCTCGGTGACCGCCACGGTGGCGCGCGTGAACGCCTTCCTCATCTTCGGCGTGCTCGCCGGCACGGCGCTGGCGCTGCTGGCCGGCCTGGCCGTGGCCCGCCGGGCCATGGCCCCGATCGTGCGGCTCACGGATGCGGCGAAGCGCGTGGCCCAGACCCGAGACCCCACCGTGGAGCTTCCGAAGCCGAAGGCCGACGACGAGGTGGCCGACCTTGCCCGGACGCTGGAGGAGATGCTCGGCGCGCTCGATGCGGCCCGCGGCGAGACGGAGGCCGCTCTCGCCCGACAGCGCCAGTTCGTGGCCGACGCCTCGCATGAGCTGCGCACGCCGCTCACCAGCGTGCTGGCCAACCTCGAGCTGCTCGAGGCCGGTCTCCAGGGAGAGGATCGGGAGATCGCCGAGTCGGCCGTGCGCTCGTCGCGACGCATGGGGCGCCTCGTGGGGGATCTGCTCCTACTCGCGCGCGCCGATGCCGGGCGCGAGACCCCGCGGAAGGCCGTGGACTTCGGCTCGGTGGTGCGCGACGCCGCTGCCGAGGAGGCGCCGGTGGCCGCCGATCACGACGTGGCGGTGGACGCCCCCGAGGGCCTCGCGGTGCAGGGCTCGCCGGACGATCTGCACCGGCTCGTGCTGAACCTCCTCGAGAACGCCGTGGCCCACACGCCACCGGGGACCGCTGTGCGCGTGGCCGCGCGGCGCGAGAACGGCTCGGTGCGCCTCGAGGTGGCCGACGAGGGCCCGGGTGTGGCGCCCGACGTGCGCGAGCGGATCTTCGAGCGATTTGTGCGCGGGGGCGGTGACGGGGCGCGGGGGAGTGGCCTCGGGCTGTCCATCGTGGACGCGGTGGCGCGCACCCACGGGGGGTCGGTGCGGCTGGCCGACGCCGAGGGCGGGGTGGGGGCGCGGTTCGTGGTGGAGCTGCCGGCGGCAGCCACGCCGGTCGAAGATACCTCGGCCGGTGTGGCACGTCCCTCAGGACACGAGCGCCCGGTCACGTAGACGGCGTAAAGGGCCACGAGCAGGCTTCCCTCCGCCCGACCGAAGCGTCCGCGCACGAGCAGTACCCCGAGCAGGGCCACAGCAATGGCGAGGACCGGAGCGTGGTAGGTCAGTACGGCCTCCGGCACCGCGACCGGCTGGACGAGGGCCACGACTCCGAGTGACGCCGTCAGCAGGAAGAGGAGCGTCCCGAGAGCGTTCCCCGACGCTGATCTCAGGGTGTCCTCGATGGGCGGGAAGCATCTCGAGCACCACCTCCTCCACGGAGACCGCGGCAGCGACGACGAGGAACCCGAAGAGGGTCTCTGAGAGCCCGAGCCCGTCGACCATCCCGCGCGTGCCGAGGACCAATATCTCGGCCCCGATCACGAGGCCCGCGACTTCGGCGGCAAGGCGCAGCCAAAGCCTGCGAGGGCGGCGGGCGTCCGGCTCGGGGGCTTGGCGGCTGCCGCGCAGGCTGAGGGCCACCGCCCCGACGAGCGGGACGAAGGCGAGCACGAGGAAGGCCCCATCCACGCGCGAGAGGAGCCCGTCCCAGAGGAGGGCCAGGGGGAGGATCGTCGCGAGCCCGACGGCCGCGATCATGACCGGCGGCGTGCGGACCCGGAAGGGCGCCACGAGGGCGGCCAGGCCAAGGCCCACCGTGGTAAGGAAGATTCCGGCGCCGATCGAGGTACCGAGGGCTGTGCCCGGGAGGCCGTCGAGGGAGGGCGACCCCGGCGCCCGCGCACGAGCGCTGAGAACGCGAGCCCCGAGAACCCCGCGGCGACGGCCCAGGGCCGTGAGGGCTTTGACCAAACCCTCGACCGACTCCACGAGCAGTCAGGCACCCCCGCCGAACGCGGCTACCGAGAGGGCGAGGTCACAGTCTGGTCCGCTCGAAGACCGCCTGGCTGTAGCGGGCGAGGGCTTCTCGCGCGCGCTCGAGGGCGGCGTCGGCCTCTGTCGCGCCCGGCGCGGCGTGGACGTCCCGCGCCGCGACGCGCGCTCGCCAGCGCTCGAGCTTGTCGAGCTCGGCCTCCTCCTCCTCGAGCTCGGCGTCGGTGAACTTCTCGATCTCGAACTCGTGGTCGATCTCCGCGAGGAACTTCCCGCACTCCGAGGCGAGCTCGGCGCATTCGGCGTCGCGGGCGGCATTCCAGGCCTGGAGGAGCTGGCTGTGATCCGGATCCTCGAGAGGCTCGGCGCGGACCGCGAGGCTCTCACCGCCGACCTCCGAGACGAGCGCTCGGAAGCGCGCGACCGCTTCGGCGAACCCCTCAACGTCGGGAAAGGCTACGACCGACTGCTGAAGGTGGAGCGCCCCCGAGCGGCGGACCTCCCGCCATACGGCCACACGCGCCCGCGAAGGCTCGGAGGGAAGCCGGTAGGTGATCAGGGTCCAGGACAACCGTGCCGAGTGTAACTCGTGTTACCGTTACGCTGTGGCATTCTTCCGCCCCCCAGAAGGCGCCGAGCTGCGGGAGACCCTGACCCGCGCGTTCCCCCTCTTCGGCGCGCTCGCCGTGCTCATCGTGGGGCTCTGGGGCTTCGGTGTCCTCGTCGAGGATCTTCTGACCGGCGACCCGATCGTCCAGATCGACCGCGCCTTGGCCGCTTGGCTCCACGACCACGCAAGCTCCGTGCTGACCCCAATACTCGTGGCGGTGACGACTCTCGGGAGCGCCTGGGTGCTGGCGCCGCTCGCGGTGGTGGCCGTCGCCCTGCTGCTGCGCCGCCACCGGGGGAGGGACGCCCTGATGGTCGCGCTCGCCATCGTGGGCGCCGAGCTCCTGACCGTCGGGCTCAAGGCGGGCTTCGAGCGCGAGCGACCGTTCTTCGCCGACCCCCTGGCCGTCGAGGGCACGTTCTCGTTCCCGAGCGGCCACGCGACCGTCTCACTGGCCGTCTACGGCGCCCTTGCCATCGTGATGGCCAAGAGCCGAGAGACCCTTGCTCGGCGGATCGCGGTGCTGCTCGCCGCCGCGGCGCTTATCCTCCTCATCGGCTTCAGCCGCCTCTACCTCGGGGTCCACTTCCTCTCGGACGTGTTGGCCGGCTTCAGCGCCGGGCTCGCCTGGCTCGGCCTCTGCACGCTCGCGATCTACGCCCGCCGCGGGTGGGCCTCGAGGGCCTCGGCATGAGCAGGCTCGAGGCGATCGTGTTCGGCGTCGTGCAGGGCTTCACCGAGTTTCTGCCCATCTCGAGCTGCGGCGGTCCTCGTCCTGGCCGGCACCGGCGTGATCGCATGACGGAGGGTCCCCGATCGTTGTCGTGGCTCTGTGGCGTCGAGGAGCGCTCGGCGCGAGCGGCTCGTGTTCGTGCTCGACGTGGGACTCGTGCTCGCGGTCTATGCGAGCGGCGTCCTCTCGCGCCCGCCGGACCCGCAGCCCCTCCTCGCGCAGCTCGCCAAGACCCTCGGCCCGTGGACTTACCTCCTCGGAGGAGCGCTCGCCTTCCTCGAGACCGGTGCGTTCGTCGGCTTCCTCGTACGGGGGGGAGTTCACCGTCATCCTCGGTGGCGTCGTGGCCGGAGAGGGCGAGATCTCTCTTGTCCCGCTGCTCGCCATCGTCTGGATCAGCACCTTCTCGGCGACACCGCGAGCTTCTTCCTCGGTCGCAAGCTCGGGCGCGGCTTCGTGCTCCGCCACGGAGCCCGGCTGCGGAGGGACAGGAGCACCCTGGCGATCATCGCGCCCGGGCCCGCCCAATGATCATCGGCGTCACGAGCGGCGCCGCCTTCGGCATGCGGTCGGGCTCGAGCTCCTCGAGCGCGAGCGGCGAATCCTCGATGAGCTGAGCGGTCCTTCGGTTCGGATGGCAGCCGTGGGCCAGGAAGTGCCACGGACGCTCCAGGCGGTCCTGCCACCGGGCGACGCGCGAGCCCTCCTCGGCGCGCACGTGCTCCATTACCAGCAGCTCGCCCCCGGGCCTGAGCACGCGTGCCAGCTCGGCGAGCGTGCGCGCCGGGTCATCGACCGTGCACAGCACGAAGGTGGACACCGCGGTGTCGAAGCTGTCGTCCTCGAACGGCAGGTCCTCGGCGGGGGCGCGGACGACGGTGCCGGCGAGCCCCTCCTCGGCCATCTTCTTCTCGAGCCGGCGGGCCATGGCCTCCTCGGGCTCGGCGAGCACCACCTCCTCCACCGAAGGCGGGTAGTGGCGCAGGTTCATGGCCGGGCCCGGCCCGATCTCGAGCACGCGCCCGCGCGCGCCCGCGAGGAGGACGGCCCGGCGCTCGGCCAGCCCGGCGCGCTCGCTCGCGGCGATCACGCGCTCGTAGCCGACGGCGAAGACCCTGCCCCAGAGGCTCACAAGGTCGCAGTATGGTGCGCCGCGGGGAGCGCCACACGGTGGCGGCCGCACGCGTCGACGGAGGAGAGGAAGCCATGCTCGAGGGCCTTGTCCAGCACGATCACCCGCTCACCATCAAGCACATCCTCGACCGGATGCGCCGGATCTACGGGGACTCGGAGGTGGTGACGCTCACCGACGACGGGGTAAAGCGCGCCTCCTACGCCGAGGTGGCCGAGCGGGTGGACCGCCTGGCCGCGGCGCTCGAGGGCCTCGACATCGAGCGCGGCGATCGCGTGGCCACCTTCTGCTGGAACAGCCAGGAGCACCTCGAGCTCTACCTCGGCGTGCCGTGCATGGGCGCCGTGCTCCACACGCTGAACATCCGCCTCTTCCCCGAGCAGGTCACCTACATCGTCAACCACGCCGAGGATCAGGTGATCTTCGTCGACGACTCCCTGGTGCCCGCGCTCGAGAAGGTCGTGGACACCTTCGAGACGGTCAAGCACTTCGTGGTCATCGGGCCGGGCGACACGGGCTCGCTGCCGAACGCAATCCGCTACGAGGATCTTCTCGCCGAGCAGCAGGGCGGGTTCGAGTACCCCGAGCTCGACGACCGCTCGGCCGCGGGCCTGGCCTACACGAGCGGGACCACGGGCAACCCGAAGGGCGTCCTCTACTCGCACAAGTCGCAGATCATCCACTGCCTCGTGCAGCTCTCGGCCGACGCGCTCGGCATCAAGGCGAGCGACCGCGTGCTGCCGGTGGTCCCGATGTTCCACGCAAACGCGTGGGGCCTGCCCTACGCGAGCGCGATGACCGGCGCCGACCTGATCATGCCGGGCCGCTTTCTCCAGGCCGAGCCGCTGGCCAAGCTCATCGAGTCCGAGCGCGTGACCCTCTCGGGCGCCGTTCCCACCATCTGGCTCGACCTCCTGCGCTACGCCGACGAGCACAAGCCCGACCTCTCGAGCGTGCGCGAGGTGGCCTGCGGCGGCGCGGCCGTGCCGCTCAGCCTCATGCAGGGCTTCGAGGAGCGCCACGGCATGCGCATCCTCCAGGCCTGGGGCATGACCGAGACGAGCCCCATCGGCTCGGTGGCCCGCCCGCCCGAGGGTGCCGAGGGCGACGAGCAGTGGCGCATCCGCACCCTCGCCGGGCGCGCCGTGCCCATGGTCGAGGCCCGGATCGTGGACGACGAGTCCGGCGAGGAGCAGCCCTGGGACGGTGAGGCCACCGGAGAGCTCGAGGTGCGCGGACCCTACATCGCGAGCCGCTACTACGAGGATCCCTCCGGCGACGACAAGTTCCACGACGGCTGGCTGCGCACCGGCGACATCGCGGCGATCGACAGCCACGGCTTCATCCGCATCACCGACCGCACCAAGGACGTGATCAAGTCGGGCGGCGAGTGGATCTCCTCGGTGGAGCTCGAGATCGAGCTGATCGCCCACGACGACGTGGTCGAGGCGGCGGTGATCGCCAAGCCCGACGAGCGTTGGAGCGAGCGCCCGCTCGCGTGCGTGGTCCTCGAGAAGGGCGCCTCCGCGAGCGCCGAGGACCTTCAGGCGCACCTGGCCTCCCGGGTGGCCAAGTGGTGGCTGCCCGACGAGTTCGCGTTCATCGACGAGGTGCCGAAGACGAGCACGGGCAAGTTCGACAAGAAGGTGCTGCGCCAGCGCCTCGAGGAGGATGCGCTCGAGGGTCGCACCACGGTCGAGTCGGAGGACAAGGCGGGGTCGACCTCCTGATGCTCCCTTCCGGGTCCGCGCCGCCACGGGGCTAGGCCGGCGCGCTCGTGTCCGAGGTCCGCGCCGAGGTTGAGGAGGGGGTGGCCACGCTCACTCTGGCGGCGCCCGAGCGCCGCAACGCGCTGACCACCGCGATGGCCGCCGAGCTGGTGGCCGCCTGCGACGCGGTGGACGCCGACCGCTCGGTGGGGGCGGTCGTGGTGGCGGGGGAGGGAACCGTGTTCTGCGCCGGTGCCGACCGGGCCACGCTGTTCGGCGCCGGCGCCGACCCCGCCTCGGAGGCCTCCTATCGCGACCTCGGCGCCGTGTATCGCGCCTTCACGCGCGTGGGCGAGCTCGAGGCACCCACGGTGGCGGCCGTGCGCGGGACCGCCGTAGGGGCGGGGGTGAACCTGATGCTGGCCACCGACCTCCGGGTGGTGGCCACCGACGCCCGCATCGTGGCCGGCTTCACGGCACTCGGCATCCACCCCGGCGGCGGGTACTTCACGCTCGCCGCGCGCGCCGGGGGTCGCGAGGCGGCGGCCGGAGTGGGGCTCTTCGGCCAGGAGCTCTCGGGGGCGCGCGCCGCCGAGATGGGCATGGCGTGGGAGGCGGTGGCGGCCGAGGAGGTCGAGCCGCGCGCCCGGGAGATGGCCCTCGTGGCCGCCGCCGACCCCGAGCTCTCGCGCCTGGCCGCGCGCACCATGCGCCTCGAGCTCGGTCCTCCGGGGGTGTCGTGGGCCGTTGCGCTCGAGGCCGAGCGGGCGGCGCAGATGTGGTCGCTGCGGCGCAGGGCCGGGTCGTGAGCTGGTTCCGACGCCGCCGCGGCCGGAGTGCCGGGCGCAGAGGTCCGACGCTCGGGGGGTACGGCCGGGTGAGCCGGCGCTGGGAGATGGGCGCGCCGCTCATCGTGATGGGCGGCCTCGTCGCCTATCTGACGATCGACGTCGAGGGCGGGCAGGCTTTCTTCTGGGGCGGGGCGGTGGTGGCGGGGATCGGCCTCTCGCTCTTTCTCTCCCCGCGGTAGCCGGCGTACCAGCTTCCGGCTCATTTCCTCCGGGGGCCCGACCGAGAGAGCGGCGGGTTCTCCACGAACACGAGGTCGAGCAGGTCCGTGGAGAAGGAGAGCCGGTCTCCCTCCTGTCCGACGAGCGCGCTCAACCGGGTGCGTCGCCCGCCGACGATCACCCCGTCGTCGCGGGGGCGGGCGCCCGGGGGGGTGGCGCGAAGCCACTCGGCCAAGGTGCCCTCGAAGCCGCGCTCGCGGTCGGTCAGGTAGTCGTTGCAACGCCGAAAGAGCTTGGGGAGCACCAGGGCGCCGCCCGGACCGATCGAGTCGTGGTCGGTGAGGAGGAAGCCTCGGCTGCGATCGGCGCCCCAGACGCCCTGGCGGCGGTCACGGGGACCTCGGGCCAGCTCGGTGAGCACCCGCCGGTCGAGCTCGGGCGTCGAGGTGTAGAGCGTGAGGTAGGCGAGGCCCCCGGCGAGGAGCCGGGCGTTCAGGCTCCGGCGAAGGAGCGTGGCGTCGAGCTCGGCCAGGCCGGCGCGACGGGGTCGGCGCTCGCCGACGAACACGTAGGCCACCGGCCGTCCGTTGGCCTCGACCGCCTTGGAGAGCACCGTGGCCACCCGGGTCCTCGGAGAGGCCCCGGTCACCGTCCCGCTCGGGTCGAGCCTGATTCGACCGAAGCCAGCGAGGGCGAGAAGCCGGTCGCGGGCCTCGGTTCCGAGCGGTTGGGCGTAGCGGCCGTAGTGGGTCTCGGGGGCGTCGATACCCTCGAAGCGCAGCTGCACGCTTCCGTCGCCCGAGGGCCTCAGGCGCTCGGCGCCGTCGAGCCTCCGCAGCCCCGCCGGCGAGTCGGGCACGAAGCGGATCGAGTCGCCGTCGGGGCGCTTGCCGACGAGCACCAGCCGTCCCGGGATGCTGAGCAGGCGCGCCGAGGCCATGGGCTGATGGTGGCCGACCGGGCGGCGGAGGTTGCCTGCGCGGCTTCTACCCCTCGCAACAGGCGGAGCCGATCGACGACCATCGCGTCCAGGCCGCGTAGGTGGTGCCCCTGCGCCACTCGGCCGCGGCCAGCGCCGCGGGCTTGGGGGGCGCCTATGCTGCGCCGCCGATGGCCACCGTCGAAGACAGAGCGGCAAGTCACGATCTCTACGATCTGACCGACGAGCACCGCGCCATGCGCCAGATGGTCCGCCAGATGGCCCAGGAGCGCGTGGCGCCCCGCGCCGCGGAGATCGACGAGAGGGCCGAGTACCCCCAGGACATTCGCCGGCTCTTCGCCGAGCACGACCTGCTGGGGCTCCCCTTCAGCGAGGAGCACGGCGGCACGGGCGCCGACATGGTGATGCTGATGATCGCCATCGAGGAGGTGGCCGCGGCCTGCGCCTCCTCCTCGCTCATCCTCGCCGTGCAGGATCTCGGCTCGCTGCCCATTCGCCTGTTCGGCACCGACGAGCAGAAGAGCCGGTGGCTGCCCAAGCTCGCGAGCGGAGAGTGGGCGCCGGCCTTCGCGCTGTCCGAGCCCGAGGCGGGCTCCGACCCGGGCGGCATGCGTACCCGCGCGGTGCGCGACGGCGACGAGTGGGTGATCAACGGCCAGAAGAACTGGATCACCAACCTCGGCGTGGCCGACTTCTACTGCGTGTTCGCGGTGACCGATTCCGAGCAGGGCCACTCGCGCGGCATCTCGTGCTTCGTGGTGCCCTCGGACACACCAGGCCTTTCGATCGGCAAGCCCGAGCACAAGATGGGCATCCGCGGCTCGCCCACCGGATCCCCGAGCTTCGAGGACTGCCGGGTGCCGGCCGAGAACCTGATCGGTGAGGAGAATCGCGGCTTCCGCGTGGCCATGTCCACCCTGGACCGCTCTCGCCTCGGGGTGGCCGCACAGGCCCTCGGCATCGCCCAGGGCGCCACCGACTACGCGGTGGCCTACGCCAAGGAACGCCGCCAGTTCGGCAAGCCGATCTCGGAGCTTCAGGCCATCCAGTTCAAGATCGCCGACATGGAGACGGGCAACGCCGCCGGCCGCGAGCTCCTCTACAAGGCGGCCGCCAAGGTGGACCGCGTCGAGGCGGACATGGGCAAGTACTCGGCGATGGCCAAGCTCTTCTGCGGCGACCACGCCATGCGCACCACCGTCGAGGCGGTGCAGGTGCTCGGCGGCTACGGCTACGTGAAGGAGTACCCGGTGGAGCGCATGATGCGCGACGCCAAGATCACCCAGATCTACGAGGGCACGCAGGAGATCCAGCGCCTCGTGGTCTCGCGCGCGACGCTGCGCTAGCCGCG
>JBPCRE010000211.1:0-8843 GCA_050997195.1 Thermoleophilaceae bacterium
GAGCTGCTCGGCGCCCGCGAGCGGCTGCGTCGGCCTGACGCGATGCGGGCCGCCGCCGGCGCGGGGGCAGAGGCGCTCGCCCCCGAGGGCACCGAATACCCGGCGCTCGCCACGCGGCTCGCCCAGGGCGAGCGGCTGGCCGACGACGTGGCCGGGGTCGACGCCAAGCTCGACGCCCTCACCGAGCGCATGCGCGCGCTGCGCCTCGAGGCCGAGGATCTCGGCACGGAGCTGAGGAGCTACGTCGACGGTCTCGAGGCGGAACCGGGGCGCCTCGAGCAGGTAGAGGAGCGCCTCGACGCCTACGAGCGGGTCCAGCGCAAGCATGGAGGCTCGGTGGCCGCCGTCCTGGCCCACGCCGAGCGATGCCGGATCGAGCGCGACGGGCTCGAGGGTGCCGCGGCCGCGGTCGAGGAGCTCGAGGCCGCACTGGCCGCGTCCGGGGCCCAGGAGGACCGCGGGGCTGCCGCGCTCACCGCGTCGCGGACCGAGGCGGCGCCCCGCCTGGCGGCGAGCGTCGAGGCCGAGCTCGCGGCGCTCGCCATGGACGGCGCCTCCTTCGCCGTCGAGCTGCCACGGCGTCCCGCCCTGGGCCCGAACGGCGCCGAGCAGGCCGAGTTCCTCATCGCGCCGAATCCGGGCGTGGCCCCCACGCCCCTTCGCGACACCGCCTCGGGCGGCGAGCTCTCGCGCGTGATGCTCGCCCTCATGGGCGTCGCGAGCGAGGGGAGCGCGGCCACGCTCGTCTTCGACGAGGTCGACGCCGGGATCGGCGGCCAGACCGCTCGGGCGGTCGGAGAGCGCCTGCGCCGGCTCGGGTCGGAGCGGCAGGTGCTCTGCATAACCCACCTGCCCCAGATCGCGTCGGTGGCCGATCGCCACTTCCGCATCCACAAGGAGGCGGGGAGCGAGTTGGCCGAGACGCGCGTGGAGCGCCTCGGCGAGGAGGAGGTCATCGAGGAGCTCTGCCGGATGCTCGGGGCGGAGGGCTCGGATGCGGGAGCCCGCCGCCACGCCGAACACCTCCTCGGTCTGACGCCCGCATAGGGGCACCCTGCGGGGTCTTCGGTCGCTTGCCTGCTGGCGCAGGCGGCGCTCCCTGCATCCCCCGCATGGCACCCCTCTGCGGGCGTCAGACCCCTCTGCGGGCGTCAGACTCTCTGGTGCTTCGCGCCTAGCGGCCTGGTCCGGCTGGCGTCTCCGTCGCCTCGGGCAGGGAGAAGTGCGGGTTCTCGACGATCCCCAGTACCGCGCCGCCCGGGTCCCGCACCTCGGCTACGCGGATGCCGCCGCCGACGTCTCGAACCTCAGAATGTGGCTTGGCGCCTGCCTCGATGAGACGGGCGAGGCCCACGTCGGCGTCGGCCACTCCCCAGTAGGTCACCGCTCCGAGCGCCGGGTCGGCGTTCGGGTCGAGGGCCAGCTCGTAGCCGGCCACGGAGAAGCCGACGTAGAAAGGCTGGTCGAAGTAGGGCTCGATGCCGAGGACCTGGGTGTACCAGGTCTTCGAGCCCTCGAGGTCGGGCGCCGGGTAGATGACGGTGCGCAGGCCGAGGAACATCGTTCAGGCGGGAAGGCCGGCCGCGAAATCCTTGAAGCGCCGCGTGTCTCGAAGCGGGGGGCCGTGGCCGAAGCAGACGAGCGCCGGATCGAACGCGGCCACGCGGCGGGCGGCGTCGCGGTTGCGAGACGGGTCGGGGGTGAACGGAGTGGGCGGCTCTCTCAACCCCTTCCGAGGGGGGACGAGCTTCATCCCGAAGAGCACGTCGCCGAGCACCAGCGTGCGGTCGGATTCGCGCCAGTAGGACACGTGCCCGGCGGAGTGCCCGGGCGTGGCGATCACCTCGAATCCGCCCACCTCGTCGCCCTCGACGAGGCGGCGAGCCACCGGGTGGGGAGCCGGGGGAGGGGCTCGCTCGAGCAGGGGCTCGAGGGCCGAGCGCGCCCTGAGGATCTTGCCCGTCTCGACGGCCTCCGCGTCCGCCTCGCCGCACCAGAGCGGCACCCCGAGGGCCTCGCAGACCTCGTGGCTCGATCCGAAGTGGTCGAGGTGGGCGTGGGTGAGCGCGTGGGCGCTCACCGTGCGGCCCCGCAGCTCGCTCAGGATCCGCTTCGCGGCGCGGTCTGTTCCCGCGTCGATGAGCACGTCGCCCACGAGGTAGACGTTGATCACGTATCGCGGGCGTCCGTCCAGCAGGTGAACCCCGTCGGCCAGCTCCTCCATGGCCGCGATCCTAGGGGAGGCATCGGCCGCGAGCGGTGACGCCCCGCGGCCGACTCCTTCGGCTCAGCGCCCGCCGAGGGCGCCGAACTCGCGCTCGCCGGCGGCCTGCCAGCTCCACCAGCTCACGCCCGGCGCGTTGTACCGGACGGCCAGCCTCTTGAACTGCCGGATCTGGCTGAGCGGCGGGCGGTAGTACGCCTGCCCGAGGGGGTAGATGGGCCGGCCGAAGCCCCGGTTCTCCCGGTATGTCCGGGCGAACACGGCGCTCGGGCTGTCGCCGATGGCCCGCCAGTACATCTGGGGAAGGTTGTACTGGGCGCCGCCCGGGCCGAGGAACACCCGATAGGGCACCCGGCGGTGCAGCGAGACGTAGGGGAAGCTCGTGAATCCCAGGGGGTACTCGGCGCCGACGGCGCGCCGCAGGGTGGAGATGTACGTGCGGGCCTGGCGGAACTTGCCGTCGTACTCGGCCTCGGCATCGATGACGAAGCACTCGGCTCCCTCACGAACGGCGCGCGCGGCCTGCGTGGCCTCGCTCGCCGGCTGCGCGCCCAGGAGCCGACCGTAGGCGCACACCCGCAGGCCGCGAGCCTTGAGCGCCCGCACGAACCCAGAGTTGAACTGCGGCATGTAGCTGCTGCCCTGCACGGCCTTGACGATCACCGTGTTGATGCCGTGGCGCTTGGCCCGGTCGGCGATCTTCGCCGGGTCGCCGCCGCTCGAGCTCTTCACGATCCAGATCCACATCGCCCGTCCCTGGAGGGGGTTGGACGCCGGGGCGGCGGTCGGCTGGGACGGGTCGCCGGTGGACGCCGGCGGCGCCGGCTCCTGGGCCTGCGCGACCCCGGTGAACGCGGCCGAGGCGAGAACCGGAGCGAGCAGGAGCCCGAGCGCCCGCCGAGGGCGGGGAGCACGGAGGCGGGGAGTGGGGGAGGAGCTTCTCACGAGGTGGAGGCGCGCTCGGCGGGGCGCTAGACGTAGCCAACGGATCGCGCGCCCAAGGGTTGCGGTGGGTCACCAAATTGCAACATGGCCACGATGGCGAGGGTGAGCTGAGGGCGGCGCTCGCAGACGTACGAGCGAAGCGCTCGGAGCTCGGGGGGTGTCCGCGCCCCCGACGTGATCGTCGGCGACATGGACTCGGCCACCGACGCGGCGCTCGCGAGCGGCGCCGAGCTCGTCCTGGGGCAGCCGCGGTGGGTGCGCTCGCCGGCCTGTGGCTCGTCCTCGCCCTCCCGCCGCTCGGCCAGGCCGGCGCGCTTCTGGTCCTGGTCCTCTTCGCAACCTACGGGGAGTTTCGCTCCATCTCGGCGTTCATCGAGCGAACGCCGCCGCTGCTCGGTCTAGACTCGCTGGGCAGGATCTGATGGCTCCCGGCATGTTGATTCCCACCCCGAGCGCTCGTGCCTGAGCGCGTCCCACGCACCCGGTTCATCTTCGTCACGGGGGGCGTCGTCTCCGCCCTCGGCAAGGGCATCGCCGCCGCGTCCATCGGCCAACTGCTCGTGGCCCGCGGCTTCACGGTGGCCCTGCAGAAGTTCGACCCGTACATCAACGTGGACCCGGGCACCATGAGCCCGTTCCAGCACGGAGAGGTGTTCGTGACCGAGGATGGGGCCGAGACCGATCTCGACCTCGGCCACTACGAGCGCTTCACCGACGTGAACGCCACACGGGGATCGAACGTGACCACCGGGGCGATCTACAACACGGTCATTCGCCGCGAGCGCCGAGGTGACTACCTCGGGGGCACCGTGCAGGTGATCCCCCACATCACCGACGAGATCAAGCAGCGCATCCGCCTAGTGGCCGAGGCCCAGGACGTGGACTTCGTGATCACCGAGATCGGAGGCACGGTGGGCGACATCGAGTCGCTGCCCTTCCTCGAGGCGCTGCGGCAGTTCGGCGTGGAGGCGGGGCGCCGGGGGACGCTGTTCGTGCACCTCACGCTCGTGCCCTTCCTCGGCCACGCAGGCGAGCTGAAGACGAAGCCCACCCAGCACTCGGTGCAGGAGCTCCGCCGCATCGGCATCCAGCCCGATGTGGTCATGTGCCGCTCCGAGGAGCCGCTGTCCAGAGAGATCCGGGAGAAGATCGCGCTGTTCGCCAATCTGCCCGTCGAGGCCGTGATCTCCGCGCGGGACGTGGACTCGATCTACAAGGTGCCCCTGTACTTCCGGGCCGAGGGCGTGGACGATGTGGTGCTCGACCACTTCGGCCTCGAGGCGCAGGCGCCCGACCTCTCCGAGTGGGAGGCGCTCGTGCGGCGTGGCGACCAGGCCACCGAGACCGTGCGCGTCGGGGTGGTGGGCAAGTACATCCAGCTCGAGGACGCCTACCTCTCGGTGATCGAGGCGCTCCGCCACGCCGGTCTGCACCACGGCGCACGGGTCGAGGTGCGGTGGGTCGACGCCGAGGGTCTCGACCGCGAGGAGGCCGAGCGCGAGCTTGCGGTGTGCGACGGCATCCTCATCCCCGGGGGCTTCGGCGTGCGGGGCGTGGAGGGCAAGATCCGCGCCGCGCGCTTCGCCCGCGAGGGCGAGGTGCCCTACCTCGGCATCTGCCTCGGCATGCAGATCGCGATATCCGAGTTCGCCCGCCACGCCGCGGACATGTACGGGGCCAACTCCACCGAGTTCGACCCGGAGACCCCCTACCCGGTGGTCGACCTCCTGCCCGAGCAGAAGGAGATCCGCGACCTCGGCGGCACCATGCGCCTCGGCGCCGACCCGGTGAAGCTCCACGACGGCACGCGCGCACGGGCCATCTACGACGAGCCGGTGATCTACGAGCGCCACCGCCACCGCTTCGAGGTGAACAATCACTTCCGCCGCCGGCTCGAGCAGGCCGGCATGGTGGCCAGCGGCACCTCGCCCGACGAGCGGCTGGTGGAGATCGTAGAGCTGCCCGGTCACCCGTTCTTCGTGGCCTCGCAGTTCCACCCCGAGTTCAAGTCCCGCCCGCTGCGCCCGCAGCCGCTGTTCCGGGACTTCGTGGGCGCCGCGCTCGAGCGAGCGCGCGGTCGGGCGGCCGATGTGTCGCACGCCTCGTCCGACGCTGCGGTCGACGGCGAACGGGCCTCCTCCCCGGCCGGCGAGGCGCTCACCTCGGGCTCGTAGTGCTCTCGCCGGCGCAGCAGCCGGGCGCCGACCGGCTGCTCGAGCTCTTCATTCGGCTCTGCGAGATCCCGAGCCCCTCGGGCCGCGAGCGAGCGGTGGCTCGCACGGTGGTGGAGGAGCTGCGCGGCCTCGGCCTCCACGTGGCCGAAGACGAGAGCGCCGCGGTCACCGGATCGGACTCCGGCAACCTGCTGGCGCGCGTGCCCGGGCCCCCCGGCGCCCCGACGGTGCTGCTGTGCGCCCATCTCGACACCGTGCCGGTGGCCGGCCCCATCGAGGTCGAGAACGAGAACGGGATGCTCAGCAACCGCCACGAGGCCATCCTCGGCGCCGACAACAAGGCCGCCGTAGCCGTCATCCTCGAGGTGGTGCGGCGCCTGGCCGCGAGCGGGGGCTCCCCCGTCTCCCTCGAGCTCCTGTTCACGACCTGCGAGGAGCGGGCGCTGGCCGGTGCCAAGGCCTTCGACCGGGCGGCCCTGCGAGCCGACTTCGGCTTCGTCTTCGACCACGCATCGCCGATCGGAGAGCTCGTGACCGCCGCCCCCTCCTACTACGCGGTCGAGGCGCGCTTCCGCGGCGCGGCCGCGCACGCCGGCGTGAGGCCGGAGGCGGGCCGGAGCGCCATCGCGGCTGCCGCCGCGGCCATCGGGGCGCTCGCCCTCGGGCGCCTCGACCCCGAGACCACCGCCAACGCGGGGCGCATCGAGGGCGGCACGGCGCCCAACGTGGTGCCCGAGCACTGCCGGGTCGAGCTCGAGGTGCGCTCCGTCGAGCATGAGAGGGCCACCGGGCTCGTGGCCGACATGGTCGACGCCATGGCCGCCGCCGCCGACGACCACGAGTGCGACGTCGAGACGGTGGCCGAGGAGCTCTTCCGCGGCTACCGGATCTCCCGTCGCTCCCGCCCCTACGAGGTGGCCGAGGCCGCGCTCGGGGATCTCGGCATCCCCGTGCGCCCCATCACCACCGGGGGCGCGAGCGACGCCAACGTGTTCAACGCCCTCGGCCTTCCCTGCCTCAACCTCGCCGACGGCAGCGAGCGCAACCACCAACCCGACGAGCGGGTGAGCGTGCAGGCGCTCGAGACCCTGGTCGAGGTCGTGCTGGCGCTCGTGGCCAGGAGCGGCTGAGGCGATGCTCGCCCTGCGCCGAGGCCTCGTGCGCTCGGTGGAGGCCGGCGTGGAGCCGTCGGGCCTCCCCGCATCTACGATGGGCCGCGGTATGAGCGAGGACCCTCTGTTCTTTCGTGCGGCGCTGGCCGATGACGACGTGCTCGGGGAGGCCATGCGTGCCCTTTGAGCGCACCGGCGGCGAGGAGGTGTTCGCCGGCAAGATCGCCCGCGTGCGCGTGGACACCTTCCGCCACGACGACGGTGAGGAGGTCAAGCGCGAGATCGTGGCCCACCCGGGAGCGGTGTGCGTGTTCGCCCACGACGGCGAGCGTTTCTACGTGGTCACCCAGCCACGGGAGGCGGTGAACGAGCAGGCACTCGTCGAGCTGCCCGCCGGCAAGCTCGACGAGGAGGGCGAGGACGTGCTCGCCACCGCGAAGCGCGAGCTGGCCGAGGAGATCGGCAAGGGCGCGCGGGAGTGGCGCCCGCTCACGTCGGTCTACACCTCGGCCGGGTTCTCCGACGAGGAGATCCATCTCTACGAGGCCACCGGCCTCTTCGACGCCGAGGCGGAGTCCGACGAGGCGGAGCGCATCGAGATCGCCACCGTGCCCCTCGCCGAGCTCGACGAGGCGATCGCCCGCTCGAAGGACGCGAAGAGCCTCGTGGCCATGCTGTGGGTCCGCGCCTTCGGCGTTGCGGGCTCCGCGGAGTCGGGCTAGTGGAAGGTCGTCCCCCCGATCGCCCCGGCTCGGTCCCTCCCGAGGAGGAGGCCACCCGCGTGCGGGGAGGGCCGGTGCCGCCCAGAGGCCCGATCGAGCCGCCCCGGGGCGAGGCCACCACGACCTACCGGGAGACCGATCGCCTCCCCGAGTCCTCGCTGGAAGACGAGCTCTTCGAGGTCCGCGACGAGACCCGCAAGCTGCGCTTCTCCCTGGCCGGGGCGCTGGTGCTCGGAGCCGTGGCCACCATCCTCGCCGTGCTCGCGCTCCTCCAGGCCAACGACCGCAGCCCCATCCCCGGGCAGAGCAACGAGCGTGTGGGGAAGCTGAGCGACCGGCTCGAGCAGGAGCAGGACCGAAACTCCGGGCGTGCCAAGCGACTCGAGCAGACCGAGGAGCGCGTCGACCGGCTCACGCGGGCCAACAACCGGCTCGTGGATCGGGTCGAGGAGCAGGGGGGCGGCGCGGACGCGGACCAGGTCACGGAGCTCCAGGACCAGGTCAAGTCCGCCCAGTCGGCCGCAGAGGAGAGCGACACCCGCGCGGACGCGCTCGAGCGCCGGGTCGACCAGCTGGCCGACCGGGTGAGCAACAACTCGCCGTAAGCAGGGCAGCACGGGGGGACGGCAGCGGCACCGGCCGGGGGGTCTCCTGACGGTCGCCTCCGGTAGGAGCGCTCGTGCAGGGGCAGGAAAAGGCCCGCGTCGAGCGAAGCTCGCTCGAAATGGCCGTCGCCACCCCCGAGTCGCAAGCCCCACCGTTCGAGCATCTGGTGCTCGACTTCCTCGCCTACCTCGAGTTCGAGCGGGGGCTCTCGAGGAACACGCTGGAGGCCTACCGCTCCGACCTCCTCCAGGTCGGCCGGTGGTTCGAAGCGCACGGGGTGACCGCCTTATCGGCGAGCACGGCCGACCTGGCCGACTACCTGGTGGGCCTCGTGACGCCCAACGGGCGCCCGCCCGCCTCCGCCGCCACCGTGCACCGCAAGACAGCTTCCCTTCGCTCGTTCTACCGCCACCTGCGCCGGGAGGATCTCCGGCAGTCGGATCCCACGGCCGCCCTTAACCCGCCGCGCCGCGGGCGACGTCTGCCCCACGTACTGAGCCGCGATCAGGTGGGCCACCTGATCGCCCAGCCCCGAGGCACCGATCCGTGCGCGCTTCGCGACCGCGCCATGCTCGAGACCCTCTACGCCTCGGGGCTACGTGCCTCCGAGGCCGTGGGCCTCGAGATCTCCGACCTCGACCTCGAGGAGCGCATCCTGAAGGCGCGGGGCAAGGGAGGAAAGGAGCGCCTCGTGCCCGTCGGCTCCCGAGCTGTGGCCGCCATCGCGACCTACCTCGAGCGCGGCCGTCCTGTGCTCGTGGGCGAGCGCCCCGTGACCCAGATGTTCGTGAACTTCCGCGGCGGCCGGCTCACCCGCCAGGGTCTCTACAAGATCGTGCAGCGCCACGGGCGCACCGCGGGCCTCGACGGCATCCTGAGCCCTCACACGCTCCGCCACACCTTCGCCACGCACCTCCTAGCCGGCGGCTGCGACCTGCGCGCCGTGCAGGAGATGCTCGGGCACGCCGACGTGGCCACCACCCAGCTCTACACCCACCTCTCGAGCGAGCGCCTGAAGGACGTGTACTTCAGCGCGCACCCGCGGGCCACGGGGTGAGGC
>JBPCRE010000232.1:0-2524 GCA_050997195.1 Thermoleophilaceae bacterium
GCCTACGTGATCACCGAGCCCTGCATCGGCACCAAGGACAACTCGTGTGTCGAGGTCTGTCCGGTGGACTGCATCCACCCGACCCCCGACGAGCCCGACTACGACAAGGTCGAGATGCTCTACATCGACCCCGACGAGTGCATCGACTGCGACGCGTGCGTCGAGGCCTGCCCCGTCGACGCCTGCTTCGCCGAGGATCAGCTCCCGGACGAGTGGGAGAAGTACACGAAGATCAACGCGCAGTACTTCCAGCAGGCCACCTGAGGCGGGCGGCCCGACGGACGGGCGCTAGCGCGAGGTGGGCAGCGTGAGCGGTCGGCCGGTTACGCGTGGTGCCGGGGCGGGCGGCGCCACGGGTGTCGGCTGAGGGCGCCGGCCCCCAGGAGCCACCGGGAGCCCCGTGGTGGATCCGGCGCTTGCGGAAGGCTGAGAAGCCGGTCGCGGCTCGGGGCGAGCGCTGGCGATTAGCCCCCGCGCGGCGTGGAAGATGGCCTCCGAGGCCGGGGCGTCGGGATCGTCGAGCACCAGCGGCCGTCCCGCGTCGGCGCCCACCCGGAGCTCCTCCTGCAGCGGGACCTTGGCCAGCAGCGGCACATCGAGCTCGTCGGCGAGGAGCTGGCCGCCTCCCTCTCCGAAGATCGTGAAGCGCTCGCCGCTCGGCGTGGTGAAGCCGGACATGTTCTCGATCACTCCGGCGATCTCCAGGTCGAAGCGAAGCGCGATCTCCGAGGCGCGGCGGGCCACGCTCTGCGCCGCGGGCTGAGGGGTGGTCACGATCACGAAGCGCGCCTGGGGCAGCAGCTGGGCGAGGGTCATCGACACGTCTCCGGTCCCCGGCGGGAGATCGAGAAGCAGATAGTCGAGCTCACCCCACTCCACGTCCTCGAGGAACTGCTTGATCGCCTTGTGGAGCATGGGCCCCCGCCACACCACGGCCTGGTCCTGACCCTCGAGGAAGAACTCGATGGACATGACCCGTACTCCGGCGGTGGTCACGAGCGGGTTGATCTTGCGTGCCGCGGTGATGGTGGGCTTGCCGTGCACGCCGAGCATGCGAGGGATCGAGTAGCCCCACACGTCGGCGTCGAGGGCGGCGGCGGTCTTGCCCTCGGCCACCAGCGCGGCGGCGAGGTTGGCGGTGAGCGTGGACTTGCCCACACCGCCCTTCCCCGACCCCACGCAGATCACGTTCCTGACCTTGGCGAGCGCCCCTTCGGGCGGTGCTGCTCGCTTTCCCCGCGCCGTGACGGCGCGCTTCTCCTCCGCGGAGAGGAGGTCGAAGCTCACGGTCAGGTCGGTGACTCCTTCGAGCCCACCCACGCGCTCGCGGATGGCCTGCTCGTAGTGCGAGGACGCCGGAGAGCCGGGGGCGAGCAGTGACACCACGATGCCCACGCCACCGTCGGCGGCGACGCTCAGCGAGCGCACCAACCCGGCGTCGACGATGTCGGTGCCGAGCTCGGGGTCCGTGACGCCGCGGAGCGCCGCGCGGACCTGATCTTCGCTTGCCATCCGTGGCGATTCTCGCAGACGTCCGGGCGACGATTCGCGCCCGAGAACGCCAACGGGGCCCCGCGGGGCCCCGTTGACTGAGGGAGGAGAGTCACTGCTACCACCGGCGAACGTCTCGTGCCGGCAGTGCTACCCCGCCTCCGCCTCTCCGTACGGCGCGGGGGGAAGGACAGCGCGGTGCCTAGCCGAGCACCTCGGCCTGGAAGCGCTTGACCACGTTCTCCGTGGTCGACTGGACGCTTTCGGCGCGGTTGCGCAGGTCGCGCGAGGCACCCTTGACCTCGGTGTTCACCACGCGGCTCTCGCGCCGGACGAGGCGCGTGGCCTCGTTGCGGCGCTGCCGGAGCTCGCGCTCGACCCGGGTGCGGGTCCGCTTGACCTCGCGCTCGAGCCGGTTGCGAGCGGTGGTGCCCCGACGCTCGTACCGGCGCAGGCTCTGGACGATGCGGCGCTGGTACTTCGAGAGCTCACGCTCGGCGGCCTCGCGGCTCGTGAAGGGTTTGGCGGCCTCGATCACGGTCTCGCGGGCCTCGAGGGCGGCACCCACCGGGATGAGGACGGCACGCTCGGCCTGGGCGGCCACGCCCTGAAGCGCGTTCGCCTCGGCCTTGGCGCGGGTCTCGGCGGTACGGCCCGCACGGCGTGCCGTGGTCTCGGCCGACGTGCGGCTCGAGGCGGCGCTGCGGCGGGTGGCCTGTGCCCCACGCTGCGAGGCGTTGCGCTGACGGGTGGCGGCGGCCTTCTTGCCGGCCGCGCGCCGCTGGGCCTGGGTGCGCTGGGTCGAGCCGGAAGCCGAGCGGCTCTGCGAGCGAGTTGCGGTCTGCGTCCGAGCCCGGGTCGTGCCGGCGCTGGTCGAGCGCCGGGCGGTGCCCGAACGGCTCGTGGAGCCCTGTGAGCGGGCGGTGCCGTTCTGCGAACGGGCGGTGGAACCCTGCGAGCGGGCGTTGGAGCCCTGCGCGCCGGTCCGTCCGTTGGTGGACTGCTTGTGGGTCTGAGTCTGTGTCTGAGTGGC
>JBPCRE010000251.1:0-15043 GCA_050997195.1 Thermoleophilaceae bacterium
CCACGCGGTGGTCGGTGCGGCTGCGGAGGAGGCGGTGTAGGTCAGCACGAGCGCAGGGTGGGCCGGCGGCACCCGGCCCGCGGACAGCGGGTAGTGTGACCGCACGCGGGGCCCGGCTCCGCGGCACTGGCTAATCGAGAAGGGGAGCACATGGCAGAGGAGAGCGGCTCGACGAGCACCGAGGTCACGAGCAAGTCAGGTGGGTCCTCCGGCGGTACGCCGTCGCTCCAGTCGGGGCGCGGCACCACCACGATCGCGGACGGCGTGGTCTCGAAGGTGGCGGGCATCGCTGCCCGCGAGGTTCCCGGCGTGTACAGCATGGGCGGCGGCGCGGCTCGCGCGATGGGCGGGTTCACCTCGCGCATCGGACTCGGCGACGACCGCAGCCAGGGCGTGGGCGTCGAGGTGGGCGAGCGCGAGGCCGCCGTCGATCTGACCCTGACCATCGAGTACGGCGAGTCCATTCCGCAGGTCTCGAGCGCCGTGCGCGACAACGTGGCCAAGCGCATCGAGGGCATCACCGGCCTGTCGGTCACCGAGGTCAACATCGTGGTCAACGACCTCTACTTCCCCGGCGACGATCAGCCGCGCGAGGAAGAGCCGCCGCCCCCGCCGCGCGTCAGCTAGAGCCGGACCGCTCGAGGTGCAGGAGTCAAGTGCCTGGGTGCCGGCAGAGGCCGGCACCCCGTCTGAGCGCGTGCGCCTGGCGCGCCTGGCGCTCGATTCGGCCTTGGCCGAGAACGGCGTCACGGGTGCCGACTCCGGGCCGCTCGGCCTGCGCCTCACCCAGGGCGGTGGCGAGGTGGTCCAGGGCGTGACCGCCGCCGTGACCCCGGACGGGCGCTACGGTCTCTCGTTGCATCTCATCGGCCGCCTCGTGCCTCTGGGACCGCTTGGCGATCGCGTCCGCGCGGCCATCGAGCAGGCTGCCGCGAGCGCGGGCCTCGCGGAGCGCCTGGGGGCTGTGCACATCGCGTGGGAGGACGTGTCCGCGCCCGGCGATCCGGCGCCCATCGGAGCGGGAGTGCCCACGCCGGCCGACGCCCCCCCGACGAGCACCGCGCCTCGACCCGGCTCCGGCGCCGCAGCCGCCGCCGGGTCGGGCGCTCCGCCTCCCATCCAGAGGCCCGCGGGGTGATCGTCCTCCTCCGGGCCATCGCCCGACTCGTCACCTTCGTGCTGCTCCTCGCCCTCGCCCTCGCGGGCCTGGCCCTCGCGGTGCTCGCGCTCACCAAGGCCAGCGGCGGCGTGGCGGAGTTCCTTCGCCTGCCGCTCATCCGCGACGAGGTGGGTGCGTTCCTCGGGGCGCTCGAGGGTGGGCAGGCCCCGGGCGGGGCCCTGCTCGGGGGCCTCCTGGCCATGCTCGCCGGGATCGTGCTCCTGATCGGTGCGCTTCGTCGTCCGCCGGAGGGCACGCTCGTGTTCGAGCAGGGCTCGGGCGGCCGCCTCGCGGCCCGCAAGCGTCCGCTCTCCCAGGTGGCCGGCGTGCTCGCCGGCCAGGTGCGGGGGGTCACCGAGCCGCGGGTGCGCGTGAAGCCGAAGCGGCGCGGGACCGGAGGCCGCATCGAGGTGAGGGCCCTCCACGCACGCACGGCCAACGCCAAGGAGCTCAGGCGCTCCGTCAGCGAGGCGCTCACCCCGTTGGCCGACGCCCGATCGGTGCGCGTGCGCGTGCGCCCCGAGCCGGGCGGACCCGGCGCGAGGACCGAGTGATGCCGCGCCAGCGCATCAAGGCGCGCACCTCGCCGGTGGCCTTCGTCGGACGGCTTCTGCTCATACTCTTCGCCCTCGCGCTCCTCTGGTACGGGCTGATGGTGGTCCTTCTCTTTGCCGGGGTGTCCGCGAACACGGTCGACCTGATCAGCGGCCACCGCACCGCCTACGACTTCCTCTCGGGCCTCACGCCCGGCTCGCTCGACAATACGGTGATCCTCATCCTCGCCGTGTCGGGCTTCGCGGCACTCCTCATCTTCGGCTTCCTGGCCTACAAGGAGATACCCCGGCCCTACGCCACGCGCCACCGCCTCGACCTTCTAAACGACGAGCGCGGCGACGTGGAGGTCGCCCCCCGCGCCATCGAGCGGGTGGCCGAGACGGCCGCCTTCCAGAACCCCGCCGTGAGCGCCGCGGCCGGCCGCTACGGCGAGAGCGACCTCACGGTGGACGTGCACGTGTCCCGCCCGCGCGACGTGCTCGAGACCCTTCGGGACGTTCAGCGGAAGGTCACCGAGGCGCTCGGGGCCCACGAGTTGCCCCCCGTGCCGGTGGGCGTCACGCTCACCGGCTTCGATCAACCGCAACAACAGAGGGAGATCTCCTGATGATCAGCATCAAGGCCTTCGGCGCGGCCCTCGGGTTCGCCTTCGTGGCGGCATGGGTGGGCCTCGGCTTCGGCGAAGCCGTGCTCTGCCTCGTGGGCGCCGGGCTCTTCTACGCCGTCGCCTCCTACCTCGAGGGAGACCTCGATCCAGCGGAGATGCAGGCACGGCTCGGCCTCACGCCCCGCGGCGCTGCCGCTCCGGCTCCGCAGCCGCGGCCGGCCACGGCGCCTCCACCGCCTCGGCCGAGTCCGGGAGCTCCCCCGCGCGTGCGCTGAGCTCAGGAAGTTAGGGTAACCTAATTAGGGCACCCTAACCAGGAGAGGTCATGACTGCGGCGATCGGGGCCGGCACGGCGTTGCTGCGGCGACTCCCCGGGCGACTGGACGTAAGAACTGAGTTGAGCCCTCGTCGGGGGCAGATCACCGCCCTGGCGGGCTGCGCCGGCGTGGCCGTGGCGGCGCTGGCCGTGGTCCCGGCCGCCCCGGGCTACGACGCCTGGTCGTGGCTCGTGTGGGGCCGAGAGGTCGCCGCGCTGGAGCTGAGCACGACGGGCGGGCCTGCCTTCAAGCCCCTCCCCGTGGCGGTGTGTGCGCTCCTCGCTCCGTTCGGGGAGCTCGCGCCCGCGCTGTGGGTGTGGCTTGCCCTGACCGGGGCGCTCATCGCCGTGGTCCTTGCCATCCGGCTCGGCTGGGAGCTCTCCGGGGGAAGTTGCCTTGCCGGCGGAGCGGCCGGCGCGGGCGTTGCCTTCGCCGGCCAGTACCTCGCTCTCGCCGCGGGCGGAGGCTCGGAGGGGCTGCTGCTGGCCTCGACGCTGCTCGGCGTGCTCGCGATCCGGAAGCGACGCCCGGGAGCGGCTCTGGCGTGCGCTGCCGCCTGCGGCCTGCTGCGCGTCGAGACCTGGCCGTTCCTGCTCCTGGCCGCGGGGCTGGCATGGCGTCGGCGGGCAGCCGATCGACGCTTGCTGATCGCGCTCGTCCTGGTGATCCCGGCGCTGTGGTTCGTCCCCGAGTGGATTGGCTCGGGCGATGCGCTCCGTTCCGCGGAGCGTGCTCGCGTACCGAATCCCGGGCAGCCGGCACTGGCGGCCTTCCCGGCGCTCGCCTCGCTGGGCGAGGCGGCGCATCTCTTCCTCCTCCCGGTCGCCGCCGGCGTGGCCGGCCTCTTCCTGGCGCGGCCTCCGCGAGCAGCGGCGCTTGCGCTCGGGGCGGCGGGAGCGGCGTGGCTGGCCCTGGTGGCCGCCATGAGCCAGGCGGGGTTCTCCGGAGAGGGTCGCTACGCGCTCCCGGGGATCGGGCTTCTGGCCGTCGCCGGCGGGGTCGGCCTCGCCGAGGCCACACGGCGCCTGGGCGCGCTCGGCGACCGGCGTGTCACGGTGGGTCTCGTCTCGCTTCTGCTCGCTGCCTCGGTCCTACCGCGCGCGCTCGATCTTCGTGACGTCCGCGCGGCCCTGACCCACCGGGCGCGCCTTTCGGCCGGGCTCGAGGCCGCCGTCGAGACCATGGGCGGCCCGGGTGCCGTCCTTCGCTGCGGGCGCCCCTACGTCGGCTCCCTCCGGGGGCCCCTCGCGGCGTGGCACCTGGGAGTCGACAAGCGCCGCGTCGGCTTTCGCGCACGCGTTCCAGGAGTGCTCTTCCGATCCCGGCTCGATCCCCGCGCCCGGCTCACGCCGGCCCCTCGCCCGGAATTCCGGAAGGCGCTGACCACCGAGACGTGGGAGGTCGCCGTGGCGTGCGGTGCTTCTCGGGCCGCCGGCGGCTCGACCCTCCGATGAGAGTCCGGGGTGTGATCTGCGCCGGTCTCGCGGGTGTGAGCCTCGCCGTTGGCGCCTGCGCTGGGCAGCCGAGCTCCCCGACGCCTCCGACCACTCCCGCCTCAGCGCGCCCGGCCGGCACGGCGCACGCCTTCGATCTGGAGCGAGTGGCCGACGGGCTCGTGCGCCCGACCTGGGTTCAGGCGGCACCGGGCGACCGCGACGGCCTCTGGGTCCTCGAGCAGTCGGGACGGGTCGTGCGGCTCGAGGACGGCCGGCGGACCACCGTGCTCGACCTTCGTGGCGAGGTGAAGGTCGGCGCGGAGCAGGGCCTCCTCGGGGCTGCCTTCCACCCCGACTTCGCCGGCAACGGGAGGCTGTTCCTGCACTACAGCGACCCGCGGGGAGACACCCGCGTCATCGAGGTCCGGGTGGGAGCCGACGGCCGCGCGGCGGCATCGAGCCGGCGCGTGCTGCTGGCGGTGCGCCAACCCGAGGAGAACCACAACGGCGGCGCGCTCGCCTTCGGGCCCGACGGGAGGCTCTATCTCGGACTCGGCGACGGCGGCGGGGCCTTCGATCCGGGCGAGAACGCCCAAGACCTGCGCTCCAAGCTCGGCAAGCTCCTCGCGGCGGACGTCGACGGTTCGGGCCGGCCTCGCTGGGAGGTCGCGCTCTACGGCCTGCGCAACCCATGGCGCTTCTGGCTCGACTCCGCCCTCAACGAGGTCTGGATCGGGGACGTCGGGCAGGACGAGAGCGAGGAGGTCCACCGGGTGGCGCTCGAGCCCGACGAGCCCCCGAAGAACCTCGGTTGGCCGGCCTTCGAAGGGCTCACCCCGCACCGGGGCCGGCGGCTCGGCGGCCGTGGGCAGCTCCAGCGGCCGGTGATCGTCTACGGGCGCGCCGAGGGATGCTCGGTCATCGGTGGTCTCATCTACCGAGGGCGGGCCCTTCCCCAGCTCGCGGGCCGCTACGTCTACGGGGACCTCTGCTCGGGGAGCCTCTGGTCGCTGTATCCGACCCCCGAGGGTCGTGCTCGCGATATCCGCCGCGAGCGCGCGACGCTTCCCCTTCTCACCCACATCGGGGTCGACGCCGACGGCGAGCTCGTCCTGACCTCCGCGAGCGGTGAGGTGTGGCGCGCGGTGCCCGCAGGCCGGCGTCCCGCTCGAGACGCGGCTCGCCCGGAGACGGTCGCCCCGCGGCAGGGCGGATAGGTCACGCCGTTGATGAGAGCGCCCGCCGGGCGAGACCGGAGGCCACGTAGAGCATGAGCAGCGCGAACAGGATCGAGAGCACGCGCTCGGGAACGCGGTGGGCCAGCTCGGTGCCGAGCAGGACGCCGGCGAGCGAGAGGGCACCGAGCACGAGGCCCTCGGCGAGCCGCAGGTTGCCGTAGCGGTGCTGGCGCACGGCACCGACGGCCGCGGTGGGGACGACCGCGAGGAGCGAGGTGCCCACCGCCTCGACGGGCCCGAGGCCGAGGAGGATGGCCAGCGCCGGCACGAAGAGCACGCCTCCGCCCACGCCGAGCAGGCCGCTCGCCATCCCCGCGGCGAAGCCCACCACGAGAACGCCCGCCACCACCGCACCACTCACCCCGCCGAGAGCCTCCATCACAGGAGCAGAAGCCCCGCGGCCAGCACGAGGAGCACGGCGAAGACGGCGGAGAACGCTCGCACGGAGACCCGCTGCTGAAGCGCGGTGCCCGCCACCACGCCCGCCACCGCGGGCAGGCCCACGAGCAGAGCGCTCGGAACGTCGACGGCGCCCCGGTAGGCGTGTGCGCCGGCGGCCAGCGTCCCGATCACGGCGATCGCCGCGAGCGAGGTGCCGGTGGCTTCGCGCTCCTCGTAGCCGAGCCAGATAACGAGCAGCGGAACGATCACCAAGCCACCACCGACGCCGAACACTCCGCTGAAGATCCCGCCGACCGTGGCGATGGCGGCCAGGCGAGCGATCCGCGAGGCCATCCGTCGCCATACTACGGCGGGTGGCTGCTCCCACCGCGACCGCCCTCGCCGACGCGCTGCGTCCCCTCACGGGCGACCCCAGGCGAGCCGCCCTCTTCCTCGACATCGACGGCACGCTGGCTTCGATCGTCGCGCGCGCGGAAGACGCTCACGTGCCCCAGGGCACCTCGCGCCTGCTCGGCAGGCTCGGGCGCCGCTACGGCGCGGTGACCTGTGTGTCCGGCCGCTCGGCCGGCGAGGCGCGGCGGCTGGTGGGCGTCGGCTCGATCGCCTACGCGGGCACCCACGGCGCGGAGCTGCTCGAGCCGGGCGCGCGCACGTCTCGCTTCCTCCCCGCGTTCGAGAGCTACACCGATCGGGTGCGAGCGTTCGTGGCCGAGCACGACGGGGCCGATCTCCGCACGCTGCGCGTTCGCATCGAGGACAAGGGCCCGATCATGGCCTTCCACTGGCGCGGGGCACCGAGCGAGGAGGCAGCTCACGAGCATCTTCGGGGCGTGGCCGAGGATGCCGAGGCCCACCACCTCGCGGTGCACTGGGGCCGCAAGGTGCTCGAGATCCGCCCCCCGGTGCCGGTCGACAAGGGCCGCGCGGTGCGTGAGGTGACCAGGCACGTGGCCGTCGAGGCGGCGCTCTTCGCCGGGGACGACACCACGGACCTCGACGGCTTCACGGCGCTCGACGAGCTCGAGAAGGAGAATGCACTGCGGGCCGCGGTCCGCGTGGGCATCCGCTCCGAGGAGGGGCCGGCCGCCATCGTCGAGCGCGCCGACATCGTCGTGGACGGGGTTCTCGGCTTCGTGCCCGTGCTCGAGACCCTGGTCGAGGGCTGACCTCCCGCCGGACGCCGAATGCGCCTCACCGACTTCCTCCGCACCGCGGTGCTGCTCTTCGCGGCGGCGGCCACGGCGCTCGCCACGGTGGCCGTGGTGGGCGCCTCGGCCGACGATGACGTCGTGCTCCTCTACGTGGCGGTGGTGTGGTGGGCGCTTGCGGGAGGCGCCGGGCTCTACTTCGGTCGCATAGCCGAGACCTCCCGCGGGATCGGGCGCCTGCTGGCCGGAGCACGGAGCACGCCCGCCCTCCCCGAGCTCGAGCCCGGCCGCGTGGTGATCTACCGGCTGTGGCCGGTCGGGGCCTTCACCGTGGTGAGCGGCGCGCTGGCCTTCCTCCTGCCCCAGGTGCCGGCCATCGGATGTGGCTACGCGCTCATCGTGTCGCTCGCCTGGCGCAAGCAGGAGCGTGCCGTGCAGGCCATCGAAGAGCGGGATGGCGCTCGCTTCTACGTGGAGCGCGGCTCACCGATCGGTCCCACCCGGCTCGTGCGCACGCCGGGGTTGCGCAAGGTCGAGCCGCCGTCGTTCGAGAGGGCGACTCAGGCCGCGGCCTCATCACCGACCACCTCCTCGAGCTCCGCCTTCCCGATCACCGAGGCGTACAGGAAGGCCGCCGCCACCCCGCCCACGACCGGGCCCACGAGGTAGATCCAGATGTCGGAGTAGGTCCCGGCCACCACGGCGGGGCCGAGCGAACGAGCGGGGTTCAGGCTGCCGCCGGTCACCGGTCCTCCGATGAAGATCCCCGCGATGAGGGCGAAGCCCACCGCGATGCCGGCCGTGGCCGCCTCGACGCGCGGATCGGTGGCCACCGAGATGACCACGAACACGAGGATGAAGGTGGTGAGCGCCTCCACGGCGAGCCCCTGGAGGAGCCCCACGCCCGGCGCCAGCGCGGTGGCCGCGAGCTTGGCCGGAGCCTCTCGCGCCGCGCTCCCGTAGGTGAGCCACACGGCGAGGGAGCTGAGCAGGGCTCCCACGATCTGGGCCGCGATGTACAGGGGTGCCGCAGCGATGGGAAACTTGCGCGTGGCCGCGAGCCCGAGGGTGACCGCCGGATTCAGGTGGCACCCCGAGACGTGCCCGAGGGCGCTGACCAGGGCCACGAGCACGAGCCCGAAGGCGAGGGCCACCGACAGCGAGGAGTAGGGCGCTCCCGCCACCGGCTTCTCGAGCGCGGCGGCCACGGCCACGGAGCAGCCCGCGTAGAGGAAGATGAACGTGCCCACGAGCTCACCGAGGGCGGCCCGCGTGCGGTGAGCCCCGACCCGGCTCCCGTACAGCCCTGCCTGGGGCGGTTGTGTCGACAACGTCTCTCCCCCTGTCAGCCGAGTGCGAAGCGCGCAGCCTCCCACACCGGCGGGGTCGGCACGCCGACTCCGGCCCCGCGCCTCTCAGTGTGATGCGCCGGCCCGGGTCCGGCCGCGCATGGCGTCGAGCTCCGACCAGCGCCGGGTGTTGGCCACCCGGTCGGGGCCGACCCACGCCCGCCGCGCGGTTGCGATGCCGTAGCGGAGGTTGGCGAGGGTCTCGACCCCGTGGGCATCGGAGTCGATCGTGAGCGTGACCCCGGCCTCGGCCGCGAAGCGGGCGTGCGCCTCGGAGAGGTCGCGACGATCGGGGTTCGCGTTGATCTCGAGGAACGTGCCGGAGCGGGCGGCGGCTTCGACCACGCGCTCGAGGTCGAGCGCGTAGGGCTCGCGCCGGTCGATCAGCCGCCCGGTGGGGTGACCGATCACGTCGATGAGCGGGTGCTCGATGGCGCGCACCATGCGGTCGGTCATCTCCCGCTCGCCCATGCGGAAGGAGGAGTGGATGGAGCCCACGACCCAGTCGAGCTCGGCGAGGAGCTCGTCGGGGTAGTCGAGGGAGCCGTCCGGCAGCACGTTGACCTCCGAGCCGGCGAGCAGCCGGAGGCCCTCGAGCTCGCCGTCGACCGCGCGGATGTGCTCGATGTGGCACCGCAGGGCGTCGGCGGACACGTGGTTGCCGAAGCCGTGCGAGGCCGAGTGGTCGGTGATGGCCAGGTACTCGTAGCCCCGACCGAGTGCGGCCGCGGCCATCTCCTCGACCGTGTTGCGACCGTCCGAGGCGATCGTGTGACAGTGAAGGTCGCCACGCACGTGCTCGAGCCCGACGAGCTCGGGCAGCCGGCCCTCGCGCGCCGCCGCCAGCTCGCCGCGGTTCTCCCGCAGCTCGGGCTCCACGTAGTCCATCCCGAGCAGCGCGTAGACATCCTCCTCGGTGGCGCACACGTGGGTGACCTCGCTCGCGTCGTCGATCACCCCGTACTCGGACACGTGCAGGCCGCGGCGCACGGCCTCGGCGCGCAGCGTCTCGTTGTGCTGCTTGGAGCCCGTGAAGTGCTGGAGGAGGTTGCCGAAGTTCTCCGGAGCCACGATGCGGAGATCGACCCGCAGGCCGTTGTGGGTCACGGCTCGCGCCCCGGCCTCGCCGGAGCTGCCCACCTCCTCCACCAGCGGGAGCGCCGAGAACGCCTCGACGAGCGCGCCGGGGTCGCTCGCGGTGGCCACGATGTCGAGATCCTTCACCGTGTCGGTCAGGCGGCGGGCGCTGCCGGCCACCTCCACGCGGTCGGCGGCCGGGTGGTCGCGAAGCGCGCCGGCCAGCTCCTCGGCCACACCGAGCGCCTTTGAGAGCAGCGTGCGCGGCGCCACGGAGCCGTCGGCGCCCGCGGCGATGGCCGCGAGCACGCTCTCCTCGGCCTTGGCGCCGAAGCCGGGGACGGCCCGGAGCCGTTTGGCCTCAGCGGCGTGGCGGAGCTCCTCGAGGGAGGCGATTCCGAGCTCGTCGAACAGCTTGCGGGCGCGCTTGGGCCCGAGCCCCGGGACGCGGGTGACCTCGATGAGCCCTGCCGGGAACTTCGCCTTCAGCTTCCCGGCGGCGGGGATGGATCCGGTGTCGAGAAGGGCGGCGATCTTCTCGGCCAGGGTCTTGCCGATGCCGGCGAGCTCCTCGGCGCGACCCGCACGCGAGAGCTCGGCCACCGACACCCCGGCCTCGCGCACGGCCTTGGCCGCGTTGCGGTAGGCCACCACGCGGTGCACGATCGCTCCGTCGAGCTCGTAGAGCTCGGCCAGCTCCTGGAAGGCGTCGGCGATCTCGGCGTTGCGCATCGTGATTAGGGTAAGCGCGGTGTCCGGCCCCTGGCTCGTGCTGCCCACCTACAACGAGGCCGAGAACCTCGAGGCCATGATCCGGACGGTGCTCCCCCGGCTGGCCGAGGTCTCGCAGGAGCACCACGTGCTCGTGGTCGACGACGGCTCGCCCGACGGCACCGGCCACATCGCCGACCGCCTGGCGGCCGAGCTCGAGCAGGTCGAGGTGATCCACCGCGCGTCCAAGGCCGGCATCGGGCCCGCCTACCTCGCCGGGTTCGCCCACGCCCTCGCGGGCGGCGCCGAGTACCTGCTCGAGATGGACTCGGACTTCTCCCACGACCCGGCCGATCTGCCGCGGCTCATCGGCGCCGCCGGCGACGCCGATCTGGTGATCGGCTCCCGGTACGTGCCCGGAGGAGGGGTGGAGAACTGGGGCCTCGCGCGGCGCGCCATCTCGCGGGGCGGATGCCTCTACGCGGGCGCCATCCTGAGGGTGCCTATTCGCGATCTCACCGGCGGCTTCAAGTGCTTCCGGCGCGAGGTGCTCACCACGCTTGACCTCTCGCGCGTGGCCGCCGACGGCTACGGCTTCCAGATCGAGATGAACTACCGGACGCTGAAGGCCGGCTTCCGCGTCCGCGAGGAGCCGATCGTGTTTCACGAGCGGCGAGCGGGACAGTCGAAGATGAGCGCGAAGATCGCCATCGAGGCGCTGTGGAAGGTGCCTGCGTTGCGGGTGCGCGGGCGAGGAGGGCGCGCTCCCGCGCTTCAGGCGGGCAGCGGCTGAGACGTGCGAGAGGTCGCTATCGTCGGTGGCCGCTTCTTCGACAGAGGGGATCACCGTGGCCGGCGCCATCATCGAAGTGACCGACGCAAACTTCCAGGCCGAGGTCATCGAGGCCGAGAGCGCAGTGCTCGTGGACTTCTGGGCTCCGTGGTGCGGACCCTGCCGCGTGGTGGCCCCCGTGCTCGAGGAGATCAACGCCGAGCGCGAGGATCTGCGCGTGGTCAAGCTCAACGTCGACGAGAACCCGCAGACGGCTCAGAGCTACGGCGTGATGTCCATTCCGACGATGATCCTCTTCAAGCACGGCCAGGAGGCGCACAAGGTCGTCGGGGCGATGCCCAAGGGGCGCTTGGAGCAGGAACTGGAGCCGGCGCTCGCGTAGACCGGGCGGAGGCGGAAGCACCTCGGTTCTCAGTCGGACCGGGGCATCCAGCCGGGGCGCACCCCGCACCCCGCGGGACGTGACCGCACGTAGACTCAAGACGTGAGCGCGGAGGGCATCACAGACGAGTTCGTAGGGCGCGTAGCCGATGATCTCCGCGAGCGCTACGCGCTCGACGCCGAGGACGTTCGAGCGCTCGGTGCCCGTCTCGCGGAAGACGTCCCGTCCACCCGCAGCAAGGAGAACGCGGAGTTCGCCAGGCGCTTTACCGGCGAACATCGCGCCACGTTCAGCCGTCTCGCCCAATAGGGGATCCGTGCCTTCGCCGCGCTGGGTCCCCACGCTCGAGGACTACGTTGACCTGGCGAGCTACTTGCTCGGCTCGTCGCCCGAGTCGGTAGGCTGCCTCCCGCGCCTCTCGCTGGCGGAGTCCGCGATCCACGCACCGGTCGCTTCGTTCGGAGGAAGCGAGGCCTACCCGGATGTCGTCGAGCAGGCCGCCGTCCTCATCGAGCACCTCGCGCAGAATCACCCACTTCCCGACGGCAACAAACGAGCGGCGTTCCTGCTGACCGCTCGATTCCTCGATGCCAACGGCCAGCCTTGGAGGGGTCCCGACCTCGATACCGACGCTCCCATGGTCGAGCGAATCGCAGCGGGCGACGCTGATCACGACGAGGTGATGGCGTGGATCGCCGTCCGCACCTCCCGCTCGAGCGGGTGAGCGCTCCGCCAACCCCGCGGCTCAATCCAGGTCAAAGGCGGCGTGGATCGCGTCGATCAACCCTTGCTCCTGCGTTTCGATCAGAGCACCGATCTGGCGGCCGAGCGCGCTGGCGGGAATGGTCACGATGTTGTCGCAGCTCACTACACCGTCGGCGTCCAAGCCATTGCCGGGGCCGACGGGCACCTCGGTGGACAGGCCGCGAGCGTTCGTCGTTATCGGCGCCACCGTCACCCGCGTGAGATGGGGCCTGACGAGCTCACGGGTCAGAACGAGCACCGGCCTGGTCTTATCCAGCTCCGCGGTGTGGATCGGGCGCACTAATCGAGAGCGAGTGGCGCGTGAGCGACGTGCCTCGCGAGGCTGTCCATGTCCAGATCCTCGCCAGTCCCGGAGAGGATGACGGCATCCCGGGCCGCTACCGCTCGCCTGCGCTCACGGGCCAACGCCCGCCTCACGACAACGGCCCTGCTGTCCGCCTTCCCGTCGGAGACGAGCCCGTCTACGAACTCGACGAGATCGTCGGGAAGCCGTACCGCGATCTGCTTGCTCATCCCAATACGGTACCGCACTGGGACTGCGCATTGGCGCTGGGTTTGATCTCGGTACCCTGCGCCAGTCGCCTCGGCACTAGGCTCCCGACCATGCCGATCGTGACCATCGAGTGGTACGAGGGGCGCTCCGCCGAGCAGAAGGCCGAGCTCGCCGAGAAGCTGACCGCGGTGATCTCCGAGGTGGGAAAGACGCCGCCCGAGGCCGTGTGGATCAGGTTCAAGGACTCGGAGAAGGGCGACTGGGCGATGGGCGGAAAGCTCCAGGGGTGAGCGCGGGCGGTGCTCGACCGCCTCGAGAGCATGCTCCCCGGCGCTGATCCAGCTCAGGGCCGCGCTTAAGCTGCCGATTCCGTGCGCCGTGGGACCCAAGTGTTCCTCCTGGTCTTCGGCCTGGTGCTGGTCGCCGTTGGAGCGCTCATCGCCCTCACGAGCCCCGACGATCGCGGCTTCGCGCTGCTCGGTCTCCTCCCGTGGGGAGTCGGGAGCGTGGCTGTCGCGTCGACCCCCTTCCTCACGCGCGAGGCGGCTGCCGTTCGTCTGGAGGAGTTGAGCGGTAGGCGTTCGGGCCCGGCCGTCGTCTTCCCCTTCTCTAGGGCGAAGCAGCGGCTCGGTTTCATCGGCCAGGTGTCGTTCGTCTTCCTGGGCCTCGCGGTGGCGCTCTACACCGACGGCTTCGTGATCGGGGTTATCTGCATGGCCATGTTCGGTCTCTTTGCCCTGATCACCCTGCCCTCCGCGATCGGGCGGCGTGGCGGGGTCGCCCTCCTACCGGCCGGGGTCCTGGTGCGTGGGGCCCTGGGCGACAGCTTTCTGCCCTGGGAGCAGATTGAGGATCTGCAGGACGTTGAGATCCACGGCAGCCGGATGCTCGGGATCGCGGCGTCCGACCCGGCCAAGCTCGAGGTGCCACCGGGGACTCGCCTTCTGTCCCGCGCAAATCGTGCGCTCGGGTACCGCAGCGACCTCAGCATCGCAGCGGCCTCCCTCATCGGCGACCTGGAGGTCGTCGCCGCGGCGATCGAGTACGAGCTCATCCACCCCGAGCACCGGTCGCGGCTGGGCACCCGGGAGAGCCTCGAGGACCTCGACCTCGCGGCCGCGCTCTGAGCTGTTGAGTTCCGTCAGGGGCGTTCGAGCCCGATGATCAGCTCGCGCCCCTCGATCTTTGTCGATTCTCCGCCCTCCGCTCCGTCGTAGTGAAGCGCCACGGCGAGGGTCTCGCCGGTCACGTAGGGCTCGTGCGCCCGCACGGCTTCGAGTAGCTCCGTCTCACCGCCGAGGGTGAGTGCGATGCGGTCCTCGACGGCCAAGCCTGCCGACTTGCGCGCGGCCTGCACCGCGTGCACCACCTCTCGCGCGAGGCCCTCAAGCCGGAGCGCGTCGTCCAGCTCGAGGTTGAGCGCCACCGCGTGGGAGCCCGAGCGCTCGAGCTGGTAGCCCTCGAGCGGCCGCAGCACGATCTGGACGTCCTCGAGCTGCAGCTGGTGCTCCTTCCCGTCGACGCTGACGCCGAGCAGGCCGCCGCCGCGGAGGGTCTCCGCCGCGTGGCGGGCGTCGAGGGCGGCGATGGCGGCCGCCGCCTGCGGCATGTGCTTGCCGAAGCGCGGGCCGAGCGAGCGGTAGTTGGCCTTCAGCTCGAGCTCTCCGAGCTCGTCGGCCTCCGACACGTAGCGCACGCGCTTGACGTTCAGCTCGCCGAGCACGAGCGCCTCGAAGCGCTCGACGGCGGTGCGCTCGCGCTCGGCGGCCACCACCACGGCCTCCGCGAGCGGCTGGCGCATCTTGAGCTTGGCCTGCGCGCGAGCGGCGCGGCCGAGCTCCACGGCGTCGCGCACCACCTGCATCTGCCACTGGAGCTCCTCGTCGCGCCGCGCGGCGTCGGGCTCGGGGAAGTCGCAGAGGTGCACCGAGGGCTCGGCACCGTCGAGGTTCTCGTAGATCTCGTCGGCTACGAAGGGGGTCAGCGGAGCGAGCAGCTTCGCGGTCGTCACCAGGCACTCCCGGAGCGTGCTGAACGCGATGGGCTCGCCGTCCCAGAAGCGCCGGCGGGAGGAGCGCACGTACCAGTTGGAGAGGTCCTCGACGAAGGCGGCGATGGCACGGCCGGCGCTCGTGGTGTCGTAGTCGTCGAGGCGCTCGATCACCGTCTCGGTGGTCTGCTGGAGGCGGGAGAGGATCCAGCGGTCGAAGTCGGTGGGCTCGCTCGAGGGGGCGTCGTGCGCCGTGCCTTCGCTCGCGTTCGCGTAGAGCACGAAGAACCCATAGGTGTTCCAGAGCTGCAGCATGAACTGCCGCACCGACTCGCCCACCGTCTCCAGCGAGAAGCGGTAGCCGTCCCACGGCTGCTTCGAGGTGAAGTAGTACCAGCGGAAGGCGTCCGCTCCGTGGCGCTCGATGACCTCCCAGGGCACCACGACGTTGCCGCGGCTCTTCGACATCTTCTGGCCCTCGGGATCGAGGATCAGGCCGAGGCAGAGCACCGTGCGGTACGACGAGGTCCCGTAGAGCAGCGTCGAGACCGCCAGCAGCGAGTAGAACCAGCCGCGCGTCTGGTCGAGGGCCTCGCAGATGTAGTCGGCCGGGAAGCGCTC
>JBPCRE010000021.1:0-3768 GCA_050997195.1 Thermoleophilaceae bacterium
GCGTCCAGTCGCTCTCGTAGGGCGCCCGGAGCTCAGGGTCGCGCAGGACCTGGCGCGCCCCGGCGATCGCCTCCAGCTCGTCCTCGAGGGCCATCGCCCTCCAGGATGCCGTAGCGCTCCGCCACGAACGCGCCCGCGACGAGCACGACGAGCGCCGCCGTCTGCGCCGCGGGCGCCACCGCGGTGCCGAGCGGGATCGTCGCGAGCCCCGCCAGCGCGGCGCCCGCCCGCCACGGCGCGCCGCCGAAGCCCAGCACCGCGCGGAAGCGCAGGTGGGCGAGGAGGAACAGGCTCGTCCCGGCCGCGAGGCCGAGCGCCGGGGCGGTGGCGCCGGGGACGTAGGCGTGCGCGAGCGCACGCTCGAGCCCGAAGGCCACGCCGATCACCCCCAGCAGCAGCGGGATGTGCCAGTGCCCGAACGCGCTCAGGGCGAGCGCGGGACGGTCCGGAGCGGCACGGAGCGCCTCCTCGGCGCGCGCGTCGTCGCCCCCGAAGTACGTCCACCACAGACACGCGGTGAGGGCGAGGCCGAGCACCGTCACGCCGATGAGGGCGAGGTCGACCGGGAGCCCGCTCGCTCCGATCCCCACCGCCACCACCGACTCCCCGATGGCGACGATGACCACGAGGCCGTGGCGCTCGACGAAGTGCGCGGGCTCGATCTCGAAGAACGCCACGGGCGGCACGAGGTACGGCGTGGTCCACTGGAGCGCGAAGGCGAGCACCCACAGCACGTACTGCACAACCCCGCCCGCGAACCCGCCGGCCACGACGAGCAGCGCCGCGAGCACGTTGAGCGGCGCGATGCGCAGGATGCCCTTCGCCCCGCGGCCGCTCGCGCGGGTGAGCAGCCCGGCGTGGATGAGCACGATCAGGAGGTAGGCCAGGCCGAAGGCGGCCCCGTCGCCGTCCGCGCCGAAGGCGTGCGGGACGGCCAGCGCGAGCACGAGGTAGGCGGCCATCCCGCCCAGGAGCAGTGCCCGCCGGGTCGGGCCGCCGAGGTCGACGGCGTTCGTCAGCCACGCGTAGCCGCCGTACATCCACCAGATGATCCCGAGCATGAGCGAGACCCGACCCAGCCCGCGCAGGGTGGGATCGTGGGCCAGCGTCGCCGTGAGCTGCGTGACCGTGAAGACGAAGACGAGGTCGAAGAACAGCTCGAGCGTGGAGACCCGGCCGGGCTCGGCCTCGTCGTCGCTTATCCGCTCCCAAAGACCTCGGCCGCGCGCTCGGCGATCTCCTCGGGTGGCACCTCGCGCACGCGCTGGGCGATGTTCCACCGGTGGCCGAAGGGGTCGACGACCTGCCCGTGGCGCTCGCCCCAGAACTGGTCGGCGAGCGGCGAGCGGACCTCGGCGCCGGCCTCCAGCGCGCGCGCCCACGCCGCGTCGGCGTCGGGCACATCGAGCTGGAGCACGGTGGCGGTCCCGCCGATGGCCATGGGAGAGAGGATGCCGAAGTCCGAGAACTCGCTGCCGACGTGCAGAGAGGTGCCGCCGAGCAACAGCTCGACCGACATGACCCGGCCGCGCGGGAGCGGGACGCGGCCCACCTCCTCGGCGCCGAACGCCCGGCGGTAGAAGTCCGCGGCCGCGGCGGCGTCGGGGACTACGATGTGGGGCGTCAGGCTCATCCGGATCTCCGTTCGGGAAGGAAGAGGGCGAGGTCGCCCCACTCGTGGCGGCGGTAGCCGGCGGCGACGGCGTAGGCGCGCTCGAGCGCGGGCCGGCCGGCGACCGCCTCGAGCAGCGAGAGGTGGGAGGCCTCCGGGTCGTGGAAGCCGGTGAGCAGGCCGTCCACGACGCGGACCCCGCGCCCGGGGTCCACCACGAGATCCGTCCAGCCCCGGGCGGCGCGCGCCGTCCCGTCCGGCTCCGCCGCGGCCTCGAGCGCCCGGACCACCGTCGTCCCCACCGCGACGACGCGGCCGCCGAGCCGGCGGGCGAGGTTCACGCGCTCGGCGGTGCCCGCGGCGACCGAGAAGCGCTCGGGGTAGGGCCGCGCTCGAGCGAGGACACGCCCGTGTGCAGCACGAGGGGCGCGACGTCGATCCCGCGGGCGACGAGCCGGGTCACGGCCCCCGTCGTCAGGGGACGGCCGGCGCTCGGCATCTCGGCGCTCCCGGGCTCGGTCGCGTAGCGGTCTGGTAGGCCGAGAGGGGCGGCGCCGCGTTCGCGTGCGCGTAGCGGATGGGGCGCCCGTGGCGCGCGAGGAAGCCGGGGAGCGGCGCGGGGGGGGCGAGGTCGGCGCTCCACAGCCGCGTACCGCGGTGGGGCCCGCGGAGCCTCGCCCCACCGCCCGCGGGAAGCCGCAGCTCCTGGCCGGGCTCCGCCGCGCCGCCGCGGACCTCGACGATCCACCGCCCCTCCACCTCGGGGTCGGGCCCGGAGACGTGCACCACCACCGCCTCGCCACCCGGGCCCGCGGACCTCGAGGGCGGCGGGCAGGGTGCCCGACGTGTTGATCACGAGCACGTCACCGGGAGCGAGGAGCCCGGGGAGCTCCGTGACGGGATGGTGCTCGGGCGGACCCGCGGGGAGGGGCACGACGAGCAGCCGCACGGCGTCGCGGCGCAGCGGCGGGGTGTGCGCCTCGGCGGGCGCCGCGACCGCGACCGCGGCTCACGCGGCGGCCGCGAGCAGGTCCTCGGCCCGATAGCGCCCGCTGGGTCGCTCGCCCTCCAGGAGCGCGACCAGCGCCGGCACGGGGACGGACGGGTCGGGCCGGTCGGAGATGTCCTCGGCGGGGAACGCGCCCTGGTGCATCGCCGTGCGCATGTCGCCGGGGTCCACGGCGTAGACCCGGAGGTCGGGCTCCTCGGTGGCGAGCGTCCGCGAGAGGTGGTCCAGTGCGGCCTTCGACGCGCCGTAGGCCCCCCAGCCGGGATAGGCCTCCACGCCGGCATCGGAGGAGACGTTCACGACGCACGCGGCTCCGACGAGCACCGGACGCGCGAGCTGCACGAGCCGCAGCGGCGCGAGCGCGTTGACCGCCAGCACCTCGGCGAGCGCCGCCACGTCGAGGTCGCGGAGCGCCGGAAGCGGCGTGGGCCCGAGCGTGCTCGCGTTGTTGACGAGGGCGTCGAGGCGCGGCCCGCGGCCGCGACGAGGGGCACGCCGGTGGTGCTCGTCCTCCACGTTCCCGGCCGACCTCCGTCCGCGCGGCCAGCTCGGCGCGCGCGCGCTCCAGCGCGCCCTCCTCGCGGGCGTCGATCACGAGGCGCCACCCCCGTTCGGCGAGGGCCCGGGCGAGCGCGAGGCCGAGGCCGCGCGAGGCGCCGGTGATCAGGACGGTGGGCATGGCTCGGACCCTAGGCCGCGCCACCGTCCGCCACCACTGCGCTTTCGGTCTAGGCCGATCGGCCTAGACGAGGTCCTCGCGCTCCGCGCGCAGCGCGGCCTGGGTCCGGTCGGAGACCGCGAGCTTGCGCAACAGCGCGGAGAAGCTTCTGCACCACCGAATCGTGGAGATCGCGGGCGAGCCGGTTGCGCTCCTCGATCGCGCTGAGCTCCCGGGAGCGGTCGTAGAGGCGGGCGGTCTCGATGGACTCGCGGGACTCGAGCATCGCCCCGAGCAGGCCGTGGGTGCGGGGCAGCGGGCCCATGGCCGCGACCTCCTCCCCGGTCATGCCGGCGGTGAGGAAGCGCGCGAAGCTCCCGTCGCCGTCGGGGACGCCGAGTGCCGCGTAGCGGGCTCCCGCGAGGGTGCGCGCGACCTCGACGAGGCGCTCGAGGACGGCATCGACCGAGCGCTCGGCGGCCAGGGCGA
>JBPCRE010000027.1:0-8906 GCA_050997195.1 Thermoleophilaceae bacterium
CTGATGGTCAACTCCTCTCAGAACGGTGGCGGCAAGGCCACCTGGGTGCTCGAGTGAACGGCCGGCCCCTCATCGGCGTCTCGACCTCGGAGATGCGCGAGCAGGTGGAGCAGAGCCCGGAGGGCGAGCCGCCACGACGAGAGATGGCTCTCGGCATCAAGTACCTCGTGGCCATCGAGCAGGCGGGCGGGCTCCCGGTGGTCCTGCCTCCCCTCGAGCCCGACGCCATCGAGCCCCTGCTCGACCGCCTGTCGGGGGTGTGCCTCTCGGGGGGTCCCGACCTGACGGCCGAGCTCTACGGCGCGCGGCCCCATCCGCGCCAGGGCCCCACCGAGCCCGAGCTCGACCGCTTCGAGCTGGCCGTGGCCCGCCACGCCGACGAGCGCGGGCTGCCGCTGCTCGCCGTATGCCGCGGGCTCCAGGCGCTGAACGTCTCGCGGGGCGGCTCCCTCTACCAGCACCTTCCCGACGACGTCGGAGCGGCGATCCAGCATCGCCAGAGTGCCTACGACGGCACGAGCCACTCGGTGCGCATCGCCCCCGACTCCTATCTCGCTCGCGTGTTCGGCACCGAGCACGCGGAGGTGAACTCCTTCCACCACCAGGCGGTGAAGGAGCTCGGGCGGGGCCTCCGCGCGGTGGCGTGGGCAGAAGACGGCGTGATCGAGGCCCTCGAGGACCCCGACGCTCCCTTCCTCCTCGCGGTGCAGTGGCACGCCGAGGGAATCTTCGACCGCCCCGAGCAGGGGCGGCTCTTCGCCGAGTTCGTCGAGGCGGCCGAACGCCACGCGGCGGTGGGCGCCGACCTGCGCGCCGCCTGAAGCGCCGGGATGAGCGCCTTCGAGTACCCAGCCTGGGCGCGGTGGAAGCCCTCCCCCGACGGGGCCGAGTACACGCTCGGGGTGGAAGAGGAGCTCATGATGGTCCACCCGGAGGACTGGTCGCTCGCGCACCGCATCGAGTGGGTCCTCCCGAAGCTCTCGGCCGAGGTGGCCGAGCACGTGAGCCCGGAGACCCACGGCTCCGTGCTCGAGTTGGCCACCGGCGTGCACACCGACGTGGGCGGCGCGGTGCGCGAGCTCGGGGGCCTGCGGGCCAACCTTGAGGTGGAGCTCGAAGCCATGGGGCTCCGGGCGGCGAGCGCCGGGACGCACCCCTTCGCCGTGTGGCAGGACGTGGTGATCTCGCGCGGAGAACGGCAGGAGGCGGTCTACGGCTCCATGCGCGAGCTCGCCCGGCGCGAGCCCACTTTCGCCCTGCACGTGCACGTGGGCGTCCGGGACCCCGAGACCGCCATCGCGCTGACCAACCGCCTGCGCGGCCACCTGCCCCTCCTGCTGGCCCTGTCGGTGAACTCGCCGTTCTGGCAGGGGCGCGACACGGGCCTTGCCTCCGCGCGCACGCCGCTCTTCCAGGCCTTTCCCCGCGTGGGGATACCGCGCAGCTTCGACGACTACCGGGCCTACGTCGAAGCGGTGGACTTGGTGATCCGGTGCGAGGCCTTCCCGGAGCCCTCGTTCCTCTGGTGGGACGTTCGGCCTCAGGCGCGCTTCGGCACCGTGGAGGTGCGGATCATGGACGCGCAGACCACTGTGGACGAGACGGCGGCCATCGTGGCCCTCGTTCAGAGCGTGGCCCGGCTCGAGGCCGAGGAGGGCTTCCATCACCCCGCCCTGCTCGAGTCCCCCGAGATCCTCGTGGAGAACCGCTTCTTCGCCGCCCGCGACGGCATGGACGGTGCTCTGATCGACGCCGTACGCGAGACGCGCGTGCCGGCGCGCCAGCTCCTCTCCGAGCTGCTGAAGGCGTGCGCGCCCCACGCCGAGGACCTCGGATGCGCGAGCGAGCTCGAGGGCGCTCGCGAGCTGGCGGCCGTCACCGGCTCCGCGCGGCAGCTCGCGCTGGCGAAGAACCGCGGGAGCCTCAAGGGACTGCTGGGCGAGCTGGCCGGGGCGTACAGCGGGTCCGAGGCCGGCGCGCTGACCCGGCTCGACACGACCTGAGGGGATGGCCACCGCCGAGCTCACCATCCTCCCCCTGGGGACCCCGAGCGCGAGCGTGGGCGTGTACCTGGCCGAGATCGCCCGCCGCCTGGAGTCCGAGACCCGCGTGAAGGCGCACATGCACGGAGGCGGGACGTCGCTCGAGGGCGAGACGGCCGACATCCTGGCGGTGGTGGCCGAACTGCACTCCGTGCCCTTCGAGATGGGCCTGGTGCGCGTCTACACCGTGCTCAAGCTCGACGAGCGTCGCGATCGCCCCGGGCAGACGGTGGCCGACAAGGAGCGCTCGGTGCGCGAGCGCCTCGGACCCAGCGACGGCCCGACCGACTAACCGGGCCCTGACCTATCGTTGACGGAGGTCTCGCCCGCCCGCGGTGGCCTTTGCCCATGGCCCACCACCACCACCACGGACATCACCACGCGCCGGACCGCGCCTCGAGCGTGCGGGCGCTCGGGTTCGCCCTCGCGATGACGGCGCTCCTGGCGGCGGTCGAGGCGGTGGGGGGCGTGCTCACGGGGAGCCTCGCGCTGCTCGCCGACGCCGGGCACATGGTCTCCGACGCCGCGTCGCTCGCCCTCGCGCTCGTGGCCGTGGCGCTAGCGCGACGGCCGGCCACGTCACAGCGGAGCTTCGGCCTCCAGCGTGCGGAGATCCTGGCCGCGCTCGCCAACGGAGTCGGACTCGTGCTCATCGCGGCCTGGATCGTCTGGGAGGCGGTGGAGCGCCTCGGCGAGCCGGGCGAGGTGCTCGCCGGCCCGATGCTCGGCGTGGCGATGGCCGGGCTCGCGGTGAACGCGGGGTCCGCCCTCGTGCTCGCCCGCGGCGCCGAGGAGAGCCTCAACCGCTCCGCCGCCCTGCGCCACGTGGTGGCCGACGCGCTCGGCTCGGTGGGGGCCATCGTGGCCGCGCTCGTGATCCTCACCACGGGCTGGCGCTACGCGGACCCGCTGGTGAGCATGCTGATCGCCGCGCTCGTGCTCGCCTCCTCGCGCAGCATCCTGCGCGACTCGCTTCGCGTGCTGCTGGAGGAGGCTCCGCCGGGCATCGACGTGGAAGAGGTGGGCCGGCGCATGGTGGGTGTCGAGGGGGTCCGCGAGGTCCACGACCTCCACGTGTGGACCATCACCTCCGGCTTCCCCGCGCTCGCCGCCCACGTGCTGGTGGGCGCCGGGTGCGACTGTCACGAGACTCGCCGCGTGCTCGAGGGCATGCTCCACGGCGAGTTCGCCATCGAGCACACCACCCTGCAGGTGGACCACGAGTCGGAGAACGAGCTGCTGTCGATCGAGACGCGGGAGCGCGCCTCGGCGTAGGCCGGCCGTAGACGCTTCGCTGGATGGCCACCCGCGTCCCCCAGCTTGGTCTACGGCCGCCCTGGCTCAGCCGGTGTCCGGCTCTCCCTGCATGGGCGTCGCGCCCTCACCCGTTGCCGGCGCATTCGGCGTCGCGTGCCCGTCGGCGCTCGCGCCGTTCGAGCCGCCCGCCTCCTTGAGGTAGGCGAGCAGGCCGCCGGAGACGAGGATGTCGCACTCACGCGGGGCGAAGTCGTGGGTCACCGTGAACTCCGCGCCGGACTCGTCGTCGCGGACGGTGATCTCGGCGGCGTGTGCGGAGAGCTCCTCCCGCAGCTTGGGCAGGGACCAGCTGTTGCCCACCTCGGCGCGGTCGTAGTCGGACTCGTCGGCGAACGTGAGCGCCGGGATCCCCTGGGCCACGAGGTTGCGCCGGTGGATGCGCGCGTAGGACTTCGCGAACACCGCACGCACCCCGAGCTGGAGCGGCGCGATGGCGGCGTGCTCGCGGGAGGAGCCCTGTCCGTAGTTGTGGCCGCCCACGATGAAGCCCTCGCCCCACTCCTTGATCCGCCCGCGGAACCCCGGGTCACGGTGGCGAAAGACGTACTCGGCGATGGCGGGGATGTTCGAGCGGTAGGCCATCACCTCGGCGCCGTCGGGCGCGAGGTCGCCCGTCGTGATGTCGTCGGGCTGGACGGTGGCGACCTTGGCCGAGACCGACTTACACATGTGCGTGTGCTCCGGCGGGGGCTTGATGTTCGGCCCACCGGGGATCTCGATCCGGTCCGCGGCCTGCCCCTCCTCGGCCGGGGCGAAGATGTGCACGTCGTCCACGTAGGGCTTCAGCTTCGGGGGGTCGAGCAGCTCGGGGGCGTCGCCGTACTCCCGCGGATCCTCGATCCTCCCGGTGAGCAGCGAGACGGCGGCCACGGCCGGCGAGCAGAGGAACACGAAGTCCTCCGGGGTGCCGGTGCGGCCCTTGAAGTTTCGGTTGAAGGTACGCAGCGAGTTGACGTTCGACGGCGGCGCCTGACCCATGCCCACGCACGGGCCGCACACCGGCTCGAGCATGCGCACCCCGCCCTCGATGAGCTGGCGGTAGACGCCCGACTCGGCGATGGCGGTGAGGATCTGGCGCGACCCCGGCGTGGCCGTGGCCTGGATCGAGGAGTGCACGATCTGACCGCCCCGGTCGTCGAGCACGGCGGCGGGCAGCGCGAGGTCGTAGTAGCCGGAGTTCACCGAGGAGCCCATGCACACCTGGGCGATCTCGGTGCCCACCAGCTCCTCGACCGGCACGACCTTGTCGGGGTTCGAGGGCTTGGCGATGAGCGGCCCGAGCTTGTCGAGGTCGATGTCCACGCGCTCGTCGTAGGACGCGCCCTCCTCGGGGCCCATCTCCTCGAAGTCCTCGAGACGCTCCTGGATCTCGAGCCACTCGCGCGTGTTCGCGTCCGGCGGGAACACCGCCGAGGTGGCGCCGAGCTCGGCGATCATGTTGGCGATGGTGCCGCGCTCGGGGATCGAGAGGTCGGCGGTGCCGGGACCCGTGAACTCGAAGATCCTGCCCTTGCCGCCCGAGGTCGAGAGCCGGCGCAGGAGCTCGAGGATGATGTCCTTCGACTGCACCCACGGCCGTGCGAGCGTGCCGTCGAGGTGGACCTCGACCACGGCCGGGCAGGCGATCTCGTAGGGGTAGCCGCCCATGGCCACGGCCACGTCGAGGCCGCCGGCACCGATGGCGATCATGCCGAGGGCCCCGCTCGTGGTGGTGTGGGAGTCGGCGCCCACGAGGATCCCTCCGGGCTTCGCGAAGCGCTCGATGTGCACGTAGTGGCAGATGCCGTTGCCGGGCCGCGAGTAGTGGATGCCGAACTTGCTCGCGTAGGCCTGCAGCATCCGGTGGTCGTCGGGATTCTTGAAGTCGAGCTGGATGATGTTGTGGTCGATGTACTGCACCGCCCGGTCCACGTGCACGCGGGGCAGGCCGAGCTGCTCGAACTGCATGAAGGCCATCGTGCCGGTGGCGTCCTGGAGCAGCGTCTGGTCGATCTTGAGTCCGATGGGCGAGCCCGTCTCGAGCTCCCCGTCCACGAGGTGAGCTCTAAGGATCTGGCGGGTCAGGTTCTCGGGCATCGGGCTCTCTCTCGGGTCGGACGTACCACTGGCGCGCGACAACGCTACTAGCGCCCCGGCTGTGGGGTCGGCCGCCGGCGAGAACGAGCGCGTGGCCGCTCAGCCGGGAGAGGAGGCCACGAACACGGCCCGGGCCGTGGCCAACGTACGTGCCTCGCTGCCGCCCACCTCGGCCCGCGCGCTCACCGGCACCGACTCTCCCTCCGCGCTCTCGACCCGGGCCGAGACGTGCACGAACACCCCGACCGGGGGCGGGTCCTCGAGCCGCAGCTCGAGCGAGCGCGGGAACGCGCTCACGCCCTCCTCCGCGAGCGCGAGCGACATCGCCTCCTCGAGGGCGAGGGCGATCACCCCGGGATGGGCAAGCCCCGGCGGGCCCTGGTGGTCCTGCTTGAGGAAGAAGCGCCCGGTCACCCCTCCGCCCGGGTCCCGCTCGGCCTCCATCTGAAGGCCGAACACGTTGGCGATCCCGCAGCCGTAGCAGAGCTCGTGGTGGGTGAGCCCCACGGCCTTGACTCAGGAAACAGCGGCGGCGGCGGCGGGCGTCTCCCCCGTCTCCTTCTCCGAGACCCAATGGGCCTCGGGCGAGGGGGGGGTGTCGCGCAGGTACCACTCGGCGTCGAGGGCGGCCTGGCAGCCGGAGCCCGCGGCCGTGATGGCCTGGCGGTAGGTGTGGTCCACGAGGTCGCCGGCGGCGAACACGCCCGGGACTCCCGTGCTCGTGGAGCGCCCCTGGGTGATCGCGTAGCCGTCGTCGTCGAGGGGCACCTGGCCCTCGACCAGGCCCGAGTTCGGCAGGTGGCCGACGGCGATGAAGGCCCCGTCGAGGGTGAGATCGCGCTCCTCGCCGGACTCGGTGTGGCGGAGCCGGGCGTGGGTGAGCGCGGCGCCGTCGCGCGGCTCGAAGGACTCGAGGGCGTAGGGCGTGAGCAGCTCGATGTTCTCGGTGGCCCGCGCGCGATCGAGCATGATCTGGGAGGCGCGGAACTCCGCACGACGGTGGACGACGGTGACCTTGGAGGCGAACTTCGAGAGGAAGATGGCCTCCTCCATGGCCGAGTCGCCCCCGCCCACGATGGCCGTCTGCTTATCGCGGAAGAAGGCCGCGTCGCAGGTGGCGCAGTAGGACACCCCGCGCGCGGCGAGCTCCATCTCGCCGGGCACGCCGAGCTTGCGGTGATCGGCGCCCATCGAGAGCACCACCGCGCGGGCGCGGATCTCGCGCTCCCCGAGGAAGACCCGGTGCAGGCCGCCGTCCTTCGAGAGCTCGATGCGGGTGGCCTCCTCGGTGACGAAGCGCGTGCCGAAGCGCTCGGCCTGGTCGCGGAGCTGCTGCATCATCTCGGGCCCCATCACCCCGTCGGGGTAGCCGGGGAAGTTCTCGACGTCGGTGGTCTGCTGGAGCAGCCCGCCCCACAGGAAGCCCTCGATGACCAGCGGCTGGAGATCGGCGCGCGAGGTGTACAGGGCGGCGGTGTAGCCGGCCGGGCCGCTTCCGACAATGACGACGTTCTCGGTCTGTACTTCGCTCACGAGGCCTCCCTGACCGTCACTTTACTTTCTGAAGTATAGGACGAGCGACCACCGGCGAACACCCCCGCGAGCGGCCGGCCGCGGGCCTCACGCGGCCACCGGCTCCATGATCCGCACCTCGACGGGGGCTCGGCGGGCGAAGTCCTCGGCATCCTGGCGGGTGCCCACCTGACCGCCCCAGTGCATGGGCACGGCCGTCTTCGGCTGGATCCGACGCGCGGCCTCGGCCGCCTCGGCGGGGGTCATCACGTACACGCCGCTGACCGCGAGCAGCGCCACGTCCACCCCCGCCACGCTGTCCATCTCGGGGATCACGTCGGTGTCGCCCGAGTGGTAGAGGCGCTCGCCACGGACGTTCAGGTCGAAGCCGATCCCGCCGGCCTCGCGGGAGTGGAAGAGGTTGCCGGAGGCGCCGCGCTTGGCCGTGTTGTACGCGGGCAGCGCCGCCACCTCGACTCCCCGCACGCCGCCGAGCTCGATCGCCTGCCCCGGCGCCAGCGAGGCCACGAGCCCGGACGCGCGCTCGGCCACCGCGGGTGGGCCCACCAGCACCGTGCCCTCGTGCGAGAGGCGCTCGACGTCCTGGGGCGAGTAATGGTCGTAGTGGCCGTGGGTGATGAGGATGGCGTCGGCGTGGGGCCCCTCGGGCACGCGGAAGGGGTCGATGTAGATCGTGGCCCCGCCCACCGAGAGGCGAAACCCCGAATGGCCGAGCCACTCGAGCCGGTCGAGCAGCATCGGCGAAGGATAGGTTGGCCTCCGCACGCGGCCGAGCAGCGAAGCCGCGCACCGCGGAAGCGTCGACCAAGGAGGGCCCATGGCCTCGGAGACCGTTAAGTGGGAGCGCTCGGACGGGGTCGGGCGGCTCACGCTCAACCGCCCCGACTCGCTGAACGCCTGGACGGCAGAGCTCGGAGGGGAGCTGAAGGCCCTCGTGACCGGCGAGGCAGCCGATCCCTCGGTGCGCGCGGTGCTCGTGACCGGCGCCGGGCGGGGCTTCTCCTCGGGCGCCGACCTCCGCGCCGGCTTCGACCCCTCCCCCGAGGACGCCCGCCCCGACGTGCGCAAGCAGCTCCACGAGGTCTACCACCCGATCATCGCGGGCATCCGCCGCCTCGAGAAGCCCGTGGTGGCCGCCGTGAACGGGCCGGCGGTGGGCATCGGCTGCTCGCTCGCCCTCGCGTGCGACCTCGTGCTGGCCGCCGAGTCCGCCTTCTTCGGGCTCGCCTCGTGGGCATCGGACTGATGCCCGACGGCGGCTCGACCCTCTTCGTCCCCGCGTCGGTGGGCAAGGCCCGGGCGTTCGAGATGGCCCTGCTCGGCGAGCGGATCCCGGCCGAGAGGGCCCTCGAGTGGGGCCTCGTGAACGCCGTGCACCCCGACGGCGAGCTGATGGACGAGGCCGACGCGCTGGTCGAGCGCCTGGCGCATGGCCCGACCCTCTCCTACGCCGGCTCGAAGCGCGCGCTCAACCAGATGATCTATCCGCAACTCGAGGAGCAGCTCGAGCTCGAGGCCGAGATCCAGCACACCCTCGCCCGCAGCGACGACTTCCTCGAGGGCGTGGGGGCCTTCGCGGAGAAGCGAACGCCCGCTTTCCAGGGGTCTTGACACCGGATCGCGGTCTGGCGGCCTCCCGCTGCCGCGCCGAGCGCCGCCGCGCCTCCCTTAAGGACGACCGCCACGATGTGGAGTGGAGCCGGGGTGCGGCGGTATGCTGCGCGCGCTTTGCGGCCCCTCCGTGCTCCCAACCTCCGCCGCGCAACCCTCGTGGTGGTCCTCGCCGCCGTGGCCGCGCTCCTCACGACCGCGCCGGCCGCCTTCGCCGACGCTTTCTCACCGGAGTCGGGCGGCTCGCCCAACGCCGACAGCATCGACACCCTCTACTGGATCACCTTCATCCTCGGCATCGGCGTGTTCCTGCTGGTGGAGGGCGTG
>JBPCRE010000032.1:0-8184 GCA_050997195.1 Thermoleophilaceae bacterium
TCGCACTTTGCCCATTGCCGTCTTCAGGACTCTTCGTGAAGGTCGACCCTCTCCGCCAGTCTGTTGAGCCCGAGGATCTCCGGTTCGCCGGTGGCCACCGGCGCCTGGTGGCGCTCACTGAGCGCCACGCAGAAGGCATCCGCGTAAGAGAGGCCGCCACCCGCCTTGACGCGCGCCGCGGCCTGTACGAGCGGCCAGTCGGGATCGAGTACCTCGACGACCTGGCGAATCCCGTCGGTGCGTTCGGCGGCCACGCCCGGACCGTGGGTTCGGATCAGCGCATAAAGCACCTCGCCGAGGTTGACCGATGACATGGCCGGCTCCTCTTCGAGGATCAGCGCTCGGACACGCTGCCTCGATGGCTCCCCGCGGAGCATCGCCATCACCGCCCAAGTGTCGAGCACGACCCTCAGAGGCGTTTGTCCTCGCGATCGCGATCGCGGCGCCGCTCAGCCACGAGGACCTCGAGCGGGTCGAGCTCCGACGGAGGGAGGGATCCGATGAGGTCGTCTACGGTCACGGCCTTCGAGACCCGCACAGCGGCGCCCTGCTGCTCGACCGAGACGCGGTCGCCGGGACGTAGCCCGAGTCGGTCACGAATGCGCTTGGGGATCACGACTTGTCCCTTGGGTCCGACCCTGGTAGTCATACCGGTAGTATAACCCTGACTAAGTTAAGCCACCCCGGTCGCCGGCGCTGCCTCGACGGACAATGCCCGAGGCCCTGTGTCAGGAACGCAACCGCGCGCGTCCCGACCGTGACTTCGGTCCGCATGTGGTCCGACAGCAGCGCTCGCAGCCTACGACGCTCGCTGCGTGCCCTACAGCGAGAGGGCTTTCGCCGCGTGTGGGTGCTGCGCGACCCGGCCGAGCTCGATGCTGCCGAAGTCACGCGCCATCCCCTGTGGATCGACCGCAGCGCCGAGCGCGGGCCGTTCGACGTCATCGGCGATGTTCACGGGTGCTACCGCGAGCTCGTCGCCCTGCTCCGCCGCCTGGGCTATGAGGTCACCGAGGAGCCCGGAGGCGCGCGCGTGCTGCCACCCGAGGGGCGGCGGCCGGTCTTCGTCGGTTGACTACGTCGACCGTGGCCCGGACACGCCCGCGGTGCTGAGGCTCGTGACCGGGATGGTCGAGGCCGACAACGCGATCGCCCTGCCCGGCAACCACGACGCGAAGCTCGTCCGCAAGCTCAAGGGCCGGGACGTGCAGATCACCCGAGGGCTTGCGGAGACGCTGACGCAGCTCGAGGGCGAAACCGACGAGCTCGGACTGCCGGTGCGCCTCCAGTGGGCCGCCGATTACCGCGGCTCGTCGGCGGTTGTATACGGGCACACGCCGGTCGGCGAGTCCGAGTGACTCAACAACACCATCAACCTCGACACCGGGTGCGTCTTCGGCGGCAAGCTGACGGCGCTGCGCTGGCCCGAGCGCGAGCTTGTGTCCCGTTCCCGCCGAGCGCACCTACTACAAGCCCGTGCGGCCATTCCTGCCGCCCGAGGAGCTCGCGCGCTCAGCCGACGCCTCCCGCGACGGATACCTGCTCGACGTCGACGACGTGATGGGCAAGCGCGTGATCCAGACGCGCCTCGCGTACACGGTGACCATCCGAGAGGAGAATGCCTCAGCCGCGCTCGAAGTCATGGGCCGGTTCGCCCTCGACCCGCGCTGGCTCGTGTTCCTGCCGCCGGCCATGTCGCCGACCGCGACATCCGATCGCCCCGACCTGCTCGAGCACCCGAACGAGGCCTTCGCGAGTACCCCTCGCACGGCGTCCCCACGGTGATCTGCGAGGAGAAGCACATGGGGTCGCGCGCGATCGCCGTCGTCTGCCGCGACGCCGACGTTGCCCATGAACGCTTCGGGGTCGAAACCGGCGAGACCGGAGCCATGTACACGCGCACGGCCCGCCCCTTCCTCGACGATCTCGCCGACACCGAAGCTGTGCTGAGCCGGGTGCGAGCGGCGGTGGACGCGGCGGGTCTGTGGGACGAGCTCGGGACCGGCTGGCTCGTGCTCGACTGCGAGCTGCTTCCGTGGTCGGCGAAGGCGATCGCCCTCACCGCCGCCAGTACGCGGCGGTCGGCACGGCCGGGCCGCCCTCGCGGGGGCGACCGCCTCGCTCGAGACCGCCGCCGCCCGTGGCATCGAGGTGGGCGATCTACTCGAGAGCCAGCGCGGGCGTGCCGAGCACGTCGAGCGCTACGTGGCCGCCTACCGTCCCTACCACTGGCCGGTGAACGGTCCCGCCGATCTGCGGCTCGCGCCGTTCCACGTCCTCGCCGGGGAGGGTGGCGTCTACGTCGAGAGCCGCTGCACCGCATCCACGAGTGCGTGCGGCGTGCTTGCGCTCGAAAGCGAGCCGGTCGACCCGCGGCTGTAGCCCCACTGAGCCCGGCGGCGGGGCTACGAGCGGAGCTCGACGTCGCTCACGGGAGGAGGTGCCCGCCCACGGCGCGCACCGTCCGCAAGACTGACTCCCGTGCCCGACGGCGAGCTGATCCTCGTGGCCGCCGCCCTGCTCGCGGCCGGCCTCCTCGCGTCCCTTCTGGCTGGGCGGCTGCGGGTGCCGGGCCTCGTGCTCTTCCTGGGCGTCGGGATGCTCATCGGCACGGACGGCACGGGCTGGATCGACTTCAACGACTACGAGCTGGCAAGGACCGTTGGGGTCATCGCACTCGGCCTGATCCTCTTCGAGGGAGGGCTCACGGCGGGATTCGGCGAGATTCGGCCCGTGCTGGGCTCGGCGGTGAGCCTTGCGCTGCTCGGAACGCTCACCACGGCCCTGGTCGGGGGGCTGGCCGCCGCGTACCTCTTCGACTTATCCGTCCTAGAGGGCCTGCTTCTCGGCTCGATCCTCGCGTCCACCGACGGGGCGGCCATCTTCGCCGTGCTCCGGGGCTCGACCCTTCGCCGGAAGCTGGCGCGCACCCTCGAGGGCGAGGCCGGCCTCAACGACCCGGTGGCGGTGCTGCTGGTGCTCGGCTTCGTCGCCTGGCTCGAGCGGCCTGACTACGGGCCGGTGGACATGGTCGGGCTGTTCGTCGTGCAACTCGGGATCGGTCTGGCGGTGGGGCTTCTGGTCGGGTGGCTGGCCGTCCAGGGCCTCTCGCGGGCGCGCCTGGCCTCCGCCGGGTTGTACCCGGTGGCCTCGATCGCCACGGCCGGGCTCGCCTACGGAGGCGCCGACAGCTTCGGGGGCTCGGGCTTCCTCGCGGTCTACCTGGCCGGCCTCGTGCTCGGGAGCGCGCCGCTCGCGGCCCAGAGGACCATGGTCACCTTCCACGACGGCCTCGGCTGGATCGCGCAGGTGGTCATGTTCCTCACCCTCGGTCTTCTCATCCTTCCCTCTCAGCTCCCAGCCGTGGCCATCGAGGGGACGGTGTTCGCCTTCTTGATCGCCGTGGTCGCGCGGCCGCTCGGCGTCCTGCTCGCCACGGCGCTGAGCTCCTTCGGTTGGCGCGAGCAGGTGGTGCTCGGATGGGCCGGGCTGCGCGGCGCGGTGCCCGTGGTGCTCGCCACCTTCCCCGTCATCGCGGGAACCCCCCGCAGCCTCGAGTTCTTCAACGTCGTGTTCTTCGCCGTGGTGCTCTCCACCCTGCTCCAGGGCAGTACCTTCGAGCCGCTGGCCCGCGCCCTCGGCGTGACCACCAACGAGGCTGCCCTGCCCACCCGGCTGGTGGAGACGAGCACCGTCCGGCGCCTGGGGGCGGAGGTGGTGGAGTACCAGGTGGCCGAAGACGACGCGATCGTGGGGCACCGGGTGAGGGAGCTCGGCCTGCCGCGCGAGGCGCTGCTGAACGTGATCGTCCGCGGCGATCAGGCGATACCCCCCAGGGGTTCCACTATGATCGAGGCGGGCGACGGGGTGCACGTGCTCGTGCGCCAGGAGGTGGCCATAGAGTTCCGTGATCTCCTCGAGCGGTGGCGCACCGGACCGGTGGGACCTCCCCCGCGGCCGCCCCGGGTCCCCCGCGCCGTGCGCGCACCCGCCACCGTGCGGCCGTGGAGGGAAGAGGACGGCGACCCCGCCCATCCCACGGCGCTGGTGGACGCGCAGGTGATAGAGCAGCTTCGCACGCGGCGTGACGGCGTGCCGGGAGCGCTCGTGTACCTCGACGACGGGCGCTACGGCGTGACTGGACCGGTGCTCTCGGTGGGCTCCCGCGGCGACGTGCAGCGCACCGCCCGTGAGCGGCTCGGCCGCAGCAGCAGCGACGCCGAGCAGGCGTGGTGGCGCGAGGTGATCGGCGCGCTGGCCCGTTGATCGGCGGGGCTGCCTGCCGGCGAAACGCTCAGAGGGTGATGACCTGGTCCGGCGGGTTGCCGCGCAGGGCCGCGTAGAGGTCGGGAAAGCAGCCCACCCTCACGCCGTCCACCACCCCGGTCGGTGTGGCCGCCAACGGCTCCCCCTCGGCCAGCCCGCGCTCGATCGCGCACCGGTCGCAGAGCATGAGGAGTATGCCCTGGTCGGCGGCCACGCGACCGAGGCGCTCCCCGAGGGGATCGCCGGCCCGAAGGGCGTAGGTGTTGTCGTCGAAGAAGAACATGCCCACGACATCGGCGCCGTGGGTGCCCTGCTCGAGCTGGGGGAGGATCATCCTGCCGAGCTTGTAGCTCGCAGTGTGGCCCGAGGTGGAGAACACGTAGGCGACCTTCACCGTGCCACCAAGTCTCGCACGGCGCCGGCCCGGACCTCGAGCGCGGCTACCTCGGGCGAGCGCCGCCGCGTCGCCTCACTCAGGCGACCTTCTCGACCATCGCCGAATCGTCCTCCTCGAGCAGCTCGAGCACCGCTCCCTCGACGCCCATGAGGTGGGGCTCGGAGATGTCGCCGTCGTCGCCGAGCTCCACCAGGGCGCCGCCGATGGTGAGGCCCTGCTCGAAGCGGTCGAACAGTCGCGGGTCGATGTAGGAGGCGCGAGCCACGGCCGGCGTGTTGCCGAGGTAGCCGGCCACCTCCTTGACCGCGCGGGTCTCCGCCCGCTTGCGCATGGTCTTCGAGCCGGCGGCGGCCGGCCCGGACACGGCGAGAGCCACCGCGGCGAGCACGGTCGCGTTCCAGGTGCGGAAGTCCTTCGCGGTGTACGGCCCGGCGTGCACCTTCACGTACTCGTTGATGTCCTCGGAGCGGATGTCGTACCACCGGCTCCCGCGCTTGTAGGCCAGCAGCTCGAGCCCTCCGCCGCGCCGGCGCCTCAGCGTCTTGACGATCGAGCACACGTCGTCGTCCATGACGCGCTGGATGCGCCGCTTCCCGCTCTTGGCGATGTAGTCGAACACGATCACGTCCTCGCGGGTCACGGTGACGTGGCGCTTCTGCATGGTGGCGAGCCCGTAGGTCTCGTTCTCCGCCGCGTAGCCCTCGCCGCCCACCCGGAAGAAGCCACGGTCGAGCAACCGCACGGCGCAGGCGAGCGCGCGTTCGCGCGGCAGCCCCTTGAGGGCGAGGTCCCCGGCCACCGCGCCGCGCAGCGGGGGCAGCGCACGGGCGAACCGCAGCATCCCGTCGAACTTCTCCTGGTCGCGGCGCTCGCGCCAGTGTGAGTGGTAGCGGTACTGCTTGCGGCCCGCCGCGTCGGTGCCGGTGGCCTGGATGTGGCCCATGGGGTACGGGCAGATCCACACCTCCTTCCAGGCCGGGGGGACCACCAGCTCGGCGATTCGCTCGAGCACCTCCGAATCGGTCACCTTCGCCCCGTCGTCGTCGAAGTACTCGAAGCCGCTCCCGCGCGCACGACGGGTGATCCCCGGCTCGGTGACTTCGACTCGCCTCAGCTCGGCCATGGTGGTGGTACGTGCCCCGGAACCCATGATTCGCAGCGACCGTCGAGGCGGTATCGCTAGCGCCCTGGAGCCCCAGGGGGCGTCGTAGTCTAGGAGCCATGACCGGTCTCCTCGAGGGCCTGTCCCAGCCTCAGGTCGCGGCCGTCACCCATTCGGAGGGCCCGCTGCTGGTGATCGCGGGGGCGGGCACGGGCAAGACCGGCACCCTCACCCGCCGGGTGGCGTGGCTCGTGAGCGAGGGCGTGCCCGCCGAGAGCATCCTCGCGCTCACCTTCTCCTCACCCGCCGCGGCGGAGATGCGCGAGCGCCTCGAGGTGTTGATCGAGACGCCCTACGAGGAGCTCTCGGTGGCCACCTTCCACTCCTTCTGCTCGCGCCTGCTCCGCGAGGAGGCCTTCGAGGCCGGTCTCGACCCCTTCTTCTCCACGGCCACACCGGCCCACCGCCTCGCGCTTCTGCTCGACCGCATCGACGAGCTCACGCTCCGACGCCACCCGATCCGGGGCAACCCGGCACCGCTGATCGGCTCGTTCGTGTCGCGTATCGATCGCCTGAAGGACGAGATGATCTCGGCCGAGGACTGCGAGGAGTACGCGCGGGCGCTGGCCGCCACGGCCGACGACGACGCGGGGCGCTCGCACGCCGAGCGCGAGCTCGAGTTCGCGCAGGTCTACGCCGACCACGACCGGCTCCTGCACGCCTCCGGAGCGCTCGACTTCGGCGACCTCGTGCTCGGCGCCGTGCGCCTGCTGCGCGAGAAGCCGCACGTGCGCCGGCGCACGGGCGAGCGCTTCGGCCACGTGCTGGTGGACGAGCACCAGGACACGAACTTTGCCCAGGGGGTGGTGCTCCGACTGCTCGCCGGCGAGCACCGAAACGCGATGGTGGCGGGCGACGACGACCAGGCCATCTACCGCTTCCGCGGCGCCTCGCGGAAGAACCTCCTCGACTTCCGGGTGACCTACCCCGACGCCATCGTGATCCGGCTCGAGCGAAGCCATCGCTCGGGCTCGCGCATCCTCACGGCCGCTCGGGCCGTGGTCGAGGGAGGCGGCGAGCGCATCGAGAAGCGCCTCACGGGCCGCCGGGGCGGGGACGTCTGCTTCTGGCGCTGTCGCACCGAGCGCGCCCAGGCCCAGGCGGTTGCCGCGGAAGCGGAGCGGCTGATCGTCCAGCGCGGGGCCGCGCCGGACTCGATCGCGGTGCTCGTGCGCTCGGTCAAGCGCGAGGGCACGATCGTGGGCGCCGCGCTCGAGGAGCGCACCGTGCCCCATCGCCTGCGGGGCTCCGCCGCCTACTTCCAGCGCGCCGAGGTGCGCGACGTGCTGGCCTGGCTGCGGGCGCTCGCCGACCCCGGGGACGCCGGCGCGGTGGTGCGCGCGCTCTCGCGCCCGCCGGTCGAGCTCCGCGCCGTGGACCTCGCCCGGCTCACGCAGCTCGCCCGGCGGCGCAAGCTCGACATGGTCTCGGCGGTGGCCGCGGCCTGCGAGGGCCCGCAGCTCTCGCCGGAGGGACGCGAGCGCGCGCAGGCGTTTCTGAAGATCTTCCGCCCGGCCTCGCGCGCCTTCGGCGAGATGCGCCCCGACGCCTTCATGCACCGCCTGATCGAGCGCATCGGCCTGCGCCGGCGCCAGCTCTTCGCCGCCCACGCGGAGACCGTGGAGCGACTGATGAACATCGCCAAGCTCGGGGAGCTGGCCGGCGCCTACGTGCTGCGCGAGCCCGACGCCGCCCCGCGCGACTTCGCGCGCTACCTCGCGGCCGTCGCCGAGGCGGGCCTTCGCGAGGAGGAGGCGGTGGCCCCGGGAGGCCCGGCCGCGGTGTCGGTGATGACCATGCACGCGGCCAAGGGCCTCGAGTTCGACCACGTGCTCGTGCTCGGCCTGAGCGCGGCGCGGATGCCGGGGGAGCCGCGCCGGGGGCAGGCCGACATCCCCGACGCCCTGCTCAAGGAGGCGCTTCCCGAGGCCGAGGCGCACGAGGCGGAGATGCGACGGCTCCTGCACGTGGCCGTGACGCGAGCGCGCCGCTCGCTCGTGCTTGCCTTCCCCGAGGCCACCGACCGTGGCGGCACCGCTCGTCCCTCTCCGTTCTACGAAGAGGCGCGTGCGGCCCTCGAGGCCGAGGAGGAGGTGCGCGAGGAGGAGCTCTTCGGTCCGGCCGAGGGCCTGCACTCCACCTTCCGCATGATGCGCGACGAGGTGCTCGACTCGGTCTCGCGCGCGGGCGCACGCCTCGGGGAGATGCGGCTCGACACCTACCTCGACGTGTCCCAGGCCGTGGCGCGCTACCTCGAGCTCGTGAAGGTCGCGGCGCTGATCGAGCGCTCGAAGGACGGCCAGCCGGTGGCCGAGGCGCTCCCCGAGGTCAACGACCTGCTGCTTCAGGTGGCCGCGCC
>JBPCRE010000048.1:0-15460 GCA_050997195.1 Thermoleophilaceae bacterium
CGGGTGCGCGCGGCCTTCCTCGACGGCCGGCCGGCGCCCCACGAGCCCGGGGTGGTATTCGCCTCCGCGTCTCTCCGCGAGGGCTTCCTGGCTCCCGGCCTCAAGCTCGCGATGCTGCCCGATCACCGGCTGCTGCGCCGAAGGCGCGCCGGGGACCGCCGCCCCGGCCCGCGCGCCGCCGGCCAGGGCTCTGCGCTGACCTCCTTCACAGATCTCCGTACGGGGGATCCCGTGGTGCACGAGGACCACGGGATCGCCCGCTTCACCGGCTTCGAGACGAAGACCGTGGGCGGCGTGACCCGCGACTACCTCGAGCTCGAGTACCGCGACGGCGACCGCGTGTTCGTGCCCTCGGACCAGCTCGACAAGATCTCCCGCTACGTGGGCGCCGACGCCTCGGACCCTCCGCTCTCCAAGCTCGGCGGCAAGCTGTGGGAGCAGATGAAGATGCGGGCCCGCAAGGCCGCCGAGGCGCTGGCGGGCGAGCTCATCAACCTCTACGCCGAGCGCAAGCGCCGCGCCGGCTACGCCTTCCCACCGGACTCCGACTGGCAGATCGACTTCGAGCAGGCCTTCCCCCACCGCGAGACCCCCGATCAGATGGAGGCCATCGAGCAGACCAAGGCCGACATGGAGGAGGCGCGCCCCATGGACCGCCTGATCTGCGGCGACGTGGGCTACGGCAAGACCGAGGTGGCCCTGCGCGCCGCCTTCAAGGCCGCGAACGACGGCAAGCAGGTGATGTTCCTCGCACCCACCACCGTGCTCGCCCAGCAGCACTTCGGCACCTTCTCCGAGCGCCTCCGCGACTACCCGTTCACCATCGAGATGGCCTCGCGCTTTCGCACGACCAAGGAGGCGAACGCGGCGATCGCGGCCTTCACCGAGGGGAAGGTCGACATCCTCATCGGTACCCACCGGCTGCTCTCGCGCGACGTGCGGCCGAAGGACCTCGGGCTGCTCATCATCGACGAGGAGCAGCGCTTCGGGGTCAAGCAGAAGGAGCTCATGCGGCAGCTCAAGCTGCGCGTGGACGTGCTCTCGCTGAGCGCCACGCCCATCCCTCGCACGCTGCAGATGTCCCTCGCCGGCCTGCGCGACATCTCGGTCATCGAGACGCCGCCCGAGGGCCGGCGGCCGGTGAAGACCTACGTGGGCGAGTACGACGAGGAGCTCGTGCGCCAGGCCATCGACCGCGAGCGCGCGCGCGGCGGCCAGGCCTTCTTCCTGCACAACCGCGTGGACACGATCGAGGAGACGGCCGAGCGCGTACGGGCCATGTGCCCTGGCTCGCGGGTGGCCGTGGCCCACGGCCAGATGGGCGAGCGCGAGCTCGAGCCGGTGATGCTCGACTTCCTGCGCGGCGGCGCGGACGTGCTCGTGTGCACCACCATCGTCGAGGCGGGACTCGACGTGCCGAGCGCCAACACCCTCATCGTTGAGCGCTCGGACCACATGGGCCTCGCCCAGCTCTACCAGATACGCGGGCGGGTGGGTCGCGCGCGCGAGCGTGCCTACGCCTACCTCTTCTACCCCTCCGCGGCGGTCCTCACCGAGGGCTCCGCCGCCCGCCTGTCCACCCTCTCGGACTACACCGAGCTCGGCTCCGGGTTCAAGATCGCCATGCGCGACCTAGAGATCCGCGGCGCGGGCAACCTGCTCGGCGACGACCAGTCGGGCCACGTGGCCGCCGTGGGCTTCGACCTCTACCTCGGCATGCTCGACGAGGCCGTGAACGCCCTCGGGGGCACGAGCGCCGACGAGGCCCCCGAGCCCGTGCGCCTCGACGTGCCCGTGGACGCCTATGTCCCCGGCGACTACGTGCCCTACGAGGCGGCCAAGATCGAGGTGCACCGCCGGGTGGCCGGTGCCCGGGAGATCGCCACCCTGATCGTGCTCCGCGAGGAGCTCGAGGATCGCTTCGGACCGGTGCCCGGACCGCTCGAGAACCTCATCAAGCTCCAGGACGCTCGAATCAAGCTCGGGCGCGCGGGCGCCACCGCGGTGTCCTTCCGCGGCGGACGCCTCGCCGTCTCGCCCATCGAGCTCGACTCGGCCGGAGCCAAGGAGCTCCGCGCCGAGATCCCCGAGGCGGTGTACGAGTCGGGCCGCTCCACGGTGGCGGTGCGGGTCGGCGACGACCCGGAGGAGCGCTTCGGTGCGGTGGTGCGCGCCGCCGAGGCGGTGCTCCGCGTGGCCACCGAGCCACGCGAGGCGTGAGTCACTTCGCCCGGGGGCCGGGCGCCGCAGGCTTAGGCCGGCCTTTAGGTCCTCCGCTACGCTCCCCGCCTCATGAACCGCCGCCGCTCTTTCCGGGGCCGCGGGCGCCCGTTGACGGGTGCTCTCGTCGCACTGCTCCTCACCCTCGTCGTCGCTGCTTGCGGCAACGAGGTGCCACCCAACAGCGTGGCCCAGGTGGACGACGACCCGATCACCAAGCGGGAGTTCGACCACTGGACGGCCACCGTGGCCAAGTCGCAGGCCCAGCAGCAGCCCGGTGTCCCGGTGGCCACGCCCGATCCTCCCACCTTCCAGCGCTGCATCGCGGCCAAGCAGAGCCAGCCGGCGCCTCCGGGCACGCCCAAGCCGAACGCGCAGCAGTCCCGCACCCAGTGCCAGCGCGACTACGACCAGCTCAAGCGTCAGGTGCTGCAGTTCCTCATCAACGCCCGGTGGATCCAGGACGAGGCCGACGAACGCGATGTGGACGTGCCCGACGAGGTGGTGCGAAAGAACTTCGACGACCAGAAGCGCCAGGCCTTCCCCGACGACCGAATGTACCGCCAGTTCCTCGCCCCGTCGGGCCAGACCGAAGAGGACATCCTCTTCCGACTGAAGCTCGACCTGCTGGTCAACGAGGTGCAGAAGAAGATCGTCCAGGGCCGCGGCCAGGTGACCGACGAGCAGGTGCGGGCCTACTACGACAAGAACCGGCCGCAGTTCGGCAAGCAGACCCTTCCCCAGGCCCAGGAGCAGATCCGCCAGACGCTCCGCGCCCAGGGTGAGCAGGCGGCGCTCCAGGGCTTTGTCGGGCAGTTCGAGCGCGGCCACCGCGAGGAGACGACCTGCGCGAAGGGCTACCTCGTGCCCGAGTGCAAGAACGGCCCGCGTCCGCCCGCCCAGCCGCCCGGCGGCCCGGGCGGCGCGCCCCCCGGAGCCCAGGGCGCACCTCCCGGCCCCCAGGGCGCACCTCCCGGTGCCGCCCCTCAGCCGCGTTCGCCGAGCGGCGAGTAGCGGGACGTCGTGGCGCAGGCAGCGGCAGGCGCGCTGACGCGCCTCGACGAGATCACCCACCGGCTGCGCCGCGAGTGCCCGTGGGACCGCGAGCAGGACGAGCGCTCGATCGTGCCCCACACCGTGGAGGAGGCCTACGAGCTGGCCGACGCGGCGCACTCCGGCGATGACGCCCGGCTGCTCGACGAGCTCGGCGACGTGCTCTTCCAGGTCCACTTCCTGGCCCTTCTGCTCGAGGAGCGCGGCGCCGGCGATCTCGCCGCGGTGGCCGAGCACTGCCGTCAGAAGCTGATCCGGCGCCATCCGCACGTGTTCGCCGACGTCGAGGTGGCCGATGCGGACGAGGTCCTGAGCAACTGGGACGAGATCAAGCGAGTCGAGCCCGGCCGCGAGACCGGCGTGTTCGGCGAGGTGCCGGAGACGCTGCCAGGCCCGCTCTACGCCCGGAAGGCCCAGCGTCGGGCCTCGAGCGCCGGCCACCCGACGCCCACGCTCGAGGAGTCGGCGTCCCGCGTGGAGGAGGAGCGCCGGCGGGCGGCGGGCGCCGAGCCCGGGAGCGAGGAGGCGTTCGTGGCGGTGGGGGAGATCCTCTTCGCCGAGGTGGCGGCGGCACGAGCGCTCCGTGTGGACCCCGAGCTTGCGCTTCGAGCCGCGGCCGAGCGCTTCCGCGAGCGCGTCGAGGCGGACCTGGCGGTGGGGGAGGCGAGCGCGCGATGAGCAACGTGGCCATGGTCACGGCCCGCCAGGTCGTGGATTCGCGAGGCAACCCCACGGTCGAGGCCGACGTGCGCCTCGAGTCCGGCGCCTGGGGCCGCGCCGCCGTGCCCTCGGGCGCCTCGACGGGCGAGTTCGAGGCCTTCGAGCTACGCGACGGCGGCGAGGCCTTCGGGGGCAAGGGGGTCACCCGCGCGGTGGGCAACGTGCGCGGGGAGATCGCCGCGGCGCTCGTGGGCTCGGTCGACGCCCTCGATCAGCGCGCGCTCGACACCCGGCTCATCGAGCTCGACGGGACCCCCAACAAGGCGCGCCTCGGGGCCAACGCGCTGCTCGGCGTGTCCCTCGCCGCGGCCAAGGCGGCCGCCGCCGAGCAGGGTCTCGCCTTCTGGCGCTACCTCGGAGGCGAGGGTGCCCACCTCCTGCCGGTGCCGATGATGAACGTGCTGAACGGAGGCGCGCACGCCGAAAACGCCGTCGACTTCCAGGAGATCATGATCGTGCCCACGAGCTTTCCCTCCTTCTCGGAGGCCCTCCGGGCCGGGACGGAGGTCTTCCACGCGCTGAAGGGGACCCTCGCGGCCCGGGGCCTCGGCACCGCGATGGGCGACGAGGGCGGCTTCGCGCCCGACCTCGACTCCAACGAGGCGGCCCTCGAGGCCGTGATCGAGGGGATCGAGGCCGCCGGCTACGTCCCCGGCGAGCAGATCGGCATAGCGCTCGACCCGGCCACCAGCGAGCTCTTCCACGACGGGGTGTACGACCTCCACCACGAGGGCCGGTGCCTCACCTCCGTCGAGATGGTCGAGCTCTGGGCCGACCTTTCGAGCCGCTACCCGATCCTCTCCGTGGAGGACGGCCTCGACGAGGAGGACTGGGAGGGGTGGCGCGCGCTCACCGAGCGGCTCGGCCAGGACATCCAGCTGGTGGGCGACGATCTCTTCGTGACCAACACCGAGCGCCTGCGGCGCGGAATCGAGTTGGGGGCAGCCAACTCGATCCTCGTGAAGGTCAATCAGATCGGCACGCTCACCGAGACCCTCGACGCCGTGCGCACCGCCCACGAGGCGGGCTACACCGCGGTGATGAGTCACCGCTCGGGCGAGACCGAGGACACCACCATCGCGGATCTCGCGGTGGCCACCGGGTGCGGCCAGATCAAGACCGGTGCTCCCTCGCGCACCGACCGGGTGGCGAAGTACAACCAGCTCCTGCGCATCGAGGAGGCCCTCGGCGGCGACGCCGCCTACCCGGGCCGCTCGGCGTTCGCGCGCTCCTAGGGCGGACGGGCGGGTCGTCCCGGCAGGAAGGAGGGCGCGACCGGAGGGCGAATCGACGGGGGGGATGGCGTCTCGATCCGCTTCCTCTCGCCGCGCCGGCTCCGCTCCCCGAGCCGGCTCGTCTCCGCGCGCCGGCCGACGCTCCGCTGCGCCCGCCGAGCGCACGAGCACGATCCGGTGGGACCGCGTGGGCCGGCTGGCCCTCCTCGGAGTGCTCGGGGTGATCGTCCTGCTCTACGTGGCACCGATCTCTCACTACATCACCCAGTCGCGCACGGCCGGCGAGCACCGGGCCGAGCTCCGCCGGACCGAGGGCGAGCACGCGCGCCTCAAGGCCCGCGTGGCCCACCTCAGCCGTGCCGACGCGGTGGAGCGGGAAGCGCGGCGCTTCGGCATGGTGCGCCGCGGGGAGCGCGCCTTCGTCATAGAGGCCCCGACTCGCTGATCCTCCCTACCGGAGAGGCGAGTCGAGCGCCGGCGGCGGGTACCTTGGCCGGATCATGGCCTACTCGGTGGAGAACGCCCTGCTCGAGTGGGCCGAGGGAGAGCGACGCATGAACGAGCTCGACGAGCCGGCGCGCCTGACCCACGAGCACGCGAGCGCCGCGGTGCTCGCGGAGCTGCGACGCCGTCTCGGGTCGGCCTTCACCATCGAGGAGCTCGCCGCCGCCTACGGGGACGGGGTGGACTGGGCCACCGACCTGAGCTGGACGAGCGGCGCCCGTGTGGACTCGGCTGCTGCGGTCGACGCCGCGTTCGCCCGCTACGCGCGAGAGGCCTCCAACTTCGGGGGCGGTCGCCGCCGCGAGCCCTTCGACGTCACCTAGCTTCTCCGCGCTCGGCGCGGCCGGCCCGTCAGGGCTCCGAAGGGCTCCCGTTGCCGCCGGAGGTCACGCTGTCAGCCGACTCTCCACCGTCCTCGCTCAAGGCCGCTTCCTCTCCGGCTCGCTCGATCACGATTCGATCCGGCTCGACGGTGACCGTCACCGGGCGGTGCCCGGCCCAGTGCTCGGCGTAGACGGCATCGTCCTGGACAGCGGGATCGAGCCAGAGGCCGTAGCCCTCCTTGCCGTGGTCGAAGGTGCCCTCGAGGCGCCCGCGACCGCGAGGGCTCCGCCGGCGTCCGCGTCCTCCGCGCCGCCCGCGGCGCCGGGGAGCGGCGTCCGCGGCTTCGTCCGAGGCCTCGTCGGTCTCCTCCGGCTCGGGGTCGGGCTCCGCGTCGAGCTGCGCGGCGATGAGCGCGTCGTCCTCGGCCCGGAGGTCGGGCTCCTCGACGACGGCCGGGGCGCCCGGGGCATCGCCCTCCCCTGCCTCGGCCGGGGCCAGTTCGTGCTCGCGCTTGAACTGGCCGATGTCGCGGACCGAGACCTCGAGCTGGTGGGCGATCCAGGCGTCGGTCCGGCCCTGGCGAACCCAGGTGCGGATCTGGTTGAGCTGGGGCTTCAGGGAGCGGCGAGCCATGACCGGCGCCAGACTACCAATGACCCCCGGCGGCTCCGACGGGCTTGCGAGCACCCGGACGGGCGGCACCACGCGCACCGCCCTGGCCCCCGCCGTTTAACTGAAACAGCCTGTGAAGCCCTCGCCGCGGGTCCCGGTTAGCATTGGCCCCATGCTGGTACTCACGCGCAAGTCCAAGCAGAGCATCATGATCGGAGACGAGATCCAGGTCTCGGTCCTCGCCGTCATGGGCGACAAGGTGCGCATCGGCATCGAGGCGCCCCGCTCGGTCCCGGTCTTTCGCACCGAGGTCTACCTCGAGATCCAGGGCGGGCAGGGAACGGACGCGGCGAGCGCGGTGCGCAAGGAGGTCGACGCCGCCCTCGATCGCCTCGGCGCCGGCCGGGAGTCCCGCGGCACCGCCGAGTAGGGCTCGTCCCTAGGAGATCAAGAGGGCCAGCGTCTCGAACATCACGATCGTGACGATGACCGAGGTCGCCAGGATGGCGAGGATGAGGCCGATGAAGCGAAGGGTGCCGTGCCGCTCGACACGCCGGACGCTGCGCTGCCTGGAGCGGGCGGCGGCCTGACGGCGCAGCCGCGCCCGGCGAGCCTGCTCCTCCGCGTGCTCCTCGTGGAAGGCCTCCTCCCACTGAGCCTGTGACTGCCGCATGCGCACGGGCGGGACCCTAGTGCCGGGCGCGGAGTTATGTCGACCGAGCCGCCCGGCAGGCAGCCCTCCCAAGACCGCCGGAGGCGCCCGCATGCGGCACTACAGTGCGATGCCGTGGAGCACGCGTTCACCGGTCCCCTCTACTCGCTGGGGATCGAGGAGGAGCTCATGATCGTGGACGAGGAGACGCTCGACCTCTCGAACTCGATCGACGCCATCCTCGAGGCGGAGGCCGGCGTGCCCGGACGCGTGCAGTCGGAGCTCATGGAGTCCGTGCTCGAGGTGGCCACCACCCCGTGCCGGGACATCGGGGAGGCGGGCGCCGAGCTGCGCGGCTTGCGGAGAAGCGTGCGCGCCACCGCCGCCGAGCACGGCCTCGCCATCGGCTCGGCGGGCACGCACCCCTTCGCCCTGTGGGAGGAGCAGCGCATCGTGGCGAAGGACCGATACCGCGAGCTCGTGTCCCTCCTCGGCTTCGTGGCACGGCAGGAGCTGATCTTCGGCATGCACGTGCACGTGGGCATCGACGATCCCGACAAGGCCATCCACGTGGCCAACGGCATGCGCGTGCACGTGCCGCTGCTCATCGCCCTGGGGGCCAACTCGCCGTTCTGGCGGGCCGACCTGACGGGGCTGCTCTGCACCCGCATGCCGATCTTCCGCTCCTTCCCCCGCGTCGGTCTCCCGCCGGCCTACCGGAACTTCGAGGAGTACGCCGATCGGATCGAGTTCATGGTGCGCTCGAAGGTGATGGAGGACTACACCCTGCTCTGGTACGACGTGCGTCCCCACCCGAGCCTCGGGACCGTGGAGATCCGGGCCATGGACTCCCAGACCCGCGTGGAGCACACCCTGGGCATCGCGGCGCTCATCCAGGCCATGGTCAAGGAGCTCTGCGAGCACTTCGACTCGGGACAGCAGCTCTCCGAGTACCCGTACGAGATGCTCGACGAGAACCGCTGGCTCGCGGCGCGCAACGGCGTGTCGGGAGACATCGTCGACCTTCCGCACGCGAGCCGCGTTCCCACCCGGGAGCTCGCCGAGCGGGTGCGCGAGCGGCTGCGCGGACACGCCGAGGATCTCGGCGCCGAACGAGAGCTCGAGGGCATCGACGACCTCCTCGAGCGCGGCACGGGCGGGGCGCGCCAGGTGAAGGTCTACGAGGCCAACTCGGACCTTCGAGAGGTGGTGCGAGAGATCGTGGCGCACACCGCGCCCTAGCCTCTCGGGCGCCTCGGTCGAGCGGCAGGGGACTCGGCGGTCGCCGAGGGGACCGCCGGTATCCTCGACCCTGGTGAGCGAGCCCGACCTCTTCGTCGTCTGCAAGAACTGCTCGTCCGAGGTGAGTCCGTACGTGACCGAGTGCCCGTACTGCGGCCAGCGCGTGCGCAAGCGGGCCCCGAAGATCGAGAAGAACGGCGCGGCGGCCCACGGCGCCACCCAGGCCTCGAAGCCTCCCTCGCTGCCGCGCCTGCGCCGCGGGGAGATGCCGGGCATCGCCCCGGACACTCGGCCCTACGCCACCTTCACGCTCATCGGGCTCGCGCTCCTGCTCACCGTGGTGCTCTCGTCGGGCGCCGTGCCCTTCACCAACGTGGGGCTCATCGGCCCGCCCGGCGAGCAGTGGTGGCGCGTCTTGACCACGGTCTTCGTGCACCAGAGCACCGGCTACGCCTTCATCGCGCTGGTGTCCGTGGCCATCTTCGGCACCCACCTCGAGCGCCGCTTCGGCCCGGTCACCCTCGTCCTGCTGTTCCTCGCGTGCGGGGCGGGGGGCGCCGCGGCGTCGGCACTCGTGGGCATCTACCCCGCGTTCGGGGCCAACGGCGCCGCCCTCGGCCTTCTGTGCGCCTGGCTCGTCGAGGATCGCCGCGCGTTTCGCCGCGGCGAGGATCGCGAGAACGACCTGCTGGGCGTCTACGTGATCTTCGGCGTCCTCGCCCTGACCTTCGTGGCCGACCCCTTCGCGAGCGCGGTCGCCGCGGCGGCCGGGGCGATCATCGGTTCGCTGGCCGGGCTCGGGCTTTCGCTGCGGCGCTAAGCCTAAGCCCGAACCGAGATCCGGCCCGCCTCACCCTCGACGACGCGGCCGATGAGCGTGCCCGGCGCGCCCGCTCCCGGAGCCGCGGCCACCAGGAGCCCGCCGGAGGTCATCGCGTCGCACACCAGCCAGCGGAGCTCCTCGGGCACGTCGGCCTGCCACTCCACCCAGGGCTCGACCCACTCGCGGTTGCGGCGGGTGCCCCCGGCCACGGGCGGCTCGTGCCCGCGCAGGAGCCCGAGCACGCCCTCGATGGCCGGCACCGCCCCGGCCCGGACCTCCGCGGCCACCCCACTCGCGTCGCAGAGCTCGTGCAGGTGGCCGAGGAGTCCGAAGCCCGTCACGTCGGTCATGGCGCTCGCCCCCGCGGCGAGCGCGCGCTCGGAGGCTTCGCGGTTCAGCGTGGTCATCACCGCGGTGGCGCGCTGGGCCAGGCCGCCCGCCGAGAGTCCCCGCTTGGCCGCCGTGGAGGCCACGCCGCCTCCCACGGGCTTGGTGAGCCAGAGCTCGTCTCCGGGGCGGGCGGTCGAGTTGCGCACCAGGCGGCTCGGATGCACCACACCGGTCACGGCCATGCCGTACTTCGGCTCGGCGTCGTCGATCGAGTGCCCGCCCACCACGGCCACGCCTGCCGCGGTCGCGGCGTCGCCCCCGCCGCGGAGGATCTCGCGCAGGATGTCACCGCCCAGGTCCTCGAGCGGATAGGCCACCAGGTTGAGCGCCGTCACCGGTCGCCCGCCCATCGCGTACACGTCCGAGAGGGCGTTGGTGGCGGCGATGCGGCCGAAGTCGTAGGGGTCGTCGACGATGGGGGTGAAGAAGTCTACGGTCGAGACGACGGCGAGATCGTCCGCCACCTGGTAGACCGCCGCATCGTCGGCCGTCTCGGTGCCCACCAGCAGGGCGGGATCGCTCGAGCGCGGGAGCTCGGCCACCAGCGGGTGGAGCTCGGCCGGTGAGAGCTTGCACGCGCAGCCGGCCCCGTGGGAGAGGGCGGTGAGCTTCACGGGGGGCACACCCCTATTATCGGGCACGTGCCCGGCGGGCCGGTCAACCACGAGGAAGTGGACGCGGCGCTCGAGGCACTCACTCGGCCGGGGCGCCTGCGCGAGGCAGAGGCGCGGGTGGCCGAGATGGCCCCGCAGCTTCAACTCATCCTCCTCGAGGCCCTGAAGGCCGGCGGGTGGTTCGACGCCCACGAGAGCCAGATCCGCCAGGCGGCGGGAGCGAGCGAGGAGCCGGAGCGGGCTGCGGCCATCCGGATGCTGCTGGCCGACCAGACGCGCATGGGCATGCTCGTGGGCGTGGCCGTGGGCTGGGAGCTCGGGCGCGAGCTCGACGGCCGGACCGACACCTCGAACACCACCGACGAAGGAGCCTGACACCCATGGACATCCGTTTTCTCGGCCACTCCTGCTTCGAGCTGATCGAGGGAGACACGCGCGTACTCATCGACCCCTTCCTCTCGGATGGCCCGACGGCCGCCGCGCAGCCCGGCGAGGTCGACCCGACGCACCTCTTCCTCACCCACGGCCACTTCGACCATCTGGGCGACACGGTGGACATCGCCAAGCGCACGGGCGCTCAGTGCGTCGCCGTCAAGGAGCTGGCGGACGAGCTCGCGGGCGATGGGGTCGAGAACGTGGCCGACCCCCTCCTCGGGGGAACCGTCGAGTTCGAGGGCGTCTGGGTGCGCCTCGTCCCCGCCTGGCACTTCGGGCTCACGCCCAAGGGGACGCCGCACATCCCGGCGGGGCTCGTGATCGGCATCGGCGGCAAGATCGTCTACCACCTCGGGGACACCGCGCTCTTCTCCGACCTGCAGCTTGTCTCGAGGCGGAACCAGATCGACGTGGCGCTCATGTGCATCGGCGGGCACTACACGATGGACCGCCACGACGCGGTGGTGGCCTGCGACCTCGTGGCCGCCGGCACGGTGATCCCCTGCCACTACGACACCTTCCCGCCCCTCGCGACCGACTCGGAGGCCTTCAAGTCCGAGGCGGAGTCGAGCACGTCCTCGCAGGTCGTCCTCCTGGCGCCCGGGGAGACCCACTCTGAGTAGCTCGGAACCGCCAGAGGGCCCGCCTCCGGGCGAGCCGCCGAGCCCCCCTCCCGAGGGCTCGCCGGCCGGGAGCCCGCCGCCCGAGCCCCGGCTCCGGGCGGCGATCGCGCGCGCCGGCTCGGGCGCCACGCGCTCCGACGGTGAGCGCGACAACGGCGCGACCCGTATCACGTCCCCCGGAGCGACCCGAGCCCTCGACGCCCTCCGCCTCGGTGCGCCGGTGGTCGCGGTGGGGGCGGTGCTCGTGTCCACCGGAGTCGAGATCCTCCCCACCGAGGGCCTCGTGTCCATCCTCACCCCCGCGCGGCTGCTCATCCTCGCGGGCCTCGCCGCCCTCGTGGCGGCCGGTGCGCGCCTTCCCGACTTCCGAACGGGGCTCGACCCGGCCATCGGGGTGCTGCTCCTCGCCGCTCTGGCCACCACCTACCTGGGGAGCCATCCCTCCGCGCCGCTTCGCTTCCTGCTCACCGCCCTCGCGCTGTTCTACCTCACGGTGGGGCTCTGCCGGCGCCTTCCGGAGCAGCGTGGCTCGCTCATCCTCCTCGCGCTCGTGGCCGTGGTGCCCGGTGCGCTTCTGGCGGTGGCCCAGGTGGCCCAGGACGAGCCCACCACCTTCTACCGGGACGGCTTCACCCCGGTCCTGTCGCTGCGGCCCAGGGACGATCTGCTGGTCCGGGCCGTGGGCTCGTTCGCCAACCCCAACCTGCTGGCCGCGCACGTGCTGCTCCTGGCGCCGGTGGCGGTGCTCGTGGCCCTGCGGGCGCCGTGGCGCGAGGCCCGAGCCGTGGCCACGGGGGTGCTCGCCCTCACCTACCTGGGGCTCGTGCTCACCTTCTCGCGGGCGGGCATCGGCGCGGCGGTGGTGGCCGCCGGGGTGGTCGGCTTCGCGCTCCGCCCGGCATGGCGCGCGCGGCTCAGGGGCGCCGCCCTCGCCGGCGGCATGATCCTGCTCCTCGGTGCCCTCGTGACGGGCGGCGGCTTCGTGGGCGGCTTCGGCCGGCCCGAGGCCATGAGCCTGGGTCTTCAGGTGTGGTCCGCCAATCCCCTCCTCGGGGTGGGTCTCTCGCGGGCGGGAGAGGTGATGGAGGCAACCGGCGCGGCCGACACTCCCTACAGCCACGCGCACAACCTCTGGCTGACCTGGCTGGTGGACGCCGGGCCGCTCGCCTTCCTGGCCATGGTGTGGATCGCCGGCTGGCTGCTCTCCCGGGGCTACCGAGCGGCCGAGAGCGGGGGAGGGCTCACCGCGGCGGCGCTCGCCGGCCTCGTGGGGCTCTTCGTCCTCTCGGTGGTCGACCACCCGGCCAACTCGGAGCGGATCGCCATCGCCTTCTGGTTCGTGGCCGCGCTCGTGGCCTCGGCCGCGCCCGTGTCCCCGTGGTGGGCGCTCGGAGGGCCGGGCTCCGGGGCACCGTCTCGCAACCGAACGCGTCGGCCCGCGCGGGGGCTCGGACTCAGCCGATCCGGTCCCCGGGCGAGCAGTCCTCGTCGGGAGCCAGGAGGACCACGCCCTTCTCGGCGTCGAGCGCCCCGAGCACGAGCACCTCGGAGGCAAAGCCCGCGATCCGACGTGGAGGAAGGTTGACCACCGCCACCACGAGCCGTCCGTGGAGGGCCTCCGCCGGATAGTGGGTGATCTGGGCCGAGGAGCGGCGCACGCCGATCTCCGATCCGAAGTCCACGGTGATCTTCCACGCGGGTCGGCGTGCCTCGGGGAGCTCCTCGACCCCAGTCACCCGGCCCACGCGCATGTCGATGCGCTCGAAGTCCTCGATCGAGGCGAGATGCGCCCCGGGCTCCACCGACTAGGGGGAGGTCAGATCCGATGCGTCGCCGTCGGCCGCCAAGGCGCCGTTCTCGGTGCCCCCCGCTGCTCCCGGAGAGGTCGATCCACTCGTGCCCGGTGCCGGAGTGGCGAGCGAGCCCGTGGACTCGGGCGGAGCCGTGAGCGGAATCTCGCCGGAGCCGCGATGATGGAGAACCAGCGTAGAGCCGTCCTTCTGCTCGCCGCCGCTGCGCGGTGAGGTGACCACGCCGGTGCCCGGCTGGGAGGCTGCGGGGGCCGGGGTCTTCGCGACGGCCGGGGCCTTCTCGGGAAGCTTGTCGGTGGCGCTCGTGGTCGTCGTCTCGGCCGGCTTCTCGTCGCCGGCCTTCGCGGTCTCGGAGGTCGCGACCGGATCGGCCGCGGGCTTCTCCTCCTTGGCCGGCAGCACCGGACCGGGAAGCAGCGGCGCGGCGATCGAGGTCGCCTCGTCGGGGACCCCTGGGGTGGCCGGCGCGGTCACGGCGGTCTTCGGCTTGCTCGCCTCGTCGAGGCGGGTCGAGCTCCCGACCTCGACCGCCCCGGCGGTCACGATGGCCGCGGCCACCACGCCGGCGGCGGCCTTGGAGGCGAGTGCCCCGACGCCGGCGGACACGAATCCAGACACTCCGGCGCCGCCGGTCGCGGCCGCGAGGGCGCCTCCGCCCACCGCACTGCTCGCGCCACTCAGCGCGGCTCCGCCCGCGGCGACGGGAGCCAGGCTGGCCGCGCCGCCGGCCACGGTGGCGCCTCCGCCCACGACCGCTCCGCCGGACACCGCGGTACCAGCGCCCGCGGCCGATCCGCCCGTGGCCGACCCGGAGAGAGCGCCGGCTCCGAACTTGACGGCCAGGAAGTGCTTGAGGATCACGATCGGGCCGATGGGGTAGATGGCCACGAGCGCTCGGTTGGTCCGGCGAAGCTCGCTCTTGAACGATCGGCAGCGATCGCAGCTCTTGAGGTGTCGGCGGGCGGGCGCGGAGCTCTTCGTGAGACCCTCGGACACCTCGCCGAGCTCGAGGCGAACCTCCTCGCAGGTGAGCAGCCGCGCCTCGGCCGCTTCCGCCAGCGAGACCCGCGCGCGCACGAGCAAGGACTTCACGCTCGGCACCGTGGTGTCCATCGCCTCGGAGATCTGGTCATAGGACAGGGCCTCCATCTCGCGGAGGAGCAGCGCCGTGCGCTGGGTCTCCGGGAGGTCCTGCACGTCAGCGACGATCTGGCGGAACTCCTCGCGCTTGTGCACGGCGTCCGCCGTCGAGATGCCCCCGTCGCGCTCGAAGACGTCCATCGAGTCCTGCCCGGAATGCTGAGGGCGGCGAAGCTGGTTCAGGCAACGGTTGCGCGCGATGCGGTAGAGCCAGGGCCGCACGTTGATCGGCCGCTCGTCGGCGCACATGGCGTTGAAGGCGGCGGTGAACACCTCCTGGAGCACGTCCTCGGCGTCCTCGGTGGAGCCGAGCATGTGGCGGCAGAAGGAGAGAAGGCGCGACTCGTAGCGGCCCACCAACGTGTCGAACGCCCCGTGATGACCGCGCCGGATCATGGCGATGAGCTTCTCGTCGCCCTGAAGCCGGAGCAGGGGCGAGCGTCCGACCAGGGCCGAGGGCTGCGCGGGATGAGTTAGAGCGGAGGCTTCCATCACCGAGGCCGGCCCGAGGACCGTGTACGAGGGGAAACGCTAGCAGCGGAAAAGTTGCGCGGCGCGCGCGCAAAGTCCCGCTCAAAGCGCGGTTACCCGCCCCTAGACTGCCCGTCCGAGCGCCGCCCGGGTGGTGGAACGGCTAGACACTGGGGACTTAAAATCCCCTGTCCTTCGGGACGTGTGGGTTCGAATCCCACCCCGGGCATGTGCCCACCGATGGCGCCCCCCTCACGTCTTGGCCGCCTGCCGCGGAGGCAGCTGCAGCTCCTCCTCGGCCGGCAGGCCCGCCTCGAGCTCGCGCTCGCGCTCGAGCTCGGAGTTCAGCTCGGCGCCCACGAGCAGGGCGAGGTTGGAGATCCACACCCACGTGAGGAAGAGGATGACCCCACCGAGCGCTCCGTAGGTCTTGTTGTAGGCGCCGAAGTTCGCCACGTAGACCCCGAAGAGCCCCGAGGACACGACCCAGAGCACGAGCGCCGCCGCCCCTCCCACGGTGAACCACCGGAAGCGGGGGGGCCTCACGTTCGGGGAGACGTAGTAGAGGACGGCGAACATGAACATGACCAC
>JBPCRE010000112.1:0-15341 GCA_050997195.1 Thermoleophilaceae bacterium
ATTTGCCTGCAAGCCAGCCTGGGTCGCGCGGGTGCGCCGGGCGGCGGGGGTGGGGGATCTCTTTGCCCGTACGCCCTCGCGCGGCGGCGCCGCGCGACTCCGCGAGCTGCTTGAACGTCAGCACGGACCCAAGCTCACCCGCTCAAAGGCCGGGCAGCGATTCCTTGATCTCGTCAGACAGGCGGGGCTGCCGGAGCCCGAGACCAACGTGCGGATTCACGGTTACGAGGTCGACTTCCTCTGGCGCGAGCAGCAGGTCGTGGTCGAGATCGACGGCTTTCGCTTTCACTCCAGCCGGCGGTCGTTCGAGCATGACCGCCGCAAGGACGCGACCCTGCAGGCGGCCGGACTGCTGACGCTCCGGGTGACCTGGATTCAGATGGAGCGGGAGAGCTACGCGGTTATCGCTCGGCTGGCTAAAACCCTCGCCCGCCGGGGGTAGCGCCGTGGCCGGCTCGGGTCAGGGGCCCGGCGGCTCCCCCGAGCCCCCGGGCGAGGGCGGGGTATCTTTGGCCGACGCGGGCGCCGGTGCAGCGACGGTGCCCGCCCTCGGGGTCCGGCCACCCCCGCGGCGCGGGAACGGACCGTCGAGCTTCCAGGCCGAGCCGGGCCGGGCCGGGAGGATCAGCACGATCAGGAAGCCGACGAAGGTCAGCACGAGGCCGAGGGTCAGCCCGACGCGCTCGGTGTAGCCCTTGCGGTCGGCCAGCCAGGCCGCGCCGGCGCACGACAGCAGCCACACGAACAAGAGGTACAGGGCCGTGGCCCCGATGGCGGCGGCGTAGATGGTCATGCGGCGTCAGGTGCCCAGGTAGGCCCGTTGGACCTCAGGATCGTCGCGGAGCAAATTTGAGTCGTTGGCCAGCACCACCCGGCCGGTCTCGAGCACGTACCCGCGGCTGGAGACGTCCAGGGCATAGTTGGCGTTCTGCTCTACGAGCAGGATCGTGACGCCGTCCCGGTTGATCTGGGCGATCGTCTCGTAGATGCGCTGAACGAGGATCGGGGCGATTCCCATCGAGGGCTCGTCGAGCATCAGCAGGCGCGGACGGGCCATCAGGGCGCGGCCGATGGCGAGCATCTGCTGCTCGCCGCCCGACATCGTGCCCGCCTTCTGCCTCTCGCGCTCCTTGAGCCGCGGGAAGAGATCGAACACCCGGTCGAGGTCGTCGCCGCGGCGCTCGTCACGGCGCAGGTAGGCCCCGAGCTCGAGGTTCTCGCGCACGGACATGCGTTGGAAGACGTGGCGGCCCTCCGGCGACTGCGCGATGCCGAGGCGCACGATGTCCTGGGGCGGGGTCTCGCCGATCTCCGCGCCGTCGAAGCGCACCGAGCCCGCGCGCGGCGGGGTGAGCCCCGATATAGAGCGAAGGGTGGTGGACTTCCCGGCCCCGTTCGATCCGATGAGGGTCACACACTCGCCGGGCTCGACCGACAGCGAGATGCCCTTCAGGGCCTCGATGTTGCCGTAGAAGGTGTGGACGTCGGTGAGCTCGAGGAGGGCCACAGGACAACCTCCGGCTCAGGCCGTCTGCTTGCCGAGGTAGGCCTCGACAACGCGTGGATCGGCGCGCACCGCGGCCGGCTCGCCCTCGGCGATCTTCTCCCCGTGGTCGAGCACGGTGATGTGCTCGGACACGCCCATCACCACCTTCATGTCGTGCTCGATGAGCAGGATGGCGAGGCCGCGTTCCTCCCGCAAGCGGCGCATGAACTCCGTGAGGCCCGCGGACTCGCTCGGGTTCATCCCGGCCGTGGGCTCGTCGAGGAGGAGGAGCTTCGGGTCCGAGGCGAGGGCCCTCGCGATCTCCAGCCGGCGCTGATCGCCGTACGAGAGGTTGGCCGCCATCACGTCGAAGCTCCGCTCGGCGAGGCCCACGTAGGCCAGCGTCTCGCGCGCCTTGGCCCGGGTGTCACGCTCCTCGCGGCGCACCCGGGGGGTGCGGAGGATCGAGCCGAAGAGCCCGCCGTGGGTGCGCGAGTGCTGGCCCACGAGCACGTTCTCGACGGCGCTCATCGTCGAGAAGAGGCGGATGTTCTGGAACGTGCGCGCCATTCCGAGGGCGGTGATGCGGTCGGGGCGGCGGCCGGTCACGTCGGTGCCGTCGAAGGAGATCGCCCCCGAGGTGGGCTTGTAGAGCCCGGTGAGCATGTTGAAGAAGGTGGTCTTGCCCGCCCCGTTCGGCCCGATGATGGACACGATCGAGCGCCGGGGCACCGAGAAGGACACGCCGTCCACCGCCACGAGGCCGCCGAAGACCTTGCCCACGTCGACCGCCCGGAGGATGGGCTCCTCGGCCTCCAAGCTCGCCGCCACCCGCTCGCGGCCGAAGCTCGTGGGCGCCGCCTTGCCCCCCTCCGCGCTCGCGTCCCGACCCTCGCCGGCCGCGTTCACGCCCGGGCCTCGATCACCGCGTCGTCGTCCTCGGGCACCTCGTCGCGCAGCTCGAGCTGGCGCCGGCGCTCGGGAAGGAGGCCCTCGGGCCGGAGCACCATCATGATCACGAGCAGGAAGCCGAAGATCCCGAACGAGAGTTGGGTGAGGTCGAAGTCGAGCCCGAGCCGGCGGGGGATGGGGTTCAGCACGTCGGGGATGAGGAAGGTGTTGATGAACGACAGCGCCACCGCGCCGATGACCACGCCCCACACGCTGCCGAGGCCGCCGAGGATGACCATGGCGAGGATGAAGATCGAGAACCCGAACGCGAACTGGTCGGCGTTGACGGTGTTCAGGAACGAGCCGAGGAAGGCCCCCGAGATGCCGCCGAACGCGGCGCCGGTGGCGTAGGCCAGCAGCTTCGTCTTGACCAACGGCACACCCATGCTGGCCGCGGCCACCTCGTCCTCGCGCACCGCGATCCACGCCCGCCCGAGGCGGGACTCGCGCAGCCGGATGTTCACGAAGAGCACGACGAGCACGAGGACGAGCGCGGTCCAGTACCACGGGCGCAGCTCGAGCGAGGTGAACTGGCCCACGAAGGGCAGGTCGATCTTGTCCACGGGGGTGATGCCCTGGCGCCCTGCCGTCAGCTTGTAGCCGCCCACGCTCAGCGCGTCTCCGTTGATGGCGATGCGGCCGATGATCTCGCCGAAGGCCAGGGTCACGATGGCGATGTAGTCCCCGCGCAGGCGCAGGGTGGGCAGGCCGATGGCCATGCCCGCGAGCGCCGTGACGATCACCGCCAGCACGAGGATGATGAGGAAGTTGAGATGGATGCCGGGTAGCTGGGAGGCCAGGCCCCCCACGCCGAAGTGAATGCCCGTGCCACCGCCGGCCGGGGTGAAGTGCCCCGAGCCGAACCAGCCGATGGTGTAGGCGCCGAGCGCGAAGAACGCCACGTAGCCGAGGTCGAGCAGTCCGGCGAACCCCACCACGATGTTCAGGCCGAGGGCCATGACCACGTAGGCCAGGGCGGTGGTGCAGTCCTCGATGAAGGGGTCGCCGGACCCGAAGAAGAACGGCAGCACCCCCGCCGCCACGATGGCCAGGGCGGGCGGGATGCGCGCCCCCCACGGCGATGCGCGCAGCTTCGCGAGCACGCTCATCCGGCCTCGCGGGTCTCCTCGCCGAGGATCCCCTGGGGGCGCAGGACCATGATGAACACGAGGTAGCCGAACACGATGGCCGGCGTCCACTCTCCCCCGATGCGGTTATCGGAGATCTGCTGGATGCACCCGATGATCAGTCCGCCGAGCACGGCTCCGCGCAGGTTCCCGATGCCGCCCATCACCGCCGCGGTGAAGGCTATGAGCCCGGCCTGAAATCCCTGGAAGTACCAGATGGTGGTCTGGTAGAGCGCATAGATGATCCCGGCCGCTCCGGCCATGAGCCCGCCAAGCAGGAAGGTGAGCGAGATCGTGGTGTCCACGTTGATGCCCATCAGTCGCGCGGCCTCGGGATCCTGCGCGGTGGCGCGCATGGCCTTGCCCATGCGGCTTCGGTTGATGAAGGTGGTGAGCAGGAGCACGAGTGGCACGGTGATGGCGAGAGCCAGCACGTCGCCCCGGGAGATGCTCACGCCGAGCACCTCGACCAGCACCTGCTGTGAGCCGATCAGGTCGGGCACCCCCCGCTGTGAGCCCCCGAGCCACAGCAGCCCGACGTTCTGGAGGATGAACGAGAAGCCCACCGCGGTGATCAGCGCGGTGAGCTTGGGAGCGTCGCGCAGGGGCCGGTAGGCCACCCGCTCGATCATCAGGTTGAGCGCACCCGAGGCGATCATGGACACCACGAGGGTCACCAGGAGCCCGGCCACGAGGCCCACCGGCCCGGTGCTCACCGTGAGCCCGAGGGTCCCCCACAGCCCGAAGGCCACGAACGAGCCGATCATGAACACCTCGCCGTGGGCGAAGTTGATGAGCTCCACGATGCCGTAGACCAGCGTGTAGCCGAGGGCCACGAGCGCCCAGATCGCGCCGTTCGACAGCCCGTCCACGAGGTTGTTGCCGAGCCGGGCGAGGCTGCCCTCGGTGGCCAGGTCGTACGCCCCGGAGGCCACCGGAAGGACGAGCAGGAGGACGATCAGGCCGTAGCGGCCGCCGGCCTCACGCAGGTTGGCGAGGGCTGTGGCCCGCGACGGGCTCGGAAGGGACGCGGCCTCCACGGCGACTCAGGCCCGGAACGGCGGCGAGGACGGGCTCACGGCCCGCCCTCGCGATCGCCGCCGGAGTCGATCTACTTCTTGGCCTCGACCTTGCGGTCGAAGGTCAGCTCGCCGCCGGAGATCTTGAACACCCCGTAGTCGGTGAGCGTGGTGTCGCCGTTCTTGTCGATGTCGTAGCTGCCGAGCACCGAGTCGCGACCCTTGGTGGAGAGGATCGCGTCGATCACGGCCTGGCGGTCGTTGCCCCTCTGGCCCGCACGCTCGATGGCGTCGAGCAGAAGCGCCATGGACTCGTAGCCGTAGATGGCGTACGGGTCCGGGTTGTTCTCCTTGTACTGGCTCTCGTAGTCCGAGAAGAACTTCTTGCCCTCGGCCCCGTACTCGTCGGGAGAGAGCGTGGCCTGGGTCACGAGCACCTTCTTGGCCAGACTGTCGGGGATGCCTCCCTCCTTGGGGTCGGCGAACGCCGCCTCGGCGATCCCGTCCGGCCCGAACAGCTTCGCGTCGGGCAGCGCGGCATCGAGATCCTTGAACAGCTGCACCCCGTTGTTGGCGGTGATGCCGCTGTAGACCACGCAGTCGGCCTGCTGGCCGTTGAGTCCCGAGGCCAGCGAGCGGTAGTTCGGGGCCTGCGGGTCGATGCCCTCGTTGCCGGTCACCTCGAGGCCCTGCTCCCTGGCCGAGTTCTCGATGTTCTTGGCGAGCCCCGCGCCGTAGACCTCCTTATCGTTCAGGATGCCCACCTTCTTGCAGCCCTCGTCCTTCATGGTCGTCGCGAGCGCCGCGCCCTGCACCGTGTCCTTCGGCACCACGCGGGCGTAGTTGCGCTTGCCCGTGGGGTAGTACTTCGCGGGCTCGCCCGGCTCGGCGCCTGGCTCCATGGAGGTAAGGCCCACCGCGGTGTTCGACGGGGAGATCTGCGGGATCGTGGCCTCGTTGAGGATTGGGATGGAGATGGCGCTGGCGCCGGAGTTGAACTCGCCGATGTAGGCGATGGTGCTCTTGTCCTGGGCGGCGCGACGGGCGTTGGCCGAGGTCTGGCCAGGCTCCCACTTGCCGGCCTGAGCCGTGGAGTCGTCGAGGTCGACGTACTTGATGGTGTAGCTGCCTACCTTGTTGTTGGCCTGCTTGAGGGCGAGCTTGATGCCGTTCTCGACGGCCTCGGTCTGGCCCTCGTTCGCTCCCTGCTTGGGCAGGCTCGAGTAGACGGTGAGCTCCTTGCCCTGTACCTGCGTGGCGCTTCCGCCACCGCCGCCACCGCCGCCACCCTCGCTACCGCAGGCCGTGAGACCCAGGGCGAGCGACGCGAGCAGTCCGCCCGCAACCCCCAAACGTCGTGCGCGCACAAGCGCCTCCTTGGAAAGACATCCGATCAGGCGTCGACATGTTAACGAGGTTTGAACGCAGACACGTTGGAGCCGCGGGGCCGAAAGGCCGGGTATGTTGGAGGTTGATGCGCATCGGCGTGCTCACCGGCGGCGGGGACTGCCCCGGCCTCAACGCGGTCATCCGCTCGGTGGTCCGCAAGGGCGTGGACGTATACGGCCACGCCATCTTCGGGTTTCGCGACGGATGGCGGGGGCCGCTCGAAAACTCGTTCGTCGAGCTCAACGTGGAGTCCACAGCGGGGATCCTACCCCGCGGGGGCACCATCCTCGGCTCCTCGCGCACCAATCCCCGGAAGGACTCCGACGGGCTCCGCCGGATACGCGAGAACATGGAGAGCCTGCACCTCGACGGGCTGATCGCCATCGGCGGCGAGGACACCCTCGGCGCCGCCTCCGCGTTGCACGAGGAGGGCCTCCCGGTGCTCGGCGTGCCGAAGACCATCGACAACGACATCGACGGCACCGACGCCACCTTCGGCTTCGACACCGCCGTGCACGTGGCCACGGAGGCCATCGACCGCCTCCACACCACCGCCGAGAGCCACAAACGCATTCTCATCGTGGCGGTCATGGGACGCCACGCCGAGTGGATCGCCCTGCACTCCGGCATCGCCGGCGGCGCCGACGTGATCCTCATCCCCGAGCGGCCCTTCGACATCGAGGAGGTGGCGCGCCTCCTGCGCCGCCGCCACGCGCGCGGGCGCTACTTCTCGATCGTGGTGGTGGCCGAGGGCGCCACCCCGAAGGAGGGCACGATGGAGGTACGGAGCGCGGACACCGACGAGTTCGGCCACGCGCGCCTCGGGGGCGTGGGCCAGCGCATCGAGTCCGAGATCGAGGAGCGCACCGGCTTCGAGACGCGCACCACGGTGCTCGGGCACGTCCAGCGCGGCGGCACCCCCACGGCCTTCGACCGCGTGCTGGCCACCCGCCTCGGCCTGGCGGCCATCGACGCGGCCACCGAGGGACGCTGGGGCACCATGCCGGCGCTGCGCGGCACCCGCATCGAGCTCATCGCCCTCAAGGAGGCGGTGGCCACCCTTCGCACCGTGCCGCCGGAGGACTACGCCGCCGCCGAGGTGTTCTTCGGGTAGGCGCGGATGGGGCCCGACGAGCGCAGGCCCCGCCTGGGGCCGTGGGGCGCGCTGGCGAGCGTCCCGCTCTCGCCCCGCTGCGCGGGCTAGCCGGTCTGGCCCCCGTCAGCCGGCAGCAGCGTGAACGCCGGTTCGCCGCCCGCCGGGGCAACGGAGCGAAAATGACGCTCGTCGAGGGTTGCGATCCGCGACGTGCCGACCCGGGCCGCGAGGGCCACCAGCGATGCGTCGGGTCAAGCCGAGTCCCAGCGACGCGTAGCGCTCGGCGATCCGCAGGGCTTCCTCCACGGCCCCACCCCACCATTCGACGCCGTACGCTCCCGCTTCGAGGTCGCGCCGCAGTGCCCGGGCACCCGCTGCCCCACCGTAACGCGCGGCGAGGTGGTCCATCTCAGCGACCGCGAGCGGAGTGGTCACGAGCTCGTCGAGGTTCGTGTCGAGCCACCGGGACACCACCTCGTGGTCCTGGTCGCGGCGGTCCATGAACGCGATCACGACCGAGGTGTCGACCACGATCACCGCTCGCCGAAGCGGCTGCGGTGCAGGTGATCCTCGGCCGCCTGGCCGAGGTCGCCCGGCACCTCGAATAAGCCCCGAGCGGCCGGGCGCGCCCGCTCGGCGCCCGCCACGGCCTGCGCGAGGGCGCGTCGGATGAGCTCCGCCTTGGTCACGCCCGCTTCGGCGGCCCGTCGCGCGAGCGCGCGATCGACCTCGGGCTCCAGGTAGAGGCTGGTCTTGATCACGCGTGTATAGGTACCACCCACCACCTGTGCAACCAACCGTGGACTCGGTTCCCAACCGGATGGCTCTCGCTGACCAAGCCGATCCCTTCGGGGCGGCCCGACGCTCGTCCGGAGCTACCGCCCTAGCTGCTGCTTGACGAAGGGGGTGATGGTGCGCCCGGCGATGGCCACCAGCACGAAGAAGATCACGAGCAGGAAGGTGTAGAAGGCCTGGAATCCGAGCGCCCACATGGTGATCCAGAGCATAAGGCCCACGGTGAAGGTCACAAGGACGGCCATCGGGAGCCCACTAACCGCCGGTGTGGTCGCGCACGGCGGCGCGGACCTTGGTGACCGCGTTGAAGGCCCCGTAGAGCGCCTTCTCGACGCCCGAGTCCTGGGGAGGGAGGACGCCGATGCCGCGGGCCAGGGCCATGCCGTCGAAGTAGGCACTGTTGCGCTCGATCTTGCCCTCGCGCACCTCGATCACGTCGACCCCTCGAAGCTCGATCAGCCCTCCCGTCGGATCGAGGCCCTGGAGCGGCGTGCCGGTGAAGCGTCCGGTGCTCCGGTACTTGACGACCACCGTCTGGCCCTCGGAGACCACCTGCTCGACCACGGTCTCCATGTCGGGCACGGCCCCGAAGAGCTCGTCGAAGAATCCCTTGACCTCGGCGGGGCCCCGGAAGATCCCGACGGGCGCGATGTCCTCGACCCCGTCCGCGTGCCAGTGATCGGCCATGGCCTGGGCGTCGCGGGCGCTCACGGCCTCGAAGTAGCTGCGTCCGACCTCCTCGGGAGTGCGGGTGCGGGCCTCGGTATCGGCAGTCGCCATCGGTCGTCACCCTACCAGCGGCCCGGGCGGCTCAAGCGAGCGCCGCGGCCGCCGAGAGCTCAGCCGAGCGCCTCCGCGAGCTCCGCCACCACGGCGCCCACCGCCTCCGCACCGCCCTCCCCAGCGGCGCGCACCACCCGGCTGCCCACGATCACCCCGTCGGCCAGTTCGGCCACCTCGCTGGCCTGCGCAGCGCTCGAGACCCCGAAGCCCACAGCAACGGGCACCTCGGTGGCGGCCCGCACGCGCGCCACCGTGTCCGGCAGGTCGGAGGGAAGCGCGCCGCGCTCCCCGGTCGTGCCGGCCAGCGAGACCGTGTAGACGAAGCCGCGCGCGCTCCGGCCGATCTCCTCGAGGCGCTCCGAGCGGGTGTTGGGGGCCACTAGGGGCACGAGCGCGAGGCCCGCCGCCTCGCAGGCGGCGCGAAGCTCCTCGCCCTCGTCGTGGGGCAGGTCGGGGACGATGAGCCCCGAGGCGCCGGCGGCGGCCGCGCGCTGCGCGTAGGCGGCGGCGCCGTTCGCGAGCACCGCGTTCGCGTAGGTCATGAGCACCACCGGAAGCCGGGCGGAGAGATCGGCGCACACCTCGAGCACCCCGTCCGCCGTGACCCCGGCGGCCAGAGCAGCGGTCGCGGCCTCGTGGATCACCGGCCCGTCGGCCAGCGGGTCCGAAAAGGGCACGCCGAGCTCGAGGACGTCGGCGCCGGCCTCGGCGCACGCCCGCCCGGCCGCCCGTGAGCCCTCGAGGTCCGGGAAGCCGCCCATCAGGTAGGGCATGAGCGCGGCGCGCTTGCCCCCCGCGGCGAAGGCCGCGCCCAGGCGCTCGAGGGTCAACCGGCGTCCGTCTGGCCCTGCGTGTCCTCGGTCCCGAGCACCTCGGCCAGGTCCTTGTCGCCGCGACCCGAGAGGGTGAGAAGGTCCACCGCTCCGCCGGCCGGAGAGCCCGGGTGGGCCATCAGCCACGCCAGCGCGTGAGCAGGCTCGAGCGCGGGGATGATGCCCTCGAGCGCGGCCACGCGCCGGAAGGCGGCGAGCGCCTCGGAGTCGGTCACCGCCTCGTAGCGCACGCGGCCCGCGTCGCGGAGGAAGGCGTGCTCCGGGCCCGAGCCTGGATAGTCGAGCCCGGCCGAGATCGAGTGGGCCTCCACGATCTGGCCGTCGGCGTCCTGGAGCACGGCCGACATCGCGCCGTGGAGGATGCCCCGGGCGCCGGTGGTCAGCGGCGCGGAGTGGCGGCCGGTGTCGAGGCCGTCACCGGCGGCCTCGACCCCCACGAGCTCCACGTCGGGGTCGTCGAGGAAGGCGGCGAAGGTGCCGATGGCGTTGGAGCCCCCGCCCACGCAGGCGATCACCCGCGAGGGCAGGCGCCCCTCGGCCTCGAGGAACTGAGCGCGGGCCTCGTCGCCGATCGGGCGCTGGAGGTCGCGCACCATGGCCGGGTAGGGGGCGGGCCCCACGGCGGAGCCGATCACGTAGTGCGTCGTATCGGAGTTCGCCACCCAGTCGCGGATGGCCTCGCTCACCGCCTCCTTGAGCGTGCGCGCGCCGGCGTCCACGGGCGCCACCCGTGCTCCGAGAAGGCCCATGCGCTCGACGTTCGGGCGCTGGCGGCGCATGTCCTCGGTGCCCATGTAGACGACGCACTCGAGCTCGAGCAACGCGCACGCCGTGGCGGTGGCCACGCCGTGCTGGCCGGCGCCCGTCTCGGCGATGATGCGGCGCTTGCCCATCCGCCGGGCGAGCAGCGCCTGGCCGAGCGCGTTGTTCAGCTTGTGCGCCCCTGTGTGCAGCAGGTCCTCGCGCTTTAAGTACACGGGCCGGCCGGCGGCCTCCGAGAGCCGCCGCGCCCGGTAGAGCGGCGTCGGCCGGCCGGCGTAATGGCGCAGGAGCTCCGAGAGCTCCGCCCCAAAGCCGGCATCGGCCGAGGCCTCCGACCACGCCCGCTCGAGCTCCTCGAGCGCGGGGATGAGCGTCTCGGGCACGTAGCGCCCGCCGTAGGCGCCGAAGCGCCGCTCGACCCGGCTCGCGCGAGCCGCCTCGACGGTCATCCCCCGAGCCGCGCGGCCGAGCGCGAGGAGGCGGGGCGGGCGAGGGTCTCGCGGCCGGTGTCCTGCTCCTCGAGGACCTCGCGGGGCCGCGCCTCGGCCGCCGCCGAGGCGGCCTCCACCGCCGCGAAGAACTCGCGCACCCGCCCCTGATCCTTGCGACCCGGGCGGCTCTCGGTGCCGCTCGCCGTGTCCACGCCCCAGGGCCGCACCGTCTCGATGGCCTCGCCCACGTTCTCGGGGGTCAGCCCGCCGGCCAGCACGAGCGGCACCCGCCCCGTCCGGTGCCGGCCCACGAGCTCCCAGTCGAAGGTCTCCCCCGTGCCGCCCGGGAGTCGGGTGCTGTGGGTGTCGAGCAGATGGAAGTCGGCCTCCCGGAAGGCCGCGAGGCCCCGCACGTCCGCGCCCCCGCGCACGCGGGCAGCCTTCATGATCGCGCAGCCCGTGCGCTGGGCCGCGGCCGCGCAGTAGGCAGGGCCCTCGTCGCCGTGGAGCTGCAGGATCGAGAGCCGCGCCCGGGCCGCGGTGCGGATCACGTCGTCGAGGGGAGCGTTGCGGAACACCCCGGTGAGCGCCACCTCGCGGTGGAGCTCGGCGCCGATGTCCGCGGCCATCCCGAGCGGGCAGGCGCGGGGGCTCTCGGCGTGGAAGATGAGGCCCACGGCCCAGGCTCCGAGCTCCGCGCCGAGGCGAGCATCGCGCAGGCGGGTGATGCCGCAGAGCTTGACCCGAGTCATGGGGTCAATGGTACGGCCGGCCGCCAGCCCCGGCCCGGCGACCCGGCCGGCGGTCAGGGAAGGTCGGGCAGGCCGCCCCTGGGGGGGCCACCCTCGGGGGGGGCGCCCCCGGGCCCGCCGCCCCCGGGCGCATCGGCCGGGCGCTTGCCGAGCTCGACCTGCTCGGTCTGGCGGTCGCCGCTGCGGAAGAACTCGATCCCCACGCGCTGGCCGGGCTTGTTGTCCGAGATGGCGGCGGCCACGTCCTCGGGGCGCTTCACGTCCTGTCCGTCGACCTTCACGATGATGTCCCCGCCGAGCGTCACGCCGGTGTCGGTCTGCGTGTTGCCGGCGCGCAGCCCGGCCTTGTCGCCCGGGCCCCCGCTGACCACGTCCTGCACTATGGCGCCCTCCGAGGTGGGAAGGTCGAGCTCCTTGGCGATCTCCTTCGACACGGGAGCGGTGGTGATGCCGATGTAGGCGCGGTCGATCTTGCCGTTGCGCTCGAGCTCGGGGATCACCTGCTTGGCGGTGTTGATCGGCACGGCGAAGCCGATGCCCACCGAGCCGTTGCCGCCTCCGCCGGTGGCGATCTGGGCGTTGATGCCGATCACCCGGCCCGCCGCGTCGAGGAGGGGACCACCGGAGTTACCGGGGTTGATCGAGGCGTCGGTCTGCAGGACGTTGTCGATCGAGAAGGAGTTCGGGGCGTCGATGCGGCGCCCGACCGCGGAGATGATGCCCGTGGTGACCGAGTGGTCGAGCCCGAACGGGTTCCCGATGGCGATCGCGGGATCGCCGACCTTGGTGTCCTTGGAGTCGCCGAGGGGGATGGGCTTCAGCTTCTCCTTGTCGGCTTCCACCTTGAGCACGGCGAGGTCGGTGGAGGGGTCCTCGCCCACCACGCGGGCGTCGATGGGATCGCTGTTCTCCTGGAAACGCACCTGCACCTTGCGCGCGCCCTCGACCACGTGCTGGTTGGTCACGATCGTGCCGTCGGCGTCGATCACGAAGCCCGAGCCCGTGGCCTGCCCCTTGCGTTGAGGAGCCCCGAAGGGCGAGTCGCCCCCGCCTCCGGCCACCTCGGCGCGGATGAACACCACCCCGGGCGCCGCGCGCTTGAAGATGTCGCTCACCGTGAGCTGTCCCTCGCCCCCGTCGTCGGCCGCCGGGCGGGTGATGGGCGCCTGCACGACCTCGCGGGCGCTGGTGCCGCCCGTCTCGATCACCCCGGTGGCGATGAGGATGGCCCCCGTGACGGCCACGACGAGGCCGCCAAGGAGTCCGGAGAGCAGTGCGAGAGCACGCGACACGAGAGAGGTTGTAGACCGCGAACGTTAAGTGCGGCTGAGCCTCCCGAACGCCGCCGAGCCCCACGGAGGGAGGGCCACGAACGCCCGCAGGCGCCGACCCGGGCCGCCGCCTGCGCTCAGGTCGCGTCGCAGGGCGCGGCGAGCGGCGCGACCGGGCCGGGGCCCGCCTCGCGGGGCGAACCGCCGCTCGGCCAGGGCGCGCACGTAGGCGGCGGCTCCCGTCCTCCCCTCCGCGGAGAAGCGCCGCTCGAGGGCGCTCAGCGTGACTCCTCCGGGCGCGGGGTGGCCGAGGCTCGCGAGCGCGCGGCCGAGCTCCCTGAGCTCCGGGTCGGCGGCGAGGGCGTCGAGCCCGGGGGCCGACCGCCGGCGAGCTCCTGCCGCGACCGCGGCGATGGAGGCGAGAGCGATCGCCGCAAGGCCGATCGCCACGGCGGCGAGCAGGCCTCCGGATCGGGTCGGGCCAGGAGCGGCCTCGACGTCGTCCTCGAGCGCCGGGCCCCCGGGCGTGTCGGCCGCTCGCTCGGAGGTGCCGCCGTCCGCGCCGCTCTCCCGGCCGCTGCCCCCGGCGTCGGCCGAGCCGCCGCGGGCCGCGCTGGCCGAGCCGAGGGCACCCACCTGGGCCTCGGCCGGCGAGACCGAGGGCGTCGGATCGAAGGGCACCCACCCGATCCCGGGAAAGAAGGCCTCGACCCACGAGTGGGCGTCGAGGTCGCGCACGCGGTACTCGCCGGTGGACCGGTCGAACGATCCGGGGGTGAAGCCGGTGGCCACGCGCGCGGGTATGCCGTTCATCCGGAGCATGAGCGCCATCGCACCCGAGAACTGCTGGCAGTAGCCGCGCCGGTCCTCGAACAGAAAGGCATCGAGGGGAAGCGCTCGGCGCGGTGGGCGCTCCGAGTACTCGTACTCCTGCTGGAGGTGGCGCTCGATGGCCTTCACCGCGTCGTAGGTCGAGAGGCGGGCGGGGGCGAGCCGGCGCGCGAGCGCGTAGGTGCGGCCGTACGGCGAGGCGCGCAGGCGCTCCCGGGCGGTCGGGCTCGCGGTGGACGGCTCCCCGCGAAAGCCCGCGGACACCACCTCGCCGCCCGCGACGTCACCTGCGCGGACGGGAGCCTCGGGAGGCAGGGCGATCTCGGTGTAGGAGCCGAGTCCCTCGAGGTAGGGCCCGGCGGCTGCACGCATCCGGCCCACGGTGGGATCGGGCACGTAGGCGTTGACGGAGTAGGAGTCGCCCTCCTCGAGCGGATCGTCGAGGGTCACGGCCGTCCCGTCCCCGGCCACCGCGACGGCACCGGCTCCGGTCACGTTGTAGGTGGTGCCCGCGCCCACCACGAGCTCGCTGCTCAGGCCGCGCACGGTGACCTCGAACTCCTCGATCCAGGCGGGATTGGGCTCCTCCGGGAGGTCCGTGGGCGCCACGGCCGGAATGGCCGCGGAGCGCAGCCAGCGCCGGCCGTCGAAGCGGTCGAGGGTCTGGGCCTTCCAGTAGTGCGGGCGCCCCGATCTCACCTGCAGCAATGTCGCTCCCGTGCGCGACCAGTCGAGCGGTCCGTAGCTGTGGTCCCACTCGAAGCGGGTGGCCGCCGCGTTGCTCGACCAGGTCTCGTACTGGAGGAGCGGCACGTCGCGATCGGTCACCGCGGCCACCCCGGCGGCGAGGACGGCGACGCAGGCGAGCGCGACCACCCCGGGACCCACCGCCGTGCGCTCGAGGCGCGGCAACCAGAGCCAGACGGCGAGGAGGACGAACAGGAGCGCTCCGCGACGAAGGTCGGCCCCGGGGTCGAGCTCGACCACCGCGAGGCCGTAGAGGGCGAGCGGGGCGGCGACGGACGCGAGCCAGTAGAGCTCGCGCGCACGCCGGCGAGGGGCCGGCCAGAAGGCGAGCATGGCGGCGGGCGCGAGAGCGAGCGGTGCGGCCGAGAGGACCGCGAGGCGGATCCATTCGTCGCCGCCCGCGTAGGGCCAGCGCACCGTGCGGATCCCGGCCAGGCCGCGGTCGACGCCGTCCGCGAGCTCGCTCCAGCGGGTGGGGCCGAGCAGCTCGACGGGCACGCCCGCGGCGATGAGCGCCAGCGCCAGCGTGCCGATGGCTACGAGCAGGCGCGCGGCGGAGGCGGCGCCGCGCGGCAGGCGGAGCGCCCTCGAGCGTGCGAGCAGCCAGCCGCCGGCAAGCACGGCCACCACCACGAGCAGGGCGCGCCCTCCCTGGTCGCCGATGCGGAGGTCGAGCGGGCCCGCGTCGATGCTCCACACGCGCTTGGCCCCGACCAGGGAGCTCCACTGCGCCGCGGCGAGGAGGCCGAGCGCGCCGAAGAGCGCGAGGCGGGCGCCCAGTTGCCCGTGCCCCTCGGTGGGAGTCGAGGCGGAGCCCCCGAGGCGGGCGCCCGCGTCGGCGGCCTGAACGGGCGCGAGCCAAGCGGCGACATGGTGCTGGCCGCGGCGCCGGGCGTGTACGACGCCCTGCACGATCTGCTGGCCGGGCTCGATGCCGACCGCGACCCGCTCGGCTGAGTCAGCAGTCCGAGTCAGCGCAGCACCGACTCGTAGACCTCGATCGTGCGCCGCGCGATGGCGTCCCAGCCGAACTTCGCGACGGCGCGCTCGCGACCGGCACGCCCCATG
>JBPCRE010000077.1:0-15969 GCA_050997195.1 Thermoleophilaceae bacterium
GCGTCGGTGATGGCGATGGTCTTGGCCCGGCGGTGGCGGGCGAGCTTCATCGCCCGGGTGATGAGCGGGTGGGAGCGCCCGGCCGACAGCGCGATGACGAGCGTCTGATCGTCGATGCGGCTCAGGCGACCCAGGGACTCCTGGGAGGGGCTGGCCACGGTTTCGGCGCGCAGGTCGAGCAGCATGAGCAGGTGGCGCAGGTAGGAGGCGAAGAAGGCCATCTGGTCGGTGCCGCACAGCAGGATGCGCTCGGACCTCGAGATCAGCTCGATCACCGCCGCCACCTCGTCGCGGTCGAGCAGCCGTGCCGTGTCCTCGACGTTGGTGTGGTCGGCGGCCAGCGCCGATTCGAACTCCGTCTGGTCGATCGGGAACAGGGGAGGAGCCACGAGGCTCTCGGTCTCCGGGCCGCCGCCGTTTCGATGCGCGCGGCGGTACTCGTCCTGCGCGGAGTGCTGGAGCTCGGGGAAGCCCTCGAAGCCAAGCGCCTGGGCGAAGCGCACGACCGTGGAGCTCGAGGTGTTCGCACGCCGCGCGAGCTCCTCGGCGGTGTGGAAGGCCGCCTCGTCGAGATGGTCGACGATGTACTGGCCCACGTCCTTCTGGGAGCGCGAGAACTCGTCGAAGCGCTCCCGGATCTCGTCGGAGAGGGTGAGAGCGGCGATGCCCGAGCGCGTCACGCTCCGGTGTTTCGCGCGCGGTGCGGCAGTTCCTTCCGGGAAGGCCGGGGAGCGGGGGCGCGGTGGTCATCCCCGGCGCCATCCGGCGAGACGACTTCTAAGCTCAGCGCAATGGCCACCGTTACCCGAAATGCGTGGGTCGACTCGACCGAGCGACTCCTGAGGGATGCCGGGCACCGGGCGAGCGCTCCCCGCGCCGCGATCCTCGAGCTTCTCGGGCAGCAGCACTGCCTGCTCACCGCGAGGGAGATAACCGACCGGCTTCGCGCGCAGGGGCGCGACGTGGGAACGGCAACGGTCTACCGCGCGCTCGAGTTGCTCCACTCCCTCGGGGCCGTGGATCGGGTGGACACCGGCGAGGGCTTCGCGCGGTACGAGCCCGCCGACCCGAGCGGCGCCCACCACCATCACCACCTGCTCTGCGCCCACTGCGGCCGGGTGTCGCCGTTCGAGGACGAACGTCTGGAGCAGGCGATCGCCGAGCTGTCCGAGCGGCTGGCCTACCGAGTGGAGGGACACGACGTGGTCCTCCGGGGGGCCTGCCCCAACTGCGCCTGAGCGGGCGCGCCGCCCGCTCCGCGTGAACAACTGAATAAGAGTCTCAGTATCGTGGGGTGCCGATGCCCGCTCCCTTCGACGTCGCCTACATGGAACGGGCCCTTCTCGCCGGAGTCCTGCTCGCCGCGCCCCTCGGCCTGCTCGGCACCTGGGTCGTGGTCCGGGGCCTTGCCTTCTTCTCCCACGCCGTCGGCGTGGCCACCTTCCCCGGCGTGGTCGTGGGGCTCGGGGTGCCTGCCCTCGGCCCCTTCGCGGGGTCGGTGCTCGCAGCCGGCCTCTTCACCGGCACGGTCTCCTGGCTCGAGCGCGATCATCGGCTGCGCGGCGGCGTGGTCACGGGCATCACGCTGGCCGCCGCCCTCGCTCTCGGGGGGTTGATGCTCACCACGGTGTTCCAGGTCTCGGCGCCGGTCGAGAGCGTGCTGTTCGGCTCGCTGCTGGCCATCTCCGAGGCAGACGTGATTCGCTGCGTGGCCATCGCTGCGATCGCTGCGATCGGGCTGGTCCTGATCTCACCGGGCCTCGCCGCAGCCACCTTCGACCGCGAGTGGTCTCGCCCGGCCGGAGCTCGCCCGGAGCGAGGGGACGCCGTCCTGCTCGTCCTGCTTGCGCTCACGGTGGTCGTGGCCCTGCCCACCACGGGCAGCCTGCTCGTGTCCGGGCTGCTCACCGTGCCGGCCGCCACAGCCCGCCTGCTCACCGATCGGCTCGGCGTCATGCAGCTCGTGGCGGTGGCCCTCTGCGCGGTGGAGACGGTCGCCGGGTTGGGCCTCGCCCGCGAGCTCGACGTGCCGCCGGGGGCGGCGGTGGCCTCGCTCGCCGGTGCGGTGTTCGCTCTGACGGCCCTTGGGGCGGCGTTCTGCGCATGGCGGGTGGCGGGCGTCACGCGAGCCGGGTCAGGTGCCGCGCGATGAGGCTGCTCGGCTGGCCCCTCGGAACGGCGCAGGCCACCGCGGCCCAGGCTACGGCGGCGGCCGCCCGCGCGCCGACGAACGACCGAGCCGCGACGCCCGCGATCGTCACCCGGGAGCTGTCGGTGGCCTACGGGGCGCGGAAGGCGCTGAGCGGGGTCTCGATCTCGGTGCCGGCCGGGTCGCTCGTGGGGGTCCTCGGCCCGAACGGCGCCGGCAAGACCACCCTCCTGCGGGCGCTCCTCGGCGTGGTCCGCCACGAGGGCCGGGTGGAGGTGGCCGGCACGAGTGCCTACGTGCCCCAGCTCGGAGCCGTGGAGAGCTCCTTCCCGGTGGACGTCCTCGGCGTCGTGCTCATGGGTCGCTACAGGCAACTCGGATGGCTGCGCCGGCCAGGCCGCGACGATCGAGCGCTGGCGCTCGAGCTCCTCGGGCGCGTCGGGCTGGCCGAGCGGGCGCGTTCGCCCTTCGCGTCGCTCTCCGGGGGCCAGCGCCAACGGGCCCTCGTGGCCCGGGCGCTGGCCCAGGAGGGCGACGTGCTGCTGCTCGACGAGCCGTTGACCGGCATCGACGCGCCGTCCCAGACCACCATTCTCGAAGTGCTCGCGGAGCAGCGCCGGCAGGGACGCACGGTGTGCATGACCACCCACGACCTGGCCCAAGCCGCTCGGGTGTGCGACCGGCTGGTGATCCTCAACCAGCGGCTGGTGGCCGAAGGACCGACGGCCGAGGTCTTTCGACCCGACGTGCTCCAAAGGGCCTACCAGACCGAGTTGCTGACCCTCGACGGCGGCCACGCCCTCCTCGACCCCGGTGCGCACCCTCACGCACACCACGAGCCGTGACCCTCGACTGGATCGCCGAGCCGTGGGCGTCCGGGCTCATGCGCCGCGCCTTCGCCGAGACCATCCTGGCCGGCGCGGCGTGTGGCGCGCTCGGGTGCTTCGTGCTCGTGCGCGGGCTCGCGTTCCTCGGCGAGTCGGTGGCTCACACGATCATCCTCGGCGTGGCGCTCGCCTTCCTCGCCGGCTTTCCGGTGGGCCTCGGCGTGGTGGCGGTGGCTGCCGGCACGGTGATCCTCGTCCAGGGCATCTCCGCCGACCGGCGCCTCAGCCGGGACACCGCCATGGGCATCGTCCTCCCCTCGCTGTTCGGCGCCGGCGTGGCGCTCATAGCCCTCTCCGAGGGCTACCGAACCCGCCTCGAGGATGTGCTCTTCGGCGCCGTGCTCGGTGTCACCGAGGCCGACGTGGCCCTCGCGGCGCTCGTGGTGGGGATCACGGCGCTGACCCTGCTGGTGGCCGGCAAGGAGCTTGTGCTCGTCGCCTTCGACGGCTCCCAAGCCGCGGCCATGGGCTACCGGGTCGCGCTCCTCGATGCCCTCCTTCTCGGCGTGGTGGCCCTGGCCGCGGTGATCGCGCTGCGCGCGGTGGGCAACGTGCTGCTCACCGCGCTGCTTCTCGGCCCCCCGGCCACCGCGCGCCTTCTGTGCCGAGCCTTCTGGCCGATGGCCGCGCTTGCGGCGGGCTGGGCTGCGGCCGCCGGGGTCATCGGCCTCTACGCCACCTGGTACCTCGACGTGGGCGCCGGGCCGGCGATCGTGCTCGTGGTGGTGGCCGGCTATCTCGGGGCGGCCCTCGGCGCCTATCTGCGCGACCGCCGAACCGAGGAGATCGAGGTCCGGGCGAACGCCGCCGCCGCGTCGTAGTAGACAGTTGGCCCTTATGAGAACGATTCCCCTTTTCATTAGTACGCGCACCGCCCCTCTTGCCGTAGCTCTCGGGCTGGCGGCGCTCGCGGCCTCGTGCGGGGCCGAGGAGCCGCCCTCGAGCGGCCAAGACGGCGCCTCGCCTAAGTCCGAGCCGCTCGAGGTGGTGGCCACGACCATGCAGCTACAGGACTTCACCCGGCAGGTCGGCGGACCTCGGGTCAAGGTGACCGGCATCCTCGGCCCCGACTCCGAGCCGCACGAGTACGAGCCCACTCCGAGCGACGCCGACGCGGTGAGCGAGAGCCGGGTGGTCGTGGAGAACGGAGCGAACCTCGACGAGTGGCTCGACGACCTCCTGGCGGGCGCCGGAGCAAAGTCCCTGCGCGTGAACGCGAGCAAGGGGATCGAGCTGCTGCCCACCGAGGAGGAAGGCTTCCCCGGCGACCCGCATGTATGGCACGACCCCGACGGCGCCAAGACGATGGTCGACAACGTGGCGGCCGGACTGACCGCCGCCGACCCGGCGGGGCGCTCGAGCTTCGAGCGGGGCGCCGCGACCTACAAGGAAGAGATCGACCGCATGGCGGCGGAGATCCGCTCGACCTTCCGTCCCATCGCGCCCGAGCGGCGCGCCCTCGTGACCTCGCACGATGCCTTCGGGTACTTCGCCCGGGCCTACGACGTGGACGTCGTCGGCAGTGTGCTGCCCTCCATCACCACCGAGTCGGAGCCCTCCGCCCGCCGGGTCCGCGAGCTCGTTGACGAGATCCGCGCCAGGAGGGTGAGAACCATCTTCACCGAGGAGGCCGTGGACCCCAGGCTCGAGCGCCAGGTGGCCGACGAGGCGGGGGCCGAGGTGTCCACCTCGCTTTACGCCGACGTGCTGGGCGAGCCGGGCTCGGGAGCGAGCACCTTCGTCGAGGCCGAGCTGGCCAACGCGAGGGCCATGGCCAAGGCGTGGCGCTGAGCTCGCACCTCGCTCGAGGCTGAGGCTCCCTCGAGAGAGGCTCCGTCAGTGGGCGAGAAGTCGAGTCGCCACGGCGAGCACGAGGCGAGCACGAAACGCCGATGACGGCGAGCGAGCGGAGCCGTTCACCTTTCACCGCGCGAAACGGATGTCCCCCGGGGAGAGCCGGCTCCAGTTTCACACCGCCCCCGGTCCGAATAGCCTCTCCGCCACCACGACCCAGGAGGGAGCGTAACGATGGGCCTCTTCGACAAGCGACAAGGCGCACCAGGCCGCCATCGCGCTCTCCCAGGGTTTGAACTGCAGGTCGATCCCGTCGACCTTATATAGCCAGATGTGCGAATCGGGCGAAGCGGAGGCACGGTGACGGAGAGTCCCGCACGGCGGCGTCTCGGCGTCGTGGCGGTGGTGGTTACCTTCGCAGCGGTGGCGCTCGCCTTTGCGCTTCCCTGGCTGCCCGAGGGGACGCCGGGCGGGTCCGAGCTCGAGCGCTACCAGCCCGAGCGTGACTCCGCCTCCCGCCTCGGAGTGGTCCGCGCGGCAAGCGGGCGCATCGAGGGCTGGGAGACGGTGAACAGGGCGCGCATCCCCGCCTTGCGGGCGTTCGCGCAACTGCGCATCGGCTTCCAAGACGCGATCAGGGCCTTCTACGCGCGCGGAGGGGAGGAATCGGTGCCGTTCCGCGAGCGCCTCCAGCCCCGGCGCCTGCTCGAGGACGTGCAGATCGTCCAGTCGCGCACGAACCGGCTGGATCCCGCGGACCCGGCGCGGTTGCAGCCCGGGCTGCTCAGCGTGCTGCTGCGCGAGCGGCGCGGCCTCCTGCTGATCGGCCAATACAACGAGGAGAGCGGCCAGGAGCTGGTCATCGACCCGCCGGCCCAGCTCCTTCCTTCCGATCTGCGCCCCGGCCGGCGCTGGAGCAGTCGAGGGAAGTTCGGCCCGGTTCCCTACGTGCTGATCGGCAGCGCCGGCCCTCGCGGCTCCTATCGCGGTCCCCTGGGCACCTTCGACGACTGCCTCACGGTTGACATCCGCCTGACGCTCGGGACCGGGGCCAAGCAGGCGGACAGTCACACGATGGAGCGGCGTTGTGCCGGCGTGGGCGTCGTCGAGTCCCGCGTGCTCGACCCCGCCGGGCGACTCGTGAGACGCAGCGTCACGATCGCAACCGACGGCAGGGGGACGCCCGCCGGCGCGCCGCCCGCCGTGGCACTGCCCGACCGCGCGCGGCTCACCGACCCTGGCCGCTGGCGACTCGAGCGCATCCGCACCCTCGACACGGGTTCGCCCGGCTCGAGCACGTTCGCGCCGGTCTACCTCGAGGGCGGCGACCCGCCCACCGTGCTGGCGGCGACGAACAACGGCGACCTTCTCGCCCTGGACGCCGCCCTAACCGGAACGGAGCGCTGGCGCTTTCACGCCGGTGGGCCGATCTTAGGCCCCCCGGCGATCGATCGCCGCCGTGGGCGCATCTATTTCGGTGCCGCGGACAAGCGGCTCTACGCGCTCGACGCGCGTGGACTGTTCCTGTGGTCTCACCGCACCGGGGACAACGTCGCCAGCCGGCCCGCCGTCGCCGGCGAGACGGTGGTGTTCGGCAGCGAGGACCGGTCGGTCTACGGCCTCGACGGCGACACCGGGGCGCGCCGCTGGCGGGTTCGGACCGGGGGTCCCGTGGTCTCCGGGCCGGCGGTCATCGGATCCACCGTCGCGATCGGCTCAGACGACGGGTCGGTCTACGGGCTGGACCCGCGCACCGGCGACGAGCGCTGGCGCCGCGAGGTGGGGGGAGCGGTCGAGGCTCCGATCGTCGGAGCGGCAGGTGTGGCCTACGCCGTCTCGCGGCGGGGCGTCGTCGCGGCGCTCCGTCCGCGGGACGGGACGGTGCGCTGGACGCGTGATCTCGAGGGGACGCTCCGGACCGCCCCGGCGCTCGGCGGGGACGTGCTCCTCGTGGTCTCCGAGGAGGGCACGCTGACGGCGCTTGACCGCGAGACAGGCCGGGAGCGGTGGTCTCTGCGCGACCGGGCCTTCGTCGGGCCACCGGCTGTCGCCGGAGGGGGGGTGATCGCCGCCTCCCAGGACGGCCTGGTTCGCCTGCTGGACTTCGCCGGCCGCGAGCGGGGTCGCTGGTCGGCAGGCCTGGCGTCGCCCGGCGATGTCAGCCCCGGCAGGCAGGGCTTCCTGTTCGGCAACCCCAGGCCCGGTTTCGGGTTCGGCCCGACGCTGGGAGGCGGAGCCGCGTGGCTGGGCGACGAGGCGGTCGTCCTCCGGCTCGGACCGCCCGGCGTGAGCGGGGGCGAGGGGCGACCCGCCGGGCCCGCCCGTTCGACCAGTCCGCCCCGGAGCCCGGGCCGGTGAGCGCCCGCTCCTCGTTCGTTACACGCCTGCGCGCCGGCCCGCTGGGCGGCTTCGTCCGGCGGGTCCCGGTGGACTTCATGCGGGAGCTGTTCTGGCGCGAGCTGCGCGACAACGCGGTGTCCCTGCGTGGCCTTCCCCCAACCACACGGGTGCTGGGGACGATCGGCTTCGTACTGCTCGGGCTCATGGTGGCGTCGCTCTTCTTCAACGACGTCGGGCGCGCCTTCCCGCTCCTGGACTCCCCGCCGGGGCAGGCCGGGCGCGGGACGCTGCAGCCCACCGCGCTGGTGCCGGTCACGCTCTTCTTGTTGTCGGTCGGCTGCACCTTCATGCTCTGTGGAGCGATGCGTGCCCGCGCGGCGGTGGCGGGCGCGGCGCTGGTCCCGTTCCTCGCCCTGGCCGGTGGCTGGGGCGCTCGGGCGGCCGACATCGACTTCTCCGCGGCCTCCGTGATCGCCTGGGGGCCTCTGGCGCTCATCCCGATCGTGTTCCTCGTGCGCCGCCGAGGCCGGTCGCGCCCGGCGCTGGACTTCTGTTTGATGCTCATCCTCGTCGCCGCGGTCCTGGCCGTCGCGCAGTACCGGCTGCTGGAGCTCGACCGCACGGCCGCGATGGGGGACGGGGTCCTCACCGTCACCCAGATCCGGAGGACGATCCTGATCCTCATCGTCCTTGTCACCCCGCTCCTGCTGTTCATCGGCGTGGACATCGCCGACTTCGCCCATCGGGTGGCCGACTGGACCGTGGCGGTCGCCCGCGAGACCCGTCGCGCCTGGCTGATCGGAGTGCTCCTCGTGCTCGGCCTGGCGTGGCAGCTGGTCGCAGGGCTGGCGCAGGTTTCGGAAGACGTGGCCGACGGCGGGGCGGCAGGACGTTACGCGGGTGCACTCGGAGTCCCTCTGCTGGTCGGCGTGGCCTGGTGGCTGTTCATGGGGCGCCGAAGCCCGCCGGGGGCCGGGCCTGACGCCGACGTCCGGCCCGGCCCGGAGGCGGTAACCGACATGGGCCGCGGCGTGACGCTGCCGCTGATCCTGCTGTACTTCGCCCTGGATCTCGGGACTCAGCTCGCGAAACTGGGACTGCAGACGCTGAACGAGGTCCCGGTTGACTTCCACCGGCCCGTCTTGGTCGTGCTGGCGCGAGGCCTCGAGCTTGTCGACCACAGGGAGCTGTGGACCGCCGGCGTGGACCTCGTGTTACTGGGGGTGGGGCTGTGGCTGCGCCGCCGTGGACGGAGGCTACTTGCGCTCTACCTCGCGCTGGTGGCCTTGCTCCACCTGTGGTCGGAACTCACCGAGCCCGGGCGTCTGCTGGGCGCGCTGAGCTTCGACCAGGACGCCGCCAGCCTGTGGTGGGTGGCCGGAGTCGGCGCCGCGGGGGCGGTGTGGCTCTTCCGGGGGCGGATGACCGCCGCGCGCGCGCAGGCCCTGCTACTCATCCTCGCGATCGTCGTGCTGATCGGCCAGGCCGAGCTGCTCGAGGACCCGTTCGCCCCCTTCGTGGGCTTCTCGGGCATTGCGATCATCGCGCTCGGGTTGGTGTGGGATGTGCTCACCTTCGGCCCGTGGGTCAACCGGGAGAGCCCGGGTCTTCCGCGCGCCAGCCGGCTGTTCATCTACATCGGCTACGGGCTCGTCGGGGTCACGCTCATCAACTGGTCGCTCACCGCGCACGTGCTCTCCGAGCTCGAGTACTACACCGGGGGCGCCGCGCTCCAGGGGTTCAGCCGGTTCGGGACGCCCCTGCTCTACGTGGTGTTCGGCGTGGTGCTTGCCGCGGTGGTGCGGGAGCGGGGGCAGGCCGACGCCGCCGCGGCCTGAGGAGCGATCGCATCGGGCATCCACACTTCCTCGGGGAACCTCCGCGCACCGGAACGAACCCGTGCGTGACAACGCCCCAGACCCAATGGGAGTCGCTTTTTCAGCACGCCGTCGTCTGATACGGGTCAGAACTAGCCTCGTCCCTGGTGAGCGACTTCGTCCTCGAGCCGCGCGGGCCCTTCGCGCTCCGCTCCGCAGCCCGCTTCATCGCCGGCTGGCCCCCGGCAGCGCGGTCCGGGGCAGCGGGCGGAGACGAGGCCGTGGTGCGGCTCGCCTTCCTGGTGGACGACTGGAGCGGCCACGCGGGCGTCGTGCTCCGCCAGGAGGAGGAGCACGGGCCGGTCGCCGGCACGATCATCGAGACGAGCGCCGCGGACCCCGAGCGCATCCGTGCGCAGGCGGCGCGGGTGGTCTCGCTCGACCACGACGGCATCGGCTGGGGCGAGCTCGGCGAGCGCGACGAGGTGATCGGCGCTCTGCAGCGAAGCTCCGGATGGCTTCGACCCGTCCTCTTCCATTCCCCGTACGAGGCCGCCTGCTGGGCGGTGATCTCCGCTCGCATCCGCCAGACTCAGGCCGCGCGCATCCGCGACGAGCTCTCGGCGGCGCGCGGCGGGCGTGTGACCGTGGACGGCGAGGAGCTCGTGAGCTTCCCGGCCCCCGAGGCGCTCCTGGCCCTCGAGGAGGTCCGGGGGCTGGCCGAGGAGAAGCTCCGCCGCCTCCACGGCATCGCCGAGGCCGCGCTCGAGGGCCACCTCGACCGGACACGCCTCCTCGCCATGGACCGCGACGAGGCGCTCGCCGCGCTGCGCGAGCTCCGGGGCATCGGGCCGTTCTGGGCCGAGGGCATCCTCCTGCGCGCGGTGGGGACGACCGATGAGCTCACCCTGGCCGAGCGGCTCGGCCGCGGGAAGGCGGCGGCCGCCTACGACATGCCCGAGGCGATCGACGACGACGCCGCGTACCTGGCCCTCGCCGAGCGGTGGCGTCCGTTTCGCACGTGGGCGAGCGTGCTGCTGCGAGCCGCGAGCTGACGCGCGGGGCCGTTCAGTCCCCGGAGGGCGCGCCGGTCGCGGCGTCGAGCTCGCGCCGGAACGCGCCGGCGCCGAGCACCTCGGCACCGAGGGCGCGCGCCCGCTCGGCGAGTCCGGCGTCCGAGGTCACCACCGTGGGCGCCGGCTCATCGCCTCGGCTCTCGAGATCCTCGACGATCGCGTCGTCGGCTGCGTTCGGGCCGGGACGCTCGGCGAAGCGCACCTCGACCGCCGAGTGCTCGATGGGGAACGCGCGACCGTCGAGCACCACGGCCACGCGCTCTCCGGTGGCCGCCGCGTAGGCCTCGAGGCCGGCCACGAGGCGCGTCATCGCCGCCCGGCGATCGCGCCACCAACCGTCGGGGCGGGAGCCGATCACGTTCATTCCGTCCACGACGATCCGAGCCCTCATCGCGCGTGGATCGTGGTCCACGGCTCCCCGTCCCCGCGCCGCACCCCCCGGTGCGTGAGCCCGCCATGCACCGCGATGGTGATCTCCGGCACTCACGAGCACCATAGATGCGGGGTCGTGCTCGGCACCCGCGGTGGGCGCTTGCGCTCAGCCCCCGCTCAGCGTCTCCGGAGCGCGCGGACCCGCGCCGAGCCGGCCTTGAAGCCGGCGCGGGAGGCGCGCGCCCGGACGACGCCCGGTCTGCGCACGCGCGCGAGAAGCGTCGCGTAGCCCCTGCGGTCGGTGCGGAGCCTCGCGCCGGCGAAGCGCACCGTGGCGCCGGCGACCGGGCGGATCGTGATCCCCCGTCCGCGAGGTCGCGCCCCTGTCGGGACGAACGCCCGGAACCGGAAGCGCACTCGCTCGCCGGCGGCGAACCGTGCCGGGCGAACGGAGAGGCGAGCCGTCGCTGGGCGGCGGTCGTGCCGAGCACCCGCGGCCCGGGCGGCGGTGGCGTGGCGGCGCGATCTGCGCCCGAGTCGGACGAGTCCTCCTCGCCACCTCTGTCGTTCGAGCCGGATGAGCCCCCGTCGCCGTCATCCCGCGACTCGGGTGAGCCGGCCCCGGCGCCGCCGCCGGCCGAGCCGCCGCGACGGCCCGGCGGCGCCGTCGGGTCGGGCGCCGTACCGGGGGGCACGGCCCCGCGCTCGAGGAAGATCGGGTTGGTCAGCGCCTCCATGTCGAGCTCCGAGGCGCGCGGGTTCGTCGGATCCGGCCTCTCCGATCCGCGCAGCTCCGCGCGCACGAAGCCGCCTGTGCCGACCGGCTGGTCGACGGTCACGGTCTGCTCGTCCGACGTGATGGGGGTGGCCTGGAACCGCTTACCGTCGCGAAGGAGATCGAGCCGGCGCCCGGCGCCGCCGCGTACCAGCACGGAGACCTTGGCGGTGGTCGTCGGCTCGCCGTAGATCGTCCCTCCCATGATCTGGCGCTGAGGGCTGGCCGTACCCTCCCCGGCCGTGGCGGACAGGTAGAGCTCCGGCCCCGTGGGCGACCTGGAGATGAAGGAGCGGCCGGCCTCCAGGGCATCCACCACGGCCGGCTTCGAGAGCGCGTCAGCCTGCACCACGGTGGTCGGCTTGCCGAGCTTGAAGCCCTCGTTGTTGGCGAAGCCGTGGATGTCGCTGGCGCCATTGGCCACGATGCGGAAGCGCTTGTCGACGATGGAGCGCTTCAGGAACTCGTCCCAGCGCTCGAGGGTGGCCTCGTCGTCGGGCTGGAAGGGGCCGGTCCACACCTCGAGGGCGTCGGGCAGGAGGTCGGGGTTGACCTCGGCCTCCTGGAAGAACTCCCAGTCGATCGTCGCGACGATCGAGGGGTGCGCGGCCGAGGTGAACACGTCGCGGCCCTCGCGCTCGGTGTCGGCGATGAACCGATCGATCCGGTCCTCGTTCTCGAACGTCGGCGCCGGCCGCGGGCGCTGGCGCCAGTCGAGCCAGTCGCCCGGCTCGAGCCCGGTCACCGTCGCGTGGCCGTGGAACCAGTTGGTCATCTCGAGGCCGGGCATGACGAGCACGCCCTTGCCGGCCGCCGCCGTCCCGAGGTTGCGGTTCTGGCTGGTCACGTTGTGGTCGGTCAACGAGACGTAGTCGAGGCCCGCGTTCCTCACCTCGTCGGGAAACTCCGCGGGCGTCCGGGCGCTGTTTGAGTTCCCGGCGTCGGAGGAATGGGTGGTGTGGTCGTGAAGGTCGCCGCGGTACCAGCCCGGCGTGTCGGAGACCATCTCGATGTCGTCCTCTGGAGCGGGCGTCGGCTTCTTGTCACCGGTCGCGAGCTTCACCGTCACGGTGATCTCGTCGGCGGCGCCCCGGAACACAGGGACGATCACCGTCCACTCGCCGGGGTTGATCGGCCCGGGCGTAAACGACACCGACGCCCTGTCGTTCTCGATCTCGAAGTCCTGGTCCTCCTCGCCGTAGATCCCCCGGAAGCCCTCGGAGCCGTACTGCGGCCCGCGCTCGTCGAAGATTCCCAGCCCCGTCACCGAGTTTCCAGCGGCGGGGCTCGCCGGAGTGCCGTCTGTCGGCGTTGTGCCGTCGGGGCTCGGGGCCGCGGGCGACGCCGTCTTGGTCAGCGCCACCGACACCTTGTTCACGTCGTCGGGCATCGTGAAGGGCAGGTACTTATACGAGCCGGTATCCGTCGCGATCACCGTGGTCTTGAGGACGATCGTCTGCTCGCCCTGGGCGCGGGCGCTCTGGTCTATCACGAGGAAGCCGGCCAGCGCGACCACCGCCACGCCGAGCACCATCGCATAGCGAAGCAGCGCGCCCGCGGGGCGCGGTCGCCCGGTGGCGAAGGCCCTTACGCGACGGGGGAGGGAGCGAGCCATGCGTCGCGGAGTGTGGATGCTCGACCCGGGCCCGACGTGAAGAGACGGTGAACGGCCCTACGCTGAGGTCATGGAGGACATCACCGTCGACCGCCGCCCCGTCGCCGAGCTCTCCCCGCTCGAGGATCGACCGACCTGGGTCTCCGGCGACGCGCTGCGCGCGCTGCTCCTCGAGGAGCGCGCCGATCCCGGCCTTCGCGACGACCTCGCCGACGCCCTCCAGCAGACAACCGACGACCTGTGAGCCGCGCGATCCTCGACAGCTCGGTCCGTCGCCGAGGAGCAGGGTCGGACGGCGCCTGGACGTAAACGACGCCTGGATCGGTGTGACCGCCGCCCTGACGAGGTCGCGCTCGATCTGCTCGCGAGCGGTTGACAAAGATGTACGTAGTTACGTAAGTGTTCCGTCGTGAACGACGACGAGCCGGCGGACCCGTCCGGGCTCGAGGGCCGGATGACCTCCTTCGAGCAGCGCCTCGAACGCCTGGAGTCGCGGCTGGCCGAAGGAAGCCCATCCTCGGTGCCGGCTCGGGCCGGGCTCGACGAGCCCTTCTGGGCCCTGGAGGGCCTCAAGGCGCGCGCCGGGACCGGCGGCGCCGTGCTGTTCACCGGCGCGGTGGCGTTGCCGACCGGCGAGCGCTACGACTGGCAGCAGGGCTTCGACGCCCAGCCGATGCTCGAGGCCAACTGGTCCTCGGAGCACTCCGCTCTCTCCGCGCTCGGCAACGTCGTGCGGCTGGTGCTGCTGCGCGAGGTCCTACGCGGCGCGCGCACGGTGGCGGAGCTCGGTGAGCACGAATCGCTGGGCACCGCCGGGCAGCTCTACCACCATCTCCGCCAGCTCGTGGCCGCCGGATGGCTGCAGACCCCGGCCAGAGGGCGGTACAGCGTCCCCGCCGAGCGGGTCGTGCCGTTGCTCGTCATCCTTGCGGCGGCGCGGCGATGAGCGCGACCGGGCCTACAGGCGCGCGCCGGCGTCCGGGCGGGCGGGCGCTTGTGCTCGGGCTCGTCCTGATCGGCCTCGGCGCCGTGATCGCGACACTCGCGGGCCCCCGTCCGGCCGCCCTCGGGCCGTTCGACACCGGCGACCGCGCCCCCGCGGAGCGCGTCCGCGAGGGCGCGGCCACCTCGGCGTCTCGGTCGCCCTCGTCGAGGACGGCAGGGTGCGCACGGCCGGCGTCGGCGACTCGGGAGGCGCGGACCACCGGCCGGTAGACGCCTCGACGCGCTTCGAGATCGGCTCGGTCGCCAAGCCACTCACCGGGATGCTGCTGGCCGAGCTCGCCGCGCGGGCGAGGGTGGACCCGCAGGCGCCCCTTCGGACCCTCCTCCCTCGGATCCGGTTCGAGGACCCGGCGGTCGGCTCGGCGACCCTGGCCGAGCTGGCCAGCCACCGCTCGGGGCTGCCTCGCCTGCCGTTCGGTTCGCTGGCTTTGATCGGACCGACGGCGAGCATCCGCCACGACGATCCCTACGCAGGCTACGGGCCGGACGCGGTCATCGCCGCCGTCGCGGGCAGCGAGGCGGAAGGCCGCGGGGAGGTGGCCTACTCGAACCTCGGCATGGCGGTGCTCGGCCAAGCGCTCGCCGCTCGCGCCGGTACCTCCTATGCCGACCTGCTCGACCGGGAGATCCTCTCGCCGCTCGGCATGGACGCGACGACGGTAGTCGCCGGCGACGCCCAGCCGCCCTCCCCCAGCGCGCAGGGACGGGCGGCAAACGGGTCGGCGACCGCGCCCTGGCGTGGCTCGGGCTACACGCCCGCCGGTAGCGGCGTCCGCTCGACCGCCGACGACATGGCGCGGCTGGTGGCGGGCGCGATGGAGAGCTCTGCGCCCGGCGCCGCCGCCACGGAGCCGCGCTTCGCCCGCGACGAGGACGACCGCATCGGCTTCGGCTGGTTCATCCGGCGCCGCGACGGTCGCGAGATCACCTGGCACAACGGCCGCACCGGCGGCTTCAGCAGCTTCGTGGGGTTCGACCGCGCCGCCGGACGGGGCGTCGTCGTCCTGGCCAACACCAACCGCCCGGTAGACGCCGCAGGCTTCCGTCTGCTCGGGGTGGCAGAAGAGGATGACGGCCCCGGACCCCCCTGCCGCTCCTGCTCACGGTCGTGGGCGCGCTCGGCGCCGGGCTGATTCCGCTCGAGTTCGTCCTCCGCACGCGGGGATCGCGCCGGCGGAGCTCGCCCGACCGCCTGCGCCTTGTCACCTCCGTGCTCTCGGGCGTCGCGGTGCTGGTGCTCGTCCACCGGCTCGGGGGCTGGGACGCGGTGCCGCCCGTGATCTGGTCGGTGGGGGCGACGCTGCTCCTCGCCGCGGCCGGCCTGGGGGCGATGCGATGGCGCCGTCTTCCGCTGATCGCCGGTGGCACGCGCTGGGCGCGGTGGGCCGGCGCCTGCGCGTCGGCGGCCGGCTCGCTCGCGATCCTCGTCCTCGTGCTCGTCTGACGAGCCCTGCGGCGAATCGCCCGTACGGCGCGGAGATGGCCGGCGGGGCCTCGGGCACCTCGGCGGGCGGGAGTCTCAGAGTTCGTCGACCACCTCGGCGAGCCGCCGCAGCAGCGGCTCGGCCCGACGCTGCTCGTCCGGCGTCAGCCGCTCGAAGACCAGGAGAAGCTTCGCGTCCACCCGGGCGCGCTTCTGCGCCACGGCCACCTGCCCGCGGTCGGTCAGGGCGACCATCACGACCCGCCGGTCCTCGGCGCTCGACCGGCGGGTGACGAGACCCTCTCGCTCGAGGCCGTCGAGCATGCGCGTCGCGGTGGCACCGGCCACCTCCGCCGCCTCGGCCACGAGCCCGACCGGCCGCTCCCCGTGCTCCTCGAGCGCCCGGAGGAGATTGAGCTGAGAGAGGGTGAGCCCGCTCTGCCCGCGGCTCGCCCGGCCCCGGGCCCGGCGCACCGCCACGAAGAAGCTCTCCCAGGCCTCGGCGAAGGCCGCGGGAGTGCCCGGCCGGGTCTCTGCGACATGCGTGATCGGAGGCGAGGAGGACATCTTGTAGGTAGCTATATGGTAGCTAAGGAAGCGTGCATCATCAAGGGGTGGGTTTGATGAGGTAGTTCCATTCGCCGTGGAAGGCGTCGGGGTGCAGGTTGACGGCGGCGAGGTCTGCGTCGGGGACCTTGATGCCGCGCTGGTAGGCG
>JBPCRE010000078.1:0-3412 GCA_050997195.1 Thermoleophilaceae bacterium
GTGCTGGGCTACATCGCGTGGCAGCTTCGCCATCCCGCGATCGGCTTCGACGGGCTGGTCTACCACCTCGGGCTTGCCGGGGCGTGGGCCCAGGGGCAGCAGCCCGGCGGCCTCGTCCCCGTGCTCGAGGGGGTCCCGGTCGCCAACTACCCCGTCACGAACGAGGTCCTTCTCGCATGGGCGCTCGCGCTCTCGCGCAGCTGGGTCGCCGCTTCCGTCTGGACGCCGTTGACGCTTGTCGTGCTCGTGGGCGGGGGATGGCTCGGCCTGCGCGAGCTCCGGGTGCCCCGGGCCGTGGCGGGCGCCGCCCTCGCTGCGTTCTGCACGCAGCCGCTCGTGCTCACGGAGCTCGGGGGGCCGGCCACGGATGTGCCCGCGACGGCCTGGCTCGCGGCGGCATGCGGACTGTGCGCCGCGTCGCGGCGGCGGCCCGAGCTGCTCGCCGTCGCGCTCGTGGCCGCCGCCCTGAGCTTCGGCACGAAGACAACGAGCGCCCTGCTCCTGCTCGTAGCCTTCGGGCTCGCGGCCTGGAGCGCCCGGGCGCGCCTGCGGGCGCTCGCCGTCCCGCTGGCCGCCGCCCTAGTCGCCGGCGCGGTCGTGGGCGGCCTCTGGGCGACGCGCAACCTCCTCCTGCACGGCTCGCCGCTGTGGCCGTTCGTGGCGACCTCGTGGGGCGACCCCGTCCCGCCTGCGCTGGCGCGCCTGGACCAGCGCTTCCTCGACCACCCCGGTGCGATGCTCTCCGGGCGCCTGACGGACTACGGCGCGGCGTTGGCCGGGGGCGTCGTCCTCCTCGCTGGTGGCCTGCTCGCTCCCGCTCTCGCCCGCACGCGGACGGTCGGGTTGTCGTGGATCCTCGTCGTCGTCGCCGTGCTCGTCTGGTCCGCGGCCCCCTTCACGGGGGTCAGCTCCTCCACCGAGCTCGCCGTCGCGGCCACGCGTTATCTCCTGCCCGCGCTCGCCGCGGCGACCGTGGCCATCGCGCTGGGCGCTCGTGACGCCGGCCGCGCGGGCCGCGCCGTCGCGCTTGGCGCGCTCTGCGTGGCGGCGGCGCTGTCGGTCGTCCGCGCGGGGCAGGTCGGCCTCCCGCTCGTGCCCCCCGCGACGACGCTCGCCGCGGCGACCCTCCTCGGCGCCCTGGGCGGGCTCGCGGCCCGCCTCCCGTCCCGAGACCTCCCCCGCCACGTCGCGCCGATGGCGGCGGTGGGAGCGACGGCGCTCGCCGCGCTCGCGCTGACGCTCGCGGCGCACGGGTACCTCGCCCGCCACGCCGCGGCGGGCCTCTTCGACGCCGGCCTGATCCGGGCGGCCGAGGCGGCCCCGGGCTGGAGGGACGACCGGCTCGAGATCGCCATGGGGCCCCAGACGAACGCGCTGCTGCGTGGCGAGGAGCTGCAGCACCGGGTCGTGCTGCTCCCGGCGGGCCTGCCCTGCCCGGCGCTGCGGGCCCGGGTGCGCCGGGGCTGGGTCGTCCTCGAGCGCGGATACGACGCGGCGCCGGGGGTCTCCCGCTGCCTGGGGGGCGTCGCGCCGCGCTACCGCGACGCGACGCTCGCGCTCTACGGCGCGTGATCCTCAGCATCCGGCCAGCACCGCCGCGGCGGCCTGTCCACCCAGCCGCACCGAGTAGTTCGTCCCCCGGTCCTCGGGATAGATCTGCGTGGTGTTGGCGAGGAAGAGGCCGCGGGCACCGGTGGCGAGCGGCGGGATGCGCTCCCGGTAGCCCAGGGTGACCACGGGCTGGGCGGCCGGCTCCGAGAAGAGCCAGGCCTGACGCACCCATCCAGGCCTCCACGCCGGGTTCACCCGCCGTAGGCCCTCCTCGTAGTAGGCAAGCAGCGCCGGGGCGTCGAGGGCGAGCAGCGGGTCGTCACGGGCGACGTAGTTGGCCACATAGAGGAAGTGCCGGTCGTCGTAGCGCGCCCGGTCGAAGAGGTTCGTGTGCTCGATGAGCCCGACGAAGGGCAGCGCGGGATCGGCAACGTTCGTCCAGCAGGAGGGAGGGAAGGAGCGGTCGAACTCGAGCAGGAGGCAGAGCGCGGCGTAGTACTCGATCGCCCCCACCCGCTCGAGGTAGGAAGGGGCGAGCTCGGCGGCCAGGCCGGGGTCGAGCAGGGCCGAGAACACGTCCGAGGGCACGGTGGCGAGGACCGCGTCGTAGCGCTCCTCGCCGGCGCGCGTGAAGCCCCGTGGGTCGTGACCGGTGCGGAACGAGCCGGGGGCGCCGGCCACGACGGTGAGGCGCCCGTCGTCGGCGCGCTTCACCCGGGCGGCCGGGCGGTCGACCATCACCCGCCCGCCGGTCCCCTCGATCTCCTCTCGCAGGCGCGTCCACAAGGGCTCGAAGGATCCGCGCGGGTAGCCGAGGAGCTCCCGCCGCGCCGCGCCGCCCTTGATCTGCCGCCGGAGCGTGAGCTTCCCCCACAGCCACGCCATCGAGATGTCCTCCGCGCGGTCGCCGAACTTCCCGCGCAGCAGAGGGGCCCACACCTGCTCCCAGGCGGCCGGGCCCATGGCCCGCCGGACCCAGTCGTGCGCGGTCTCGGCCTCGAAGGGCTCGACCCCGCGCTTGTCCCGCTGCAGTCGCAGCACGGCGAGCCCCATCCGGATCCGGGCGAGGGGCGGTAGGGGGGAGAACCGCAGGAGATCCCGAGGTGAGGTGAAGGGGAACGAGCGTCCGTGGGTGAACACGGCGACGCTCGAGGGCCGCCATTCCACGAGCTCGCCCAGGCCGAGCTCCTCGCACAGGGCGACGATGTGCTCGTCGGAGGTGAACCAGTGGTGGTAGTAGCGCTCGAGCAGGTGCCCACCGCCCACGTCAAGAGTCGCCGCCTGGCCGCCGAGCCCCGGCCAGCGCTCGTACACGTCGCAGGGGACCCCCGCGTGCCCGAGCGAGCGCGCCGTGGCCAGGCCGGCGACGCCGGCGCCGAGGACGGCGACGCGACCACCCGGCTGCACCCCGGTCAGGCTACGCCCCGCCGGGGGCCGCCCCCCGCCCCGAGGCAGGCGTCCGGCCCCGCGCGGAGAATCCCAGACGACGTGATCGTCCTCGGCATCGACCCCGGCCTGCGCAACACGGGCTACGGCGTGGTGGCCCGCCGCTCCGGGCGGCTCGTCGCGCTCGACGGCGGCGTCATCGAGACCGCGGCCGGCCTTCCCCCCGAGCGGCGCCTCGCCCTCATCCACGCGCGGGTCGCCGGGCTGCTCGACGAGCACCACCCCGCCGCGATGGCCGTGGAGGACCTCTTCTTCGGGGCCAACGTCGCCACCGCCTTCGCCGTGGGTCAGGCCCGCGGCGCCGCCCTCCTGGCCGCCGGGCAGCGCGCGGTGCCCTGCTCGGCCTACACCCCGCAGCAGGTCAAGGGGGCGGTGTGCGGCTCGGGCCGCGCCGACAAGGGCCAGGTCCAGCGGA
>JBPCRE010000192.1:0-9305 GCA_050997195.1 Thermoleophilaceae bacterium
CGGCCACGGTGGAGGAGGTGGCGCGCCGCCTGCCGGTGGGCAACCTCTACGTCAACCGCCACATCACCGGGGCGATGGTCGGCCGCCAGCCCTTCGGAGGCAACCGCCGCTCGGGCGTGGGGGCCAAAGCCGGTGGGCCCGACTACCTGACCCAGTTCGTCGAGCCCCGGGTGGTGACCGAGAACACCATGCGCCACGGGCTCGTGGCCGAGTAGGCGGCAGCCGCGGCGTTCGCGCCCACCGCGACCGCTGTGCCCGGTCGAGGTCCCAGCCGCCCGCCCCGACATGCACCCGCATTCGATGCGATCCTCTCGTCGTGGAGGCGAACCCTCGAGGACCGCAGGCGCGAGCGGCCGCGGCTCATGACCTCGCCCGGGCGGGAGGGCACGACGCGCCCATCGAGATCGTCGACTACGACCCTGCCTGGCCGATGCGTTTCGAGGCCGAGCGCGAGCGCCCCGCGCCGCTGCTGGGCGCAGCGGCGATCCACCACATCGGCTCGACGGCGGTCCCCGGGCTCGCGGCCAAGCCGATCGTTGACCTGATGGCCCTCGTCGAGGACCTCGACGCGCCGATCGAGGCGCTCACCGAGCAAGCCGGGTATCAGTTCCCGGAGGCCTTCAACGCCCAGCTGGCGGGTCGTCGCTGGCTCTGCCGCCCGTCGGCGCGCCACCGCACCCACCATCTGCACCTCGTGGGCGAGCGGGCCGAGCTCGACCGCCACCTGCGCTTCCGCGACCGCCTACGCGAGAGCCCCGCGCTCGCGGCCGAGTACGTGGCCCTCAAGCGACGTCTGGCGATCGGTCATCAAGGCGATCGAGAGGCCTACTCAGCCGCGAAGGCCGCGTTCGTAGAGCGCCTCGACACGGGCCGCCACTCGAAAGGAGCGACGAAAATGCGTCCGCAACCTCTGATCGCCGTGCGAGACGTGGAGGCCAGCAGCCGCTGGTACCAGCGGCTGCTCTCCTGCGAGAGCGCCCACGGGGGGCCGGAGTACGAGCGCCTGGTCTTCGACGGCGAGCTCATCCTCCAGCTCCACGACTGGCACCGCGAGGAGCACCCCCACCTCGGTGACCCCGACGCGAAGCCCTACGGCAACGGCGTCCTGCTCTGGTTCCAGACCGACGAGTTCGATGCGGCCATCGCCCGCGCGCACGAGCTCGGAGCCGAGATCGTCGAAGGGCCGCAGGTCAACCCCAACGCGCGCCACAGGGAGTGCTGGATCCGCGACCCCGACGGCTACGTGGTGGTGCTCGCCGGAGCATCTGGCGACCTCGGGGTGAGCGCCTGATGTACCACCCCGATCGCGGTTACCCCAAGGTCGTTCCGTACGTCCTCTACGCCGACCCGGCGGCTGCGGTCCAGTGGGGGCGTGCTCATCGGAGGATCAGCCGGCGGCGGCGGTCGCGTCAGGCGCTCGTGGACTGCTTCTGCCCTGGCTCGCCTCGCTACGGAGGAGGGCCTCGGTCTCGTCGCACCAGGCGACGGCCCAGCGGTGGAACTGGATGCCGTAGTCGAGCGCCATCGGCATGGGGCGAAGGCCCCGGGCGGCGCGAAAGGATTGAGCCTCCTCGAGCTGGCTCTCGAGCTGATCGAGCGTGCGCTGGTGGGAGGCGCGCTTGAGGTGCAGCACCGCGGTGGTCTCCTCGAGGGTGAGGAGATCGGCGAAGAAGATCTTCAGCAGCGCCTCGTCGCGAACCTCCTCGAGGGGCTCCGCCGGCGAGGTCAGCCACTCGTGGAGGGCGGCGCGGCCCTCCTCGGTGATGTTGAAGACGGTGCGCCGGCGCCCGCCCGAGGGCGTGGACTTACCCTCGACGAGGCCGGCCTCAGCCAGGCGCTTGAGGTCGGGGTAGATCTGGCCGTAGCTCGCCGCCCAGAAGTGCCGGGTCGAGCGATCGACGAACTGCTTGATGTCGTAGCCCGAGCGCGGGCGCTGGGCCAGCATGCCGAGGATGACGTGGGAGGTGCTGCTGAGGGGGAGCATGCCTCGTCATGATACATCCCCGAGGCATACGCCGTCTGTGCTTTGATCTCTCCGTGACGCGCGACCAGAAGCACATCGGAATCCTGCTCTTTCGGGACGTCGAGGAGCTCGACGCCATCGGTCCGTGGGAGGTGCTGTCTCACTGGACCCGTCACTTTCCCGAGGATGGGTACGCCGTGTCGTGCCTGTCCAGGTCCGGCGGGTTGGTGCAGTGCGCCAAGGGTCTGGTCGTGGAGGCCCACCACTCCTACGCCGACGTGCCACCGCTGGAGGTGCTTGTGTACCCCGGTGGCCAGGGCGCGCGCCCGCATCTCGACGACGACGCTCAGCTCGACTGGGTGCGAAGCCAGCGCGCGTCCGTCCCCCTCATGACGAGCGTCTGCACCGGGTCGCTCGTCTACGCGGCCGCCGGCCTGCTCGCGGGCCGCCCGGCCACGACGTACTGGCGGTCGCTCGACAAGCTCGCTCAGCTCGATCCCAGCATCGAGGTCCGACCGAACGACCGGTTCGTCGACGACGGCGACCTGGTCACCTCCGCCGGCGTCTCCGCCGGCATCGACATGGCTCTGCACCTCGTCGTCCGGCTTGCGGGAGTCGAGCGTGCTCGCCAGGTGCGCCAGGGCATCCAGTACGACCCCGCGCCGCCGGTGTAGCCAAGTGTTCTCGCGGCCGGGGGTGGAGACACCGAAGCGCTGACCGCGGGGCGGCGCGGCCTTTCTGCCTCAGCTCACCGCTTCCGCCGGCGAGAGCGCCAGCCCCGCCGAGACCAGGTCGCGCATGTCGCAGGACACCAGGCGGGCGCCTATGGCCGACGCGGCGGCTACGTACGCCGCGTCGTAGGAGGACAGCCGGTGGCGCGCCGCGAGGTCAGCGGCTCCGGCGACGAGGGCCTCGTCTGCTCTGACGAGGCCGCCGTCATCCCCGAGCGCGGCTACCAGCCCGCGGAGGCGCCTTGCCGCGGAGGCGTCGCCCCACGCCCTGATCGCGACGTTTGTCACCTCGTAGTAGGCCAGGTCGAGCGTCGCGACCGGCTCGGGTCCTTCCAGCAGGGCCCGAGCGTAGTTGTGATGGGCATCGTCGACATCCTCTCGCGCCAGCAGGACGCTGGCGTCGGCGAGCCAGGTCACGCTCGAGGTCGGTGGCTCTTGAGCTGATCGAGTGCCTCTCCGCCGTGAGGCGCAGCGTCGCGCATCAGCTCGGCGATCCGGGCCGCCCGATCCGCGCCGCGGCGCCGGAGGGCGTCATCCGCGAAGGCTCTCAGCAGCCCGCTGCGCGTCGTGCTGCGCCGTCGCGCCTCGGCGTCGACCGCCTCGAGGAGGTCGTCAGGCAGAGAGACCATGACCTTTGCCATGAGGTGAGGTATACCCGGTACTGCTGCTGGGGCGAGCCAGACAGGCCTCCTGGCTTCTTGCGGTCTAGCGGACTAGCAGGCATGCTGTGTCGATGGAAGGAGGGCCCGAGCCCCAACGGCCTCAGTACGCTGGGCCCGCCCCAGTATCTCCTGAAGGTGAGACGCCAGCGTTCGGCCCCGTCCGGCGCGAGAAGGCGATCAAGAGCTCGTTCTTCGGAGCCCGAAAGAGGGCGCGCCAGTTAGCCGACGAGGTCGACCATCTCAGAGCAGAACATGATCGACTGGGATTGCTCCCGCTCGTTGAGCTTGAGCGACGACGCGAGGCGCTACGAACCGAGATCGCCGAACAGGGCGAGCGACTCGACCAAGAACGTCGAGAGGCCGTTACGACGCTCGAACATGAGCGCCACACGATTCAGGAGGAAATCCACCACGAGCGCCAAGAGGCCAGCCTCAAGAAAACGCAGCTAGAGAACCGATTAAGAGAACTGCGTGAAGAAGTCGTCGTGACAGAAGAGACCGCGCTCCTGCAAGAGATCGGCATTTACGAGTACCGGCATCCCCTCAACGACTCAATTGCCTACCAGGCCGAGCTCAAGCGCCTTCGAGACCAGATCAAGACGCGAGCAAAAGAAGGTGACGCGATTCTTGCGGCCACCGATTGGTCCGTCAACGGCTCGGCGGCACAAGGGCGCAAGATGGTGCGCGACTACTCCAAGCTGATGCTGCGCGCGTACAATGCCGAGGCGGACAACGCGGTGCGTTCGCTCAAGCCGTACAAGCTAGCGTCGGCTGTCGAGCGCTTGACCAAGGTCGCCGGAACTATCGAAAGGCTCGGCAAGACCATGAGCATTCAGATAGCTCATGACTATCACGAACTCCGTGTGCAAGAGCTCGAACTGACTGCGGACTACCTCGAGAAATTGGCTGAGGAGAAAGAACGCCAGCGTGATGAGCGCGAGCGGTTGCGCGATGAGCAACGCGCCCAGCAAGAGATGGAGCGAGAACGGACCCGGCTCGAAAAGGAACGCCAGCACTACCTGAACGCGCTCACGGCTTTGGAGGGTAAGGGTGATGAGGAAGGTGCGGCTCGCCTCCGTGGGCAGCTCGCCGAAATCGATAGAGGCATAGAAGATGTCGACTACCGAGCGGCCAATATTCGCGCCGGCTACGTCTACGTCATTTCCAACTTCGGCGCCTTTGGGGATCAGATGGTCAAAGTGGGTTTGACCAGGCGTCTCGACCCTATGGAGCGTGTACGGGAGCTCGGCGACGCGTCGGTTCCCTTCAGGTTCGACGCGCACGCGGTGTTCTTCTCCAAGGACGCGGTAGGCATCGAAAACAAGCTGCACGGGCGGCTCTCGGACCGACGCGTCAATCGAGTCAATCTCCGTAGGGAGTTCTTCTACGCGACCCCGAGCGAGGTCAAGCGCCATCTTGTCGACCTCGCCGGCGAGCTCTTGCAGTTCGATGAACAGTCGGAGGCGCTTGAGTACAGGCAGAGCCAGCACTCGGCTACCGGGCCACCGCGCTCAGAAGGGGAGACGGCGGGGGCTACTCAACTTGGACCAATCTCGCCCTAGGAAGGAGGGAGTTTCCGGCGCCACCGGTCCCTGCTCGTCGTAAACCGTGTGCCTTGCGGCACGGCTCGATGTCCGGATTGACCGCCCCTCCTTGCAATCCGCGAGCTACCCCGGACGCCGCCTACAGCCGCTGCTCGGCCAAAAAGCCACGCACGAGCGCGACGAATTCCTCGGTGCGCTCGAAGGCCAGCGCGTGGCTCGAACCCGGGCCGCTCAGGCACTCGTAGCGCGCGCCGGGGATCCGATCGGCCACCGCCCGGCACTGCCACGGGGGTGTGACGAGGTCCTGCTCGCCGGCCACCACCAGCGTGGGCGCCGACATCTCGTGCAGGCGGTCGAGCGTGTCGTGCTCGAGGTCGGCTCTCCACTGCCTCGCCGTCGCCGCGATCTGTGCTTCGGTCGACGGGAACAGCGGCCGGAGCTGCTCCATGAGCGCCTCGAACTCCGGGCTGCTCAGCAGCTCGGGGGAGAAGGCGAGGCCGAGCGCGGTGAGCGCCGCCTCGAGATCGCCCGTCTCCCAGGGATGGGAGAGCGCGGCGAGCAGGGCGGTCTGAAACCCGTCGACCCGCCCCCAGGTGCCGTAGAGCACGAGCGCGCCGACCCGGTCCGGGTGTGCGAGGGCGAGCTCCTGGGCGACCGCGCTCCTCAGCGACCAGCCGCACACGTGCGCCCGCTCGACGCCGAGCGCGTCAAGCAGCGCCGCGGTGTCGCCGGCCATCGAGCGAATGCTCAGCTCTCCCTCTCCGCGCTCGGAGGCGCCGAGGCCGCGGTTGTCGAAGGAGATGACCTCGTGCGCCTCGGTGAGCCCCGGCTCGACCGCGCCCCACAGGCCGAGCGAGCCGCTCGTGCCCATGACCATCAGCAGTGGATCGCCGCTACCTACGCGGCGGTAGTTCATCCGGATTCCCGTCGCCACCTCGACGAGCTGGGTCTCCGGAGGTGCGCTCGCGTTCAACTCAGGCCTCCTCTCTCCTCGCCTGAGTGCGACCCTACCGACCTCCGCTCGAGCCCCCCTACACGAACGACGACAACGACGTGCCCACGTCGCGTACCAGGTCGAACAGCGGCTCCGGGAACACCCCGGTGGCGATCGTAAGCGCCGCCATGAGCAGGGCCACGCCCACCACCTCCGGCTGGGCGCGGGCGTCGGCCTCCGGGGACCAGCCGGCGGCGCGGGCCAGGCGCCGGCCGCCGGGCACGCGCACCTCGATCGGGCCCATCCACATGGCCGCCACCACACGCAGGTAGTAGACGAGCGAGATCATCGAGCCCACCACGATGGCCACGCCGAGCCAGGTGTAGGAGCCCTCCACGGTGGCTCGGATGAGGTAGAACTTTCCGACGAAGCCGCCGGTGAAGGGGAAGCCGGCGAGCGCGAGCATGGCGATCGTCATGGGCCACGCGAGCGCCGGGCTGGCCGCGCCGAGGCCCTCGAGCGAATGGATGTCGTCGCCGCGCTCGGAGCGGCGCTCGCGGGCGATGATCACCGCGAAGGCGGCCAGGTTCATGGGCAGGTACACGGCGAGGTAGAACACCGTGGCCTGCAGCCCGAGCTTGGTGCCCACCACCACGCCGGCCAGCAGGTAGCCCGCCTGGGCCACGCCCGACCACGCCAGCATGCGCTTGAGCGAGTCCTGGGTGATGGCCCCCACGTTGCCGATCAAGATGGTGGCCAGGGCCAGCGCCGCGATCGCCGGGCCCCAGTCGATCTGCGCCGAGGGCACGGCCGCGTCGAAGAAGCGAAGGAAGACCGCGAAGGCGGCGGCCTTGGTGGCCACGGCCATGAACGCCGTGACCGGCGTGGGGGCGCCCTGGTACACGTCGGGCGTCCACTGGTGGAAGGGGGCCACCGAGGCCTTGAAGGCGAGACCGGCGATCACGAGGGCCAGGCCGGAGAGAAGCAGGGGGTCACCGGCCCCCACGGTGGTGCGGATGGCCTTGGCTATACCCGAGAAGTCGGTCGATCCGGTGGCCCCGTACACGAGCGCGAGGCCGTAGAGCAGGGTCGCCGAGCCCACCGAGCCGATCACCAGGTACTTGAGCCCGGCCTCGAGCGAGGTCGCTCGCCGGAGGTCCGACCCGCACAGCACGTACAGCGGGATCGAGAGCAGCTCGAGGCCCACGAAGAGGGTGATCATGTTCTCCGCGCCGGCCAGCAGCACCATGCCGGCCACCGAGGCCAGCAGCAGCGCTAGGAACTCGCCGGAGCCCGTCTCGCGAACCGCCTCCGAGCGCAGACAGAGCACCACGGCGGCGAGCGCGGCCACGTAGAAGATGACCGACACGAAGAGCGCGAGCGTGTCCGTCGCGAGGGCGCCGGACACGATGGGGGGCGAGTCGCCCGGCTCCCAGATGACCACCGTGAGCGCGATGGCCACGATCAGGGAGACGGCCGCGACGCCCGGGATCAGCGCGCGCTGCACCACGCGCGGCCGAAACAGGCCGGCCATGAGGCAGAGGATCGAGCCACCGAGCACCGCGAAGAGCGGGGAGAGCGCGAGGTAGTCCACCTCGGGGCCCTGCACGGCGGCGATCATCGATCCCCCGCAGGCGCGCCGGGCACCGCGATCGGTTCGACCCGCGCCTGCGCCTCGGGCGGAGCGCCCGGGCCCAGCGCGGCCACCGGGGCCTTCGCTCTCGCCGCGGCCTCCTCGATCTGCGCCACCGTGGCCCCCTCGGTGCGCTCCAGGAGCACCTGGGGATAGACCCCCAGGGCCACGATCACGAGCACGAGCGGAGCGATGGCAACGGTGTCGAGCACGCCGAGGTCTCCGGGGCTCACCTGCGGGCCGACCCGATTGTGCATCGCCTTCTGGAAGGCGCGGATCATGTACACCGCGGCCAGCACCACGCCGGCGCTCGCCACGATGCCGAGCACGAGGTGCTGCTCGTAGGCCCCGAAGAGGATCAGCACCTCGCCCACGAAGTTCGGCGAGCCCGGCATGGCAAGGGTGGCGAGCGCCACCACGAGGAAGAGGCCGGCCAGCACCGGCGCACGGAACGCGGTGCCGCCCATGCGCGCGAGCGAGTCGGAGCCGCCGGCGCGCGCCGCCAGGAGCCCGATGATGAGAAACAGCGCCGCGGTGACGAGCCCGTGGTTGACCATCTGCATCACCGCACCCTGCGCCCCCTTGGGGTCGAGCGAGAAGATGCCGAGCAGGATGAACCCGAGCTGGGCGATGGAGGAGTAGGCCACCACCAGGCGCGCGTCGTCCTGGGCGAAGGCGAGCACCGAGCCGTAGAGGATCGACACCACGGCGATCGCGATGAACAGCTCCTGCAGGAGCGCCGCGGCGTCGGGGAGGATCGGGAGCACGATCCGCAGGAAGCCGTAGGCCCCGACCTTCGAGAGCACGGCCGAGAACAGCACGAGCACCGGGATGGAGGTGGCCCGGTAGGTGTCGGGTACCCAGCCGTGCAGCGGAAAGGCGGGCATCTTCACCAGGAAGGCGGCGGCGAAGAGCAGGAGGATCCAGGTCTGCGCCCCGGCCGGCACGCTGCGGCGCTCGAGCTCGGCCAGCGCGAAGGAGATCTCGGCGCCCTCGGGCGTGGCCAGCACCCCGAGGGCCACGGCGCCGGCCAGCATGAACAGCGAGCCCACGAGGGTGTAGATCACGAACTTGGTGGTGGCGAGCACCCGCGCTCCCCGACCCCACGCTCCGATGAGGAAGTAGAAGGGCACGAGCATGAGGTCGAAGAAGAGGACGAAGAGGGCGAGGTCCTGGGCCAGGAACGCGCCGAGCACCGCGGTCTCGGCCAGGGCCATCTGGAAGAAGAAGAGCCGCGGGCGCTCCACGGGACGCAGCGCGGCCACCAGCGTGGCCGGCACCCACAGCAGGGCGGTCAGCGCCACCAGGAAGAGGTTCAGCCCGTCGACCCCGAGCGAGTAGCGCACCCCGAGCTCGGGGATCCACTCGAGGTCGGTGTCGTACTGGAGGGCGAAGCCCGGGCGGTACACCGACTCGAAGTCCACGATCATCAGCACCGCGTAGGCCAGCACGCCCACGGTGGCGGCCAGCACCGGCCAGCGGGCGAAGCGCCCCGGCAACAGCGCGCCGATCAACCCGGCCGCGAGCGGCATGAACACCACCACCGAGAGGTTGATCTCGAACAGCTCGATCATCTAGCTCGACACGATCAGGAAGTAGAGGCCGAGCCCGCTCACGCCCATGAGCAGCAGCAGCGCGTACGCGCGTACGTAGCCCGACTGCACGGCGCGGGCCATGCGCGAGCCGGCGCGCACGGCGCCCGAGGTGCCGCCCACGAACACGCCCTGCACGAGCGCGGACTCGATCACCGTGCGCCCGAAGCGCCCGAGCCCGGTGGCGGGGCGCACGAACACCGCGTCGTAGGCCTCGTCGAAGTACCACTTGCGGGCGAGGAAGGT
>JBPCRE010000266.1:0-34457 GCA_050997195.1 Thermoleophilaceae bacterium
CCGTCCACCCGCAGCTCGTGCCCGGTGAGGTAGCCGGAGGCGTCCGAGGCGAGGAAGAGCAGCGGCCCGGCCAGGTCGGCGGCCTCGGCCATGCGCCCGAGCGGCACGCGCGCGGTGTACTTGGCGAGGAACTCGGCGTCCTGGCCGCCCAGCACGCCGCCCGGCGAGAGGGCGTTCACCCGGACGCCGCGCGGGCCCCACAGGCGCGCGAAGTAGCGGGTCAGGTTCACCACACCGGCCTTCGAGGCGCCGTAGGCCGGCGGCTTGAGGAAGGGCGGGTCGGCGTCCATGTGGTCGTAGAAGCGTGGCTCGGCGGCCACGGACGCGTACAGGGAGCCGATGTTCACGATGGAGCCGCGGCCCTCGTCGACCATTCCGGGGCCGAACACCTGCGTGGCGTTGAACGTGCCGCCGAGGTTCACCTCCACCGTGCGCTGGAAGTCCTCCAGCGGGAGATCCTCGATCCGCCAGGTGCGGGCGTCCGCGCCCGGCGGCTGGTCGATGCCGGCGTTGTTCACGAGCACGGTGGGGGGCCCGAGGCGCTCGTGCACGCGGTCGCGGACGGCCTCGAGGCCCGCCCGATCGGTCACGTCGGCCTGTTCGTAGAGCACCGTGGCGTTCGACTCGCCCAGCTCGAGCTCGTCGGGCGGGCGCACGTCCACGCCCACCACGCTGGCGCCGGCCCCGGCCAGGGCCCCGATCCACACCGGGCCCAGGTTGCCGAGGGCTCCGGTGACCAGTGCTACCCGGCCGTCGAGGCGGAGCTCATCCGCCATGGGCCGCGCCGGCCTGGGCCAGGGGGGCTTCCTCGCCCTCGCCCTCGGGCGCGGCCTCCTCGAGCGCCTCGAAGGTGAGCGCGTCCTCGCGGGCGACGGGGTGACGAAGCGTGCGTCCCAGCAGGCGGTCGAGCTCGTACGGGGGCAGGCCGTCCCCGGGACTCTTCTGAGCCACGTCCTGCTCGCGCAGCGTGTGCCCGGTGGGCAGGTCCGCGGCGGCCACGAGCTTCTTGCCCATCTTCTTCTTCGGGTCCACCTCGCTCGGGTACATCCGCTTGTTGGCGTCGCCGAGCGCCGCGCGGGTGCGCTCGAGGTCGCGGATCATCTTCTGGAGCCCCTGGGGCTCGAGCGAGAAGCGGTGGTCGGTGCCCTTCATGGCCCGGTTCAGCGTGAAGTGCTTCTCGACGATGCGCGCCCCGAGCACGTAGGCGGCCACCGCCATGGCGATCCCGTTGTCGTGGCTCGACAGGCCGATCACCACCTCCGGGAAGAGGTCCCGGTAGGTCTGGATCACGCGGAGGTCGAGCTCCTCGAAGGCCGCGGGGTAGCCCGCGGTGCACTGGAGGATGGCCACCTGCGGGTTGATCTCGGCCACGCAATCGTGCGCGCGCCGCACGTCGTCGAGCGTCGAGGCCCCCGTGGAGAGGACGATCGGCTTGCCGATGGCGGCCACGTGGCGCAGCAGGGGCAGGTTGTCGATGTCCCCCGAGGCGATCTTGTACGCCGGCATGTCGAGGTCGGCCAGGAAGTCGGCGCTCGAGAGATCGAAGGCCGTGGCGAAGAACGTGACGCCGATCTCCTCGGCGTAGGCCTGCAGCTCCCCGTACTCCGAGCGGCCGAACTCCAGCGCCTCGCGGTGCTCGCCGTAGGTGCCGCCGAAGGAGTTCTCGTTCTCGTAGGGCTTGTTGAAGAAGTCGCTGGTGTAGAGCGAGCGGTTGTCACGCTTCTGGATCTTCACCGCGTGGGCGCCGCAATGCTTGGCCTCGTCGAACATCTCCTTGGCCTTCTCGACCGACCCCTGGTGGTTGTGGCCGATCTCGGCGATCACGTAGGCGTCGCTGGCGTCGGAGATCTCGACGCCGGCGATCTGGAACGTGCGGGTGGCGCTTGCGGGGTGACTCATGGCGTCCTAGCTCGTGACGTTATAACTGTCGGAGGGCCGAAGTCGCGGGATACGCGGCCCAGCGCCTCCGCCGCCCGGTACCCGACCCACTCTAGGACCCGCTCGCATGCCCGTAGGAGGACCGAGGTTCATCCGCCGTCCGAAGCGCGCGCTCAAGGGCGCGCGCCGCCGAGTGGCCTCGATCAAGCCGCGGGCCGAGCTCCTGGCCACCGCGTGGACGCAGGACCGTGCGATCGAGCGGGCCGACCGGGCGGTGGCGAAGGCGGCGCGTGGCAGCGCACCGATCCTCGTCGGTCCGTGGCTCTCGGAGATCGGCTTCGAGGTCCTCTACTGGATCCCCATGCTCAACCGCTTCGTCGAGCACTACGGGATCGAGCGCGAGCGGCTCGTGGCCGTCTCGCGCGGGGGCGCGCAGCCCTGGTACGCGGACCTGGCCGGCTCCTACGTGGACGCCTTCGACTTCTTCGAGCCGGAGCAGCTGCGCGAGCGCCACGCCGCTCAGAAGGCCGCGGGCTCCGGCGAGAAGGTGTGGGAGCTCGGCGGGCTCGACGCCGAGATCGTGCGGCGTGCGACCGAGCGCCTCGGCCTCGACGCGGTCAACGTGCTGCACCCCGGGCTCATGAACCAGCGCTTCCGGTACTTCTGGGCCCGCAGCCGCAAGCTCGGCGCACTCGAGAAGCGCACGCTCTACCGACCGCTGCCCGCGCCGAGCGGGCCGCCGCCCGCCCCGGGCCTCGAGGATCTGCCCGAGGACTACGTGGCCGTCAAGGCCTACTTCAGCGCCGACTTCCCGGACACCGAGGAGAACCGCGCGTTCGTCCGGCGCCTGGTGGCGCGCCTCGCCGAGGAGCACGACGTGGTGCTGCTCTCCACCGGGCTCGACTTCGACGGCCACGCCGACTACGCGCCCGCCGGGGCCTCGGGCGCGGTGCACGACCTCGCGCCGATCATGGTCGCCCGCCACAACCTCGATCTCCAGACCCGGGTCATCGCCGGAGCGCGCGCGCTGTTCACCACCTACGGCGGCTTTGCCTACCTCGGTCCCCTCCTCGGCGTGGACACCGTCTCGTTCTACTCCCTCTACAACTTCTCGCCCTCGCACCTCGACGTGGCACGGCGGATCGTGCCCCGGATCGGCTCCGCGCGCCTCGCCGCCCTCGACGTGCGCGAGCTCGACCTCCTCGACATGGTCTCGGGGCTCGAGCGGGCAGGCGTGTGATCCTCGCCACGGAGGAGCTCGCGGCCCACCGAGGACGGATGGCCATGGTGGACGGCGGCTTCGACCCCCTGCACGCCGGCCACGTCCGTTACTTCGAGGAAGCTCATAGCCTGGGCGCGCCCGTCCTGTGCAACGTGTCAGGTGACGCCTACGTGAGCCGAAAGCACCCGCCGCTACTCCCCGAGGACCAGCGTGTCCTCGTGATCGACGCCCTGCGCCCCGTGGACTACACCCACCTCTCCCGCACCACCACCGCCGACGTGCTTCGGGCCCTGTGCCCCCGCTTCTACGTGAAGGGCCGCGACTGGGCGGGCCGGCTGCCCGGGGAGGAGCTCGCCGCGTGCGAGGAGGTCGGCACCGAGGTGGTCTTCCTCGACACGGTGCTCGACTCCTCCACGGCGCTGCTCGAGCGCTACCGCGCGAGCTGGGAGCAGAGCGGGTGAGCGGCGAGGCCTCGCCCGAGGTGCGGAGCTTCGAGGCGGCGGTGCTCGAGCAGCGCCCGTGGGCGCCCGAGCACTACGACGACGACTACTTCGCGAGCGACTGGCGGGAGGGCGACAACCGCTACGAGCTCGAGACGCGGCGCCGCATCGAGGCCCGCAACCCGGAGCTCATCAAGGAGGTGCTCGCTCCCGGGCGGGTGCTCGACCTGGGCTGCGGACCGGGCTTTCTCATGCAGTTCCTCCACGAGCTCGACGTGGAGGCCGACGGCATCGACTTCTCCCCCGACAGCGTCGAGCTCGCCCCACCGGAGATGCGCGACCGGATCACCGTGGGGCCGGTCGACGAGCCGCTCGTGCCCGACCGGAGCTACGACCTGGTCGTCTGCCGCGAGGTCATGGAGCACCTCACGGTGCTCCAGGTGCGGCGCACGGTCGAGGTCATCTGCCGGGCGAGCTCGCGGCTGGCCTACGTGACCACCCGCTTCCACCCCGAACCGGCGGGGCTCCTCTCCTTCACGACCGAGCCCGAGGTGGACCCCACCCACATCACCCTCATGAGCAAGGACCTCCTGCGGACGCTGTTCGTGCTCGAGGGCTTCCGGTCGCGGGCCGATCTCGAGGAGCGGATGGACTGGGGGGGCAAGGGCAGGGTGCTCGTGTACGAGCGCGCCGACGTAGCGTGAGCGCCGAGCCCCGCCCGGCACCGGCCGCCCCGGAGGCCCGCGGCCGTGCGCCCGCCGCGCTCGACGCGGTGCTCTCGCACCACCTCAACCCCTTCACGTCGGGCGTCGCGCGCTTCAACCAGGAGCTGGCCCGCGGGCTCGAGGTACCCGTCATCGGCCTGCTCGATCCGCGTGCCGGAGAGGCCCGTTCGCCCCTGCTCTCCTTCAAGGTCGGAGAGCTCGGCCCCGAGGAACGCGAGGTCCTCGATCGCGGGCTGCGGCGGCGGGCCGGGTGGCCCGCTCTGCAGGTCTTCCTGCACGACTACCGCGCGACGGCGCTCGAGCGGCGGATGGTGGAGCGCGCGGGCGTGACGTGGTGCGGCAACCACGAGGTGGCCGCGCGCGTGGAGCCCCTGGCCGGGCGCGTCGAGCGCGTCTGGGCGCCCGGGCTGATCTCCGACACCCGCCGCTTCCAGCCGAGCGAGATCTCGGTCTTCTCGTTCGGCATGGCCCACAAGCTGCGCACCGACGAGTTCGTTCGCCTCCGGACGCTGCTCGAGGCGTCGGGGCGCACCTACACCGTGTTCATCTCGAACGCCAACCACGAGACGGCGGCCATGGAGGACGCCGAGCTCCTGTTCGACGAGATGCGGCGGGTCTTCGGGGGCCGCCTCTACTTCATGGGCAACCTCTCCGACGTGGCGGTGTTCAACCAGCTCGTGTCCACCACCTTCTTCTCCGCGTTCTTCCCGGCGGGCGCCCGGGCCAACAACACCTCGATCGCCTCGGCGATGGAGCATGGCGCTGTGGTGATCACCAACCTCGACGAGCACTCCCCGCCGTACCTGCGCCACATGGACAACGTGATCGACGTCGAGCAGGCCACCGAGCTGCCCTCGGACCCGCTCGTGCTGAGGCGGATCGGCGTGCGGGCCATGGAGACGGCCCGCGAGCTCACCTGGCCTAAGCTCGTGGACGCCATGCGCAGCGCCGACGCCGACCGTTCCGGCCCCTCCCATGCCTAACGTCAAGGTCGAGCACCTCTCCAAGCTCTACAAGCTCGACCGCCTCGACGCCAAGGTCATGCGCCGTTCCGCGAAGGCGGCCAAGAGCGGCGAGGCTCCCCCGGCCGCGGAGCTGTGGGCGCTGAAGGACGTCTCCTTCGAGGTGGGGCCGGGCACCATCCTCGGCATCGTGGGCCGCAACGGCGCGGGCAAGACCACGCTGCTGAAGATCCTCGGTCGGGTGACTCCACCCACGGAGGGGCGGGCGGAGATGAGCGGACGGGTGGTGTCCCTGCTCGAGGTGGGGGCCGGCTTCGTCGCGGAGTCCACCGGACGCGACAACGTGTTCCTGAACGCCGCCCTGTTCGGCATCCCGCGCTCGGTGGTGCAGCGGCGCTTCGACCAGATCGTGGAGTTCGCCGAGCTCGAGAAGTTCATCGACACCCCGGTCACCCGCTACTCGAGCGGCATGTACCTCCGCCTCGCCTTCTCGGTGGCCATCAACATGGAGCCGGACATCCTGCTGGCCGACGAGGTACTGGCCGTGGGAGACATCGACTTCCAGCAGCGCTGCCTCGAGCGTGTCGAGGAGGACGGCAGGCAGGGCCTGACCACGCTTTTCGTCTCCCACGACACCGCCGCGATCCGGCGCCTCTGCCACCGGGTGATCTGGCTCGACGCGGGCGAGATGCAGAGCGACGGGCCCCCCGAGCAGGTGGTGACCGAGTACGAGACCTCTCAGGCGGAGCGGACCAAGCGCCGGTCTCGGCCGGGGGTGCGGAGCAAGCTCGACACGGCCTACGGCAACATCGCGGGCACGCGGCTTCTCTCCCCCGACGGCACCCAGATCGGGTCGGCGCGCCTCGGCGACGAGGTGCAGGTCGAGGTCACGCTCCGGACCCTGCGCCCGGCCAGCGCCGTGCGCTGCGGCGTCACGCTGTTCACGGAGGGCTCGCCGGCGCTCAGCTCGGTCCAGACCGAGACCTTCGAGGCCGAGACGCCGGGCGACTACCGCATCGTGGCCCGGGTGCCGGGGGACCTGCTCGCCGACAAGTTCTACACCGTGCGCACGACCGCGGTGCTCGTGGTGGCGGGCACCCAAAAGCGCCTGACCGAGCTCGACGCCCTGGCCTTCCGCGTCTATGACGCGGGCGCCCGCGGGGCCGCTCCCTCCGGATTCTCAGACCGGCTGGAGGGAGTCGTTCGTCCGGCGCTCGACTGGAGCCTCGTCGGGGAGCCGGAGCTCGAGGCGAGCGCCTCGCGGTAGACGCCCTCGAGGCGCTCCACGAGTCGCGGCCATGCGTACCGGCGCTCGCACTCGGCGCGGCCCGCGAGGCCCATCTCCCGGCGCCCTCGCGGGCCCCGCTCGATCAGGGCGTCGACGGCTCGGGCGATGGCTTTGGCGTCGCCCCGGGGCGCCATCAGCCCGGTTGCGCCCGCACGCACGACCGCGCCCACCCCGGGCGGGTCGGTGGACACGGTGGGCAGCCCGCAGGCCATCGCCTCGAGAAGCACGATGCCGAAGGACTCGAGGTCGGAGGTCAGCAGGAGGAGATCGGCGGCGCGCAGGGCGTCGGGGAGCCGCTCGTGGGGCACGGAGCCGAGGAAGTGCACGCGCCCGGCGATCCCGCGTGCGGCCGCCTCGGCCCGGTAGCGCTCGAGCCACTCACCGCCGCCGGCCACCAGAAGGTGCACGTCCGGACGCGGGACGAGGCTCACGGCCTCGAGCGCGAGGTCGAGGCGCTTCGAGAAGTGCGCGCGGTCGAGCGCGGCCACGAACGCGGCCACGGGGGCGTCGGAGGGGATGCCGTGCTCGGCGCGCACGCCGGCCGCGTCGGGACCCGGCCGGAAGGCATCGACGTCCACTCCGTTGGGCAGGACGGCCAGCTTGCCCCGGGGCCGGGAGCGCAGGTAGGGCACGGTGGCGGCGTGGGCTTCGGAGAGCACGCAGATCCGGTCGGCGGCGCGGGCCAGCAAGGGCGCGACCGTGGCCTCGTAGGCGGCGAACATCGCGCGCCGGGCGCCGTCACCGATCAGGCGGTTGTGGTAGGAGACCACGAGCGCGCCGTTGCGCGACCGCACGCGCCCGGCCAGCATGAGCTCCGCACCGAAGATGAACGGGTAGTGGAGGTGCACCACGTCGAAGCCGGACAGGCGAGCGAGGGCGGGGATGAGGGGGGCATTGCCGATGGCCGCGAGCGGCTCGCGACGATGCACGACCGCCGCGCCGGTGTCCGGGGCGGCCCCGTCCGCCTCCGCGGTGAACACCTCCACGTGGTGGCCGCGGGCCGCCGAGCCGGCCGCGAGGTGCAGGCACGTGGTGCCCGCCCCGCCGAGATAAGGCGGAAAGGTGGCGCTCACGTGGGCGATGCGCAGTGGGGCTCCGCGCCCGGCGGAGGGCGCTCCTATGGCACCGCCCGGCTCGGCTAGCATCGGAGCGCCTCCACTTGGGATCACCCTAGGGCGCGAGCCGGAGGCCCGCCCGCCCCGAAACTCCCCGGCGCGCCGCGCCTTTTCTCATCCGTATGGCCTTCACCCTCAGACGACCACCCGCTCCTGCGCTCGACGTCGAGCCCGCTCGCGGCACCGTGGTCATCGAGCCGCGCAGGACCGGAACGGTCGAGCGTTTCCGCGAGGTCGGCCGCTACCGGGCCCTGCTGCCCTTCTTCGGGCGCCGCGCGCTCGAGAAGCTCTACATCCGCACCCATCTGGGCTGGCTGTGGATTCCCGCCCGCCCGCTGCTCGACGTGGGCCTCAAGGCCCTGATCTTCGGCGGCCTCCTCGGGGCTCCCTCCGGTGACGTGCCCTACTTCCTGTTCTTCCTGATCGGGATGATGGGCTGGACGCTGTTCGAGCAGTCGCTCATGTGGGCCACGCGCAGCATCGAGCTCAACCGCGCGCTCATCAAGAAGCTCTACTTCCCGCGGCTCATCCTCCCCTTCGCGAACCTGGCGCCGGCTCTGGTCGAGCTCTTCCTCTATTCGATCATCCTCGCCGTGACCCTCGGGGTGTTCCTGACCATCGACGGCACGACCCACATCGCGCTCGAGCCCAGGCTCCTCCTGGCACCCCTGGGCATGCTGCTCGGAGTGCTGCTGGCCCTGGGCATCTCCTTCTGGACGGCCGTGCTCGGCGCGGCCACCCGGGACATGCGCTTCACGCTCAGCTACGTGCTCGGCGTGTGGTTCTTCCTCACCCCGGTGATCTACCCGCTGAAGAGCCTTCCGGCCGTGCTCCAGCCCTTCGCGGTGATCAACCCCATGACCCCGATCATCGAGATGGTGAAGTGGGGAGCCATCGGGGTGGGCGAGCTCAACCTTCCCGGCCTGGCGCTGAGCGTCGGGATGATCGTCGCGGCCTGGGCCTCCGGCCTGTGGTTCTTCAGCCGGGCCGAGGCACTGTCCGTCGACCAGATGTGAGGCGGCCGAGGCGCCGGTGAACGTCCTCCTCGTCATGCGCACGCCGGGGCACGCGCGCAACTTCGAGTCCACCCTGCGCCTCATGGCCGAGCGCGGCCACCGCGTGCACGTGGGGCTCGAAGCCCAGAGCCGCGCGCCGTCCCAATGGAGCGCGCTCGAGCGGCTCTCCGCCGAGCATCCCGAGATCACCTACGGTTCCGCGCCGCGCCGCAGGGACCTCTGGGCGGCCATGGCCCGCGACCTTCGCCTCTCCCTCGACTTCCTCTCCTACTTCCACCCTCGCTACGAGGACGCCCGAGGCTTCCGCGAGTGGACCGCCCGCCACGCCCCCGCGGCGATCCGCCGGCTGGCAGGCTGGCCGCTGCTCCGCACCCGGAGGGGCCGCGCCGGGCTCGCCGCGGCGCTCGGTCGTCTCGAGCGGGCCGTGCCCACCGATCCGGAGATCGACGCGTTCCTGACCGAGCGGCGCCCCGACCTCCTGCTGGTCACTCCCGTCACGGAGTTCGGCACGCCGCAGTCCGACTACCTCCGCGGCGCCCGGCGCCTCGGGATCCGCACCGGGATCTGCATCTACTCCTGGGACAATCTGACCACGGGAGGCCGGATCCGCGACGTGCCCGATCTCGTGACCGTGTGGAACGGCTACCAACACGAGGAGGCGGTCGAGCTGCATGGCATCCCCGAGGCGCGGATCGTCGCCACCGGGGCACAGGCCTGGGACCACTGGTTCGCATGGACTCCGAGCCGCGAGCGGCAGGCGTTCTGCGAGGAGGTCGGCCTGCGAGCGGATCGCCCGGTCGTGCTCTTCGTGGGCTCCTCCCCGTACGTGCGCGACGAGGTGGGCTACGTGACGGAGTGGATCGCCCGGCTTCGCGAGCGCGGAGGGGCCCTCGGCGAGGCGGGCATCCTCATCCGCCCCCACCCCCAGGGGGCCGACCGATGGGCCGGCTTCGCGCTCTCCGCGGTGGAGAACGTGGCCGTGTGGCCCGCTGGCGGTGCCGATCCGATCGGGCCCCAGGCGAAGGTCGACTACTTCGACTCGATCCACCACTGCGCGGCGGTGGTCGGCGTGAACACCACCGCCTTCGTGGAGAGCGCGGTGGTGGGCCGTCCCGTGCTCTCGTGGCTCGCCCCCGGCTTTCGCGACTCGCAGGAGGGCATGCTCCACTTCCGCTATCTGCTCGAGTCCGAGGGAGGTCCGCTCACCGTTACGCCATCGTTCGAGGAGCACGCCGACCAGCTCGCCCGCGCGCTGGGAGGGGAGTTCGACGCGGAGCGCAACCGGGCCTTCGTCCGGCGCTTCGTGCGGCCACACGGCCTGGAGGAGCCGGCCACGCCGAGGCTCGTGTCCGCCATCGAGGGCGCGGGGGCGGGCCCCGCACCCGCACCGCGCTCAGACTCCGCGGAGACCCGGGCCCTCCGGACTGTGGTCGCCCCCGTGGCCGCCGGGTGGAGCCTCTGGGCCGACCGCGCGCGCACGGTCAAGCGCGTCCGTCGGCGAGTCCGCCGAACCCGGCGCTGGCAGCGCCGCACGGTGAGCCGAGCAGCGGAGCGGGTGATGCGGTGAAGGTCCTCTTCTTCATCCGCCACGCGGGCTACATCCGCAACTTCGAGTCCACCCTGGGTGGCCTGGCCGAGCGCGGCCATCGGGTGCACGTGGCCTTCGACGGGTCACGGGAGCTCTTCCGCGTCGGGCAGGGCACGAGCGTGATCGAACGCCTCGCGGAGGGGCACCCCGGGCTGAGCTACGGCACGACGCCCGATCGCGAGAGCGACCCCTGGCACGTGTTCTCCGTGCGGCTGCGCCACTCGATCGACTACCTGCGCTACCTCGAGCCGCCCTACGAGAACGCGCCGAAGCTGCGGGCGCGCGCCGAGCGCCGGGCGCCGGCGCTCGTGCGCCGGGTGGCCGAGCGGCTCGTGCGCTCCCCCGTGGGCCTGCGGCCCCTCCGCGCGGTGCTGCGCGCCATGGAGCGGGCGCTGCCGCGCTCGCCGGCGGTGCGGGCCTTCCTCGAGGAGCAGGCCCCGGACACAGTGCTCGTGACCCCCCTGGTGGACGCCGGGGCGCCCCAGGCCGAGTACGTGCGGGGGGCCAGCGCGCTCGGGCTGCCCACCGGGCTCTGCGTGGCGAGCTGGGACAACCTGACCAACAAGGGCCTCATCGCGGAGGTCCCGGATCTGGTGACCGTGTGGAACCACGACCAGCGGCGCGAGGCCATCGAGCTCCACGGGGTGCCGGATGCCGCTGTGGTGGCCACGGGCGCCCAGGCCTACGACCACTGGTTCGCCTGGTCTCCGAGCAGCGACCGCGAGGCGTTCTGCGCCCGCGTGGGCCTCCCCGCCGACCGCCCGTTCCTCCTCTACCTGTGCTCCTCGGGCTTCATCGCGCCGAACGAGGCGCCCTTCGTCGAGCGCTGGGCGCGTGAGCTGCGCGAGCGCGGGGGCGAAAGACTGCGGGAGGCGGGCATCCTGATCCGCCCCCACCCCCAGAACGCTCGCCAGTGGGAGAGCTTCGACGCCTCGGGCCTCGGCCCGGTGGCCATCTTCCCGGGGGCCGGCGCCGACCCGGTCGACGCCGGCTCGAAGGCCGACTTCTACGACTCGATCCACCACTGCGTCGCGGTGGTGGGCGTGAACACGAGCGCGCTCATCGAGAGCGCCGTGGTGGGGCGCTCGGTCTACACGGTGCTCGCTCCCGAGTTCCGCGACACCCAGCGCGGAACCCTCCACTTCGACCATCTCGTGCGCGCCGGCGGAGGACTGCTGCGCGTGGCCGAGACCATGGAGCAGCATGTGGCCGAGCTCGGTGAGGCCGTGGGGCCCACGGGCGCCTCGGAGGCGCCGGCGCGGGCGTTCCTCGAGGCCTTCGTGCGCCCGCACGGGCTGGACGTGGCGGCCACCCCGCGGCTCGTGGCGGCCATCGAGGGCCTCGCCGCCGGCGGTCGGCGAGCCTCCGTGCGAGCGCCGGTGTGGGCACCGCTCTTCCGGGCCGTCCTCACGCCGCTCGTGCACCTGAGCCACATCCACCACCGCCGTCTCGAGCTGACCCGGGCCGGCGCCCGGCGCCTGCTGGCCGTCGGTCCGGTGCGGCGCCTCCTGGTCGGCGTCGTGGGCCCGGGGCTGAAGGTGCTCACGCAGCGGGCCACCACGAACGGCCAGGGGCCACCGGCCGACGCCGGGACGGCGCCGGGCGCCGGGGGCTTGGCCGTCCGGGCGGCCGGAGCGGTGCTGGCGGTGCCGCCCGTGCGCTGGTTCGTGACCCGGTACGTGTCGGTGATCGCTCGGGAGCTGAACCGGGCCGTGCGCGCCGATACGGACGGCGCCGGGAGCGAAGACGGTGCGCCCGCGCCGACCGAGGAGCGTCCCCGCTCCTCCGTGCCGAGCGGGTCGCGATGAGCGACTCGGCGACCACCTCCGAGGCCACGGCCTTCGGCGCCTACGAGTGGATCCGCCGGCGGCTCGTGGCCGTCGTGGGCGAGGAGGGGCTCGAGGACGGCCTCGGCACGGCGGGGTACCTCAGCGAGGCCTCGCCGCTCGTGATGGAGCGTCTGCGCCACCACTGCCACCACCTCGGCGGCGACGGTCCCGGCGCCTACCCGTCCCCCGCGGCCGGCGAGGAGGTCCTTCGCCGCGTCGACGCCCTCGCGGAGGTGGCCACGCGCGAGCTTCTCGCCCCCGAGCCGCCGATCCTCGGTGCCTTTGGCGCCGAGGCCCGTGGCGGCTTCCACAACCGCGACACGCTCGCCTTCGCGGAGGCGCTCGTGGGACTCGAGCAGGGCGGGGCGCTCGGCCACGTGCGCTCGGGCCACGAGCGGCGGGTGGTCCTCGAGCTCGGCGGGGGCTTCGGCGGCTTCGCTCGAGCGCTGGGGGCGCTCTGCCCGAGCGTGACCTACGTGATCGCCGACCGCCCCGGGCGTTTCCTGCTCTCCGCTCCCTACCTCATGACGGCGTTCCCAGGAGCGCGCGTGCACGTTCACGACCCCGCCGCCCCCGAGGAGACCCGCGAGCGCATGGGCGACGCCGATCTCGTGCTCGTCTCGGAGGATCACCTGGCCGGGGCCGAGCTGGGGCCGGTGGACCTGACCGTGGCCGTTGGCTCCCTGGACCGTCTCGGGCCCGACCGCATCGAGGCCCTGGTCGAGCGCGCGCGGGAGCTTAAGAGCGCGTTCCTCTACGCCCTCGTGCGCACGGGCGCCGGCGTGGAGCAGGACGCGCTCGAGCGGGTGCGCGCCGCGGTGGAGCGCCGCTTCTGGCTCCAGGAGACGCCCGTCGTGGACCGGCGCTTCCGCCGCATGCTCGACGACCTCGACCGTCCGAGGCGTAAGGTGGCTCGCCCCGATCGCGCTCCCCGCGAGGGCCTCGAGCACGACCACCTGCTGGGGTGGAGGCGGCTGCTCCCGTGAGCCCCCGCGTGGTCATCGGCGGCATGGTCAAGGACTGGGACGACCACGTGGCCATCGCCATCGAGTCCCTGCTCTCGCAGACCTATCGCGACTTCCGCCTCTTCCTCGTCGACGACGGCTCGACGGGTCGCATGCCCGAGATCGTGGGTGCCTACGCCGAGCGCGACCCGCGCATCCACTACGTGCGCAACGTGGGCAACGTGGGCACCATCCGCAACTGGCGCAAGGTGTTCAACCTGGCGCGGGAGACCCATCCCGAGGCCGAGTACTTCACGTGGGCCACCGACCACGACGTGTGGCACCCGCGCTTTCTCGAGCGGATGGTGGCCGAGCTCGACGCCTGGCCCGAGGTGGTGGGCGCCTACCCCCTGAACGTGCGCGTCTCCGAGTCCGGCGCGATCATGCAGCTGCCCTGGGCCTTCGACACCTTCGGGATGAGCGACGTGCGCGAGCGCCTGCGCACGGTCTCGGGGGGGATGGTGGCCGGGGACATGGTCTACGCGCTCTTCCGCATCCCGGCGCTGGCTCAGGCGGGGATCTTCCGGGGGGTGATCGGCCCGGACCGCATGACCATGGAGGAGGTCTCGCTCTACGGGCAGTACAAGCAGGTGCCCGAGGTGCTGTGGTACCGGCGCTTTCGTTGGGAGGTCAAGGCCTCCGCGCAGCGGGCGAAGTTCTACCCCGAGGGCATCCCCCTCTACTCCTACCTCCCCTGGTGGGCACAGCACGGCGGCGCGCTGGCCTACAACCTCGTGGTGCGCGGCATCGGACGCCCGCAGATCTCCCGCTCGACGGGAGCGCTGGTGGCCGCCACCTACCTCAACGCCAACGCGCCCCGCTACGCGAAGCGCAAGGTGCTGAAGCGCGTGGGGAGGATGCGCCGCGCGGTGCTCGGACCGGTGGGGAGCGCGGTCAAGATCGCGCGCTTCGTGCTCGGTCAGACCCTCTCCCACCTCACCGGCACCGAGTTCGTCCATCCCGGCGGACCCGATCCCGCCGAGCGCTACGTGGCTCTCAACCGCACCCGCGAGCGCGGGCCGGTGAAGCGCGAGCCCGGCCGCCTCGGGCGCGCGCTCATCCGCCTGCGCGATCGCCGGCTGACGGCGCAGCCGCAGCCGACCGCGGGTGTTGGCCTCCCCGAGGCCCATCGTGCGCCGGGCGCCGACGGCGACGCTGGGCTCGAGGCCGTCGCCGGCGACGGCGCGGTGGACCCCGCCGCCGATCCCGCCGTGGCCACGCCGAGCTGAGGACACCGGCCCATCCCGTGACCCCGATACGTTTGCCGAGGCTATGAACGACTCAACGGACTCCAAGACCATGGACCTTCCCGGGCGCGACGTGCGCTCCAACGGTCTCGTCGCCCAGGCGCCGAGCCCCGCCCAAACCATCCTCGTGGCCGGCGGCGCCGGCTACATCGGCGCGGTGCTCGTGCCCCGCCTCCTCGAGCGCGGCTACCGCGTGCGCGTGCTCGATCGCTTCTACTGGGGCGAGGAGCCGCTCGCGAGGGTCAGCGAGCGCGTGGAGCTCGTTCACGCCGACGTGCGCGACATTCCCGCCTCGGCCCTCGACGGGATCGACGGGGTGATCAACCTCTCCGGCCTCTCGAACGACCCCACGGCGGAGTTCGATCCGGAGGCCAACTGGCAGATGAACGCCGTGGCCACCGCCGAGATGGGCCGGGCGTGCGTGGATCGGGGCATCGAACGCCTCGTGTTCGCCTCCTCCTGCTCGCTCTACGACGGGCTGCCGCCCGGCATGCACGACGAGACGGCGGCCATCAAGCCGCGCGGGGCCTACGCCACCTCTAAGCGCTACGGCGAGGAGCAGCTCTTGAAGCTGGTCGACGAGGGCCTCGTGCCCGTGTGCCTGCGCAACGGCACGGTGTACGGCCACTCGCCGCGCATGCGCTTCGACCTCGTGGTGAACACGTTCGTCAAGGACGCGCTGCTCGGTGGGCAGCTCCTCCTCCACGGCGGGGGATGGATGTGGCGGCCGCTGGTGGACGTCCGCGACGTCTCCGACGCCATGATCGCCGCCTTCGAGGCGCCGGCGGACCTCGTGCGCGGAGAGATCTTCAACGTGCTGCACTCGAACTACCAGATTCGCGAGCTGGCCATGCTCGTGGCGGGATCGGTCCAGCTCCTCGGCCGGCCGGTCACGCTCAAGGAGGTGGAGGCCCCGAGTCTGACGCGCGACTACGAGTGCTCCAACGCGAAGCTCGCCTCCACGCTCGGGTTCAACCCGAGTCGCTCCGTGGTGGAGGCGGTGGCCGATCTGCTCGCGGCCATCGACGTGGAGGACCGTGCCTCGCTCACCGACCCCCGCCACTACAACATCCGGTGGCTCGAGCTGCTCCAGGAGCTGAAGCCGCGCATCGAGGCGCTCGGCTCCGTGCTGTGAGCCTCGGCTCGGTGCTCATCACCGGCGGCGGCGGCCAGCTGGCCTCCGACCTCGAGGCCCAGCTCGGCGAATCGGGCACCCCCGTCTCCGCCCACCCCCGCTCGACGCTCGACATCACCGACGACGCGGCGGTGGAGCGCGCCCTCGAGGAGACGGCGCCCACCGTCGTCTTCAACTGCGCGGCCTTCCACAACGTGGAGGTGTGCGAGCGCGAGGAGGACACGTCCTTCGCGGTGAACGCGCGGGCGGTGAAGCGCCTCGGCGAGCGCTGCGCCGGGCACGGCGCGAAGCTCGTGCACCTGAGCACCAACTACGTGTTCGACGGCACGGCGTCCGAGCCGTACCCGGAGGATCACCTCCCGAACCCGAGGAGCATCTACGCCCTGTCGAAGCTCGCGGGCGAGTACGCGGCCATGGCCTACGCGCCGGGCGCGCTCGTGGTGCGAGGCGCCGGCCTCTACGGGCTCCACGGCAGCGCATCGAAGGGCGGAAACTTCGTGACCAAGGCGCTCGGCCGGGCGCGCGAGCAGGGCGCCCTGCGCATGGTGGCCGACCAGCGCCTCTCGCCCACCTTCACCGCCCACCTGGCGCGCGCGGTCATCGAGGCGGTGGAGCGCGAGGCCGGCGGCGTGCTGCACCTCACGGCCTCGGGCGCGTGCTCGTGGTTCGAGTTCACCCAGGCGATCATGGAGCTGGCCGGCATCGAGGTGCCGATCGAGGCGGTGGAGACCACGCGGGCGCCGGGCGCCGCCGACCGCCCCCTGAACGGCGTGCTGGCGCGCCCGGCGGCGGACGTGGTCGGCGTGGCGGTGCTGCCGCACTGGCGGGAGGCGCTCGAGGACTACATGGACCGTGCCGGCCTCACCGCATCGGCGCTTACTCCGCCCGGCTGAGGCAAGCGTTGCCCGGAATGTCCGTCGTCGGAGACCGGGAGGTCGAGGACCGGGGAGTGGGAAGGGTCGTCGCCAGTGGGCTCCTTCTCCTGTTGGCAGCGTTGTGCGTGGTGGCCTGGGCCGCAGCGCTCTACTCGCGCTCCAGGCTCGGAACGCCGGGCCTCACCTGGGAGCTCACGTTGCTGGTGGCGATCGCCATGCTCGATCTGGCGGCTCCGGCATGGCTTCTTCTCGGAGCGTTCACGATGCGCAGCCGATACGCGCGCGTCATCTCTCGCCTCCGCCCCGCACGCGATAGTTGGGTCGAGCATGCGCTCGGTGTAGCCGCCCTGGCCGGCGCGGGCTACGTCGGGGTGACCTTGGCGGTCCGCTTTCAGACCCTCCTCGAGCCGCTCAGATTCCCGTCTCTTGGCGCGGCGTGGACGGTCGGGCTGACGCTCGCCTCGCTCACCGTGGTAGTCACCGCGACGACTTCACTCGTCGTCTTCTGGAGGCTTGTGCAGCGCTCTATCACCGGAAGCCCGGTGGACAACGCCTTACGACGTCTCTGGGCCGTCCGAGGCTCCAGCGCGGCCCTGGCGGCCATCGTGGCCCTCACCGTGGCCTCCTCGGGGCTCATACTTGAACCTGGAGAGAACGAGCTCTCGCACTACGTGCTGATCCGTGCGCTCGCGGATGGGACCCCCCGTATCGATCGGTATGAGCGGGAGTCGATGGACAAGTCAGAGCGCGAGACAGTTGACATCTCTTTCTACGCCGGCCACTTCTACTCCAATAAAGCACCCGGGTTGGCCTTTCTCGGTCTTCCAATGTACAAACTCTTGGAGGCGACCGGCATCCGCCCCGTCGTCGAGCTCGCGTCCGGGAGGAACGCCGTGATCCGGATCTTGAGCGTGTGGGCCGTCACCTTGCCCGCCGCTCTCCTCCTGCTCCTGGTACGCCACTTCGCGAACCGGGCGGCGCCCGGCTTCGGCACGGCAGCGGCGGTGACTCTCGGGCTGGGGACTCTGATGCTGCCCTACTCGTTGATGCTCTATACGCACGTCCTGGCCGCCTCTTTGGCCTTCGGGGCGTTTGCCCTGCTGTGGCTTGAGCGTGACCGAGTACCTTCAGTGGCGCTTGTGGGCGCGGGCGGAACGCTCGCGGGGCTTGCGGTCACCACCGAGTACGCGCTCGCACTGGCCGGAGTGGTTCTCGGTGTGTACGCGATCTCGCGCAACCGGAACTGGATACGGCGAGGACTTGCTTACTCGACCGGCGCAGTCCTCGGCGTAGTACCTCTCTTGCTTTACAACGCGTGGGCGTTCGGCTCCATAACCCATCTGTCCTACTCGGACGCCCTCGCCCCGCCGGGCGAAGCGGGGCAGGACGTAATCGGGTTTCACGACGTGGGATTCTTCGGAGTCGGCGTTCCCGATCCTGGTGTCGCAGTAGATGTTCTGTTCTCTCCGAGAGGGCTTCTGGTATGCACGCCCGTCCTCGTAGCCGGCCTCATCGGCATCGGGGGTATGTACAGGCGAGGATGGCGGGCTGAGGCCGCGGTCGTAGCGAGCATCGCCCTGCTCTTTCTCGCGTACAACTCCGCATATCAACTGGACCCCTTCGGGGGAAACGCCCCAGGCCCCCGCTTCCTCGTGGCGGTCCTCCCCTTTATCGCAGTGCCTCTCGCGGTTGCCTACGAGAGGTTTACGGCGGTAACGCTGAGCCTTGCGGTGGCCTCCGTGACGCTTATGGTCATAGTCAGCGTCACGGGTCCCTACTCCATGGGCGAGGGCCCTAACCCGGGGGTTTGGCTGAGGTCTCTTACCTCCGGAACATTTCAGGGCACGGTCTTGGGTGAGGTAGGGGCCGGGAGGGGCTGGGCGAGCCTCGCTCCGTCCGCGCTGCTGGTTGCGGCGGCCATCTTCTTCGCCGCCCGAGCCACGGACTGGTCCGGGCTGTCCGGGGGACTCAAGTCCGGCGTCGCGGCCCTCATCGCCTGGGGGGCGGTCGCCCTCCTCGCGCAAGTAGCCAACACCGGCGACGTCATCGGGGCCTTGTTGCTCATAGGTCTCTGTTTCGCCACCGCGCTGATCGCTCTGGCCCCTGCCGTCTGGGTTTCCTCAAGACGCAGGGCCACCTAGCTTCGCCGGCCGAGCTCAGCCGACGAGCGCGCGACCGGGCCCGGAGGTCGCAGCTAAGCTCCCCGCCGAGTGGAGCCGGTCGCCGTCCTCGGCATCCCCCTCTACAACCACGCCGAGCTGCTGCCGGCGGCGCTCGACTCGCTGCTCGGTCAGGAGCGGCGGGACCTGGCCCTCGTCCTCGTGGACGATCTCTCCACGGACGCGACCCCCGAGGTGGCGCGCGCCTACGCGGCGCGCGACCCGCGCGTGGTCTACGAGTGCAATCGTGCGCGCCTCGGGCTGGTGGGCAACTGGCGCCGGGTCTTCGAGCGGGCGACGGAGCTCCACCCCGGCGCCCCCTACTTCGCGTGGGCGAGCGACCACGACCTATGGGATCCGCGCTGGCTCGCCGCGCTCGTGGCCGAGCTCGAACGCTCGCCCGCGGCCCTCGTGGCCTACCCCCACACGGTCCGCATGGGGGCCGGAGGGGAGACCATCCGCGGCTCGTGGTCGTTCTCCACGGCGGGCATGGACTCTCCGGCCGAGCGCCTGGCGGCCTCGTGCCGCCGCATGGTCCCGGGGGACATGGTCTACGGGCTCTTCCGCGCCGAGGCGCTGCGCCGCGCGGGGGTCTTTCCGGCGGTGGTGGCCCCGGACCGGCTCCTGCTCTCGGAGCTGTCGGTGTACGGAGAGCTCCACCAGGTGCCCGAGGTTCTCTGGCGCCGGCGCTACCAGCACGCGGTGAGCGTGCGCCGCCAGCGCGTCTCTTTCTTTCCCTCCGGGGCGCCCCTCCACGCCTACCTGCCGTGGTGGCTCGTGCACGCGGGTGTGCTCGGGTGGCGGCTCGGCGTGCGCGGCAGCGCCCGGCCGGCCGTGGGCCGCACGGGCGGCGTCGCGTGCGCGGGCCTCTACGGCGCCCTGTGCGCCGGCCTCGAGGCCCGTCGCCGCACGCGTCGCGTCTACTACCGGCTCAGGCGCAGCCTGCTTCGCAAGCGAGCCCGGATCTGGCAGCACCGGCTCCGCAAGCTACTGCGCTCGCAGGGGCGCAGGGTGCGAGGCCTCCTGCGGGGAGGCCGCCGGGGCTGAGCTCGGTGGCTCCGGCGCCCGGAGCGGTGGGCGCCGACCCCCTCAGCCCGTCCGCAGGCGCGCGAGCTCGAATCGCGCGCCGCTCCCGCGCGTGGCTCCCAGCCGCAGCACCGCGCCTCCCTCGAGGGAGGGCACCCCGAGGGTGGCCCGTCCCGGCCCCGTGACGGAGAGCCGGAGCGCGCCGGGGTCGGCCCCGCGCGTCAGCGTGAGCTCCACGGCGGGTCCGCGTACGCCCCGCCGGCCCGGGACGGTCGCCCGCCCGGTGGGCGTCGTCCCCCGGTAGACGCTCAGAAGCACCCCGCCGCCCGGTGCCGGCGTCCCGTGCAGCCGCGTCGGCGGCTCGCCCTCGCGCTCGAAGCTCACGTCGAAGGCCCCTGGCCGGGGCAGGGCGACGCCCAGCGCGCCCTCCGCGCTCGTGACCTCCCCCGTGGTTCGCACGTCCGAATAGGGCGCGGGTGTGTCGCGGAGCTCGAGCCGGTCGGTACCGGGTGGCCGGCACCAGAATCCCCCGCCTCGATTGATCCTCCAGGCCGTGCCGCCCACCTCGAAGGGGCCGAAGCAGGTCCGCATCCAGGGTGCGGCGCTCGGCCCCGGCCGGCGCTCCCAAAGGTCCTCGGGAAGGACGGTGCGCTTCTCGTAGCCCGCCCGGATCACCGCGTTCAGCTTCCACAGGTAGTTCTCCTCCCACTGACCGCCTCCGGAGGCGAACTCCTCCTTGCGCTCGTCGGTCTCGAAGGGTCCGCTCACCGCGTCGAAGCGACGGTCGAGCCACGCCTCGAGCAGATAGCCCGGCGGGATGCCCCCGGCGAGGTTGCCCGAGAAGTTGTCGTAGTTCGGCCACACGAGTCCCTGGGGCCGCACGTTCAAGTCTCCGTAGCCGTCGCTGTAGACGAGATGCGTCCGCGCGTAGGCGCGCAGGTCGGGGGCGACCTCGTCGGGTTGGTTCAGCGGGACGAGCCCGGTCCGCGGAAAGAACACGGTGAGCCAGGACTCGCTCTCCTGTCCCGGGTCCGTTCGGGCGAGCTCGGGCAGGTTCACCGCGTTCTGACGCCCCTCCGCCTCGGGGCCGGGGCTGATGACCGCCATGGCGGCGAACAGGGCGAGAAGCCCCGCGGCGGCCACGAGGCTCGCGTCCCGCCGCGCCCGAGCGCGGCGCCAGCCCAGGGCACCCACGAACGCGACCGCCCAGACGAGGCCCACGTAGTAGTTGTCGTCGGCGCCGACCTTCTGGCGGAAGACGAACGAGAGGGGGATCCCCACGGCGAGAAAGACCGCGAGGAGCGATCCGAGCCCCCACGCAATCGGGACCGCGTCAGGCGGCGAGCCCGGCGCCGCGGCGGCCCGGCGCCGCCGGAGCCCCTCCCGGGCGCCGAGCGTGGCCGCCAGCAGCGCGACCAGCAGGACGAGGAGGATGAGGCCCGGGAAGAGCAATCCCTCCAGGAATGCCTTCCCGCGCTCGCTGGGGGCGGTGAGGAAGTACAGGTTGAGCTTCTCGGCCCGCCGAAAGGCGACGGCGGCCACGAGGGTGACCACGAGCGGGAGGCCAACGATCCGCGGGCTGCGAAGTTGCGTGCCGAGACGCCTCGTCGTCGCCCGGGCCAGGGCGAGCGGCGGGGGCCCCTCGCCGCGACGCGAGCGTGCGCGCTGGTGGCGCACCCGACCCACGCCCACGCCCAGCCAGGTGACCGCCGCGACCGCCAGGGCGAGCGTGCTCGCGGGAAGGAGGTCCTCGCGCACGAACTTCACCGTGCTGTCGTAGAAGGATCCCGCGAGGTCACCGAGGGGGTGCCGCGAGGGCACGATGAAGTTGAACACCACCTCCCATCCGCTGGTGTAAAGGTTGGCGGCTCCGAGCAGGGCGACGTTCAGGCCGAGCAGGGCCACGGCGAAGGCGACGGCCCGGCGGGGGCGGATCGAGCCGAACATCGCCCCGAGCCCGAGCCAACCCACCGCCGCGAGGCTCGCGATGATCGTGTTCTGCTTCGTCCAGAAGGCGGCGCTGAGCAGCAGTACCGCTCCGACGAGCGCGACGCGCGAGGACCGGGCCGCACTCGGCATCAGGAGGAGGCCGGCGAGCCCGAGAGCCCAGGCCACCTGGTCGTGCATGCCGTTGCCGCCGAAGATGCCGTTGAGCTGGATCGAGGCGGCCACCGCCCACCCGAGCGCTCCGATGCCGAGGGCCTCGAGGACGGCGAGCGCTCGGCCGGCCGGCGCGTGGCTCACCGGCCGGTAGGCCAGCCGGGCGGCCAGCCCGACCATGGCCAGGGTGGCGAGGATGGTGAGCAGGAGCGGCCAGCCCGTCCATATCGTGGCGCGGAAGAGAACGCTCACCACGATGGGGAGCAGGGGCCCGTAGAGGATGCCCGAGTACCCGTCCCCGGGGTCCTGGTAGAGGGGCTGGCCGAGCCAGAGGGCGGCCGCGTCGGCGTTCACGGTGGTGCCGAACTTGGCGTCCGGATCCCCCGTGGCGAGGAGGCGGACGAGGGAGACCGCCACCCCGCCCAGCACGGGCACCGCGAAGAGCAGCGGCACGAGGCCGATCGCCCGGTCGACCCAGCGCCCGGCGGACCGCGCGCCGGGCACGTGCGGCGGGCGCCGGTACGGCGCCTGCGGCTCAGCCGTCGTAGCGGAAGGGGAGCTCATCCTCGATCTCGCTCAGGCGCGGCGCCGTGGCGTCGCGCTGGGAGGGGATCAGCTCCACGTCCGGCCACTCGATGCCCACGTCGGGATCGTTGTAGGCGATGCCGCGCTCGATCGACTCGTCGTAGTAGCCCGAGCACTTGTACATCACGTCCGCCATGTCGCCGGTCACGCAGAAGCCATGGGCGAAGCCGATCGGGCAGTAGAGCTGGTGGGCGTTCTCCTCGTTCAGCTCGAAGGCCTCCCACTGGCCGAACGTCGGCGACCCCCTGCGCAGGTCCACCAGCACGTCGACGATCGCTCCGCGCGCGCAGCGCACCAGCTTGGCCATGCCCTGCCCCACCTGGAAGTGCATGCCCCGGACGATCCCGTGCCGCGAGCGCGAGTGGTTGTCCTGCACGAGCTCCTCGGGAACCCCGAGCTCGGCGAACACGTTGCGACGGTAGGTCTCCTGGAAGAACCCTCGCTCGTCGCCGTGCACGGTCGGCTTCACGAGGATGGGGCCCTCGAGCCTGGTCTCCAGTCTCTCCATGTGCGTGCTCGTCTCCCCGATCGTGGACGTTGCTCCAACGGCGGCTCAGGGTAGAGGTTGCGCTCGCTCGCTCCGCCGCGATCACTCGCCCGGGGCGCCCGCGCGCGCCTCCTCGGACGGGGCCCGACCACCGGCCCGAATCAGGGCGAGCGCCAGCAACAGCGGGGCGAGCAGGACGAGCACCGCGAGCCCCGGGGGCCCGAGCCAGTCCGGACCGAACAGCGTGGCGCGCTCGAGCATCGTGGGTACCAGGCTTGCCGCCGACACCGGCCGGTCTCGGAGGAACACGAGGCTCAGATCCCCGTCCCGAGGTTCCCCTCCGAGGCGCAGGCCGCTCTCCGGCAGCGTGCGGCCGATGTCCCCGTAGAGCTCGACGCTCGTGTCGGCGGACGGCTCGTTCGGGTCGAAGGACGCATCGATGCAAACGCTCACCTGACCGCCGGCCGCGACCCTCCCCACGCGCGCCACGATGGGCCGATCCTCGGTGTAGCCCCTGGGCACCCGCGCGGAGGCCAGCGCGCGGCCGTCGCGGCCACGCACGCTGACCTCGAGTGGCGAGCCCACACCGTCGTTGCTGCCGGCCCTGAACTGGATGGCCTCGAAGGCGGCGAGCACCTCGATCGGCGCCTGGCAGGCCGCGATCCCCTGCTTCAGGGAGACGATCTCACGGGGCGTCTGGACCCCGAGGGTGAAGGCGAGGGTGTGACGGTGCAGAACGGACGCGACCGCGAGCAGGACGACGCCCAGGGCCGCCACCGCGAGCAGAACGGCCGCCCCGCCGCGCACCGGCCTACGCATAGAAGCGGTCGGCCACGACGGCGAGGGAGAGAAGCTGTAGGGCGAGGAGGAGTCCCAGGAGCCCGCCGACCGCGAGTGGTCGGCGTTCGGGGCGAAGGAGGGTGAGAGCGGCCCCTACGCCCAGTCCCCCGAGCGGGGCGAGCGGCAGCAGGTACCGGCCCTGGGTGATCGCACCCTGCCCCACGGTGATCGAGTAGGCCTCGACCAGGTGCAGGACGAACAGCACCGACAGCGGGGCGACCGCGAGCAGGATCGCCACCGCGGGGTCCATCCGACGGCGCGCGCGCCACAGAGCGGCGATCGCGGCCAGCGCGACCACCAGCGTGAGCAGCGCGAGCGCGACGTAGACCGGCTCGGGCAGTCGCGTCTCGAACCACCCGAAGGCGCCCCAGCCGGTCTTGACCCAGACCTCGTAGGCCGGGAGGCCGCCGAGCGCCGGAAAGTCCTGCTGGAACGGCAGCCGGGGAAGGTAGAACTGCCAGAGGTAGCTCGCGAAGAGCCTCAGGTCGACGCGCCCCGTGAGGACCCCCGCCGCCAGCCCGAAGGCCGCCATGCCCGCGAGGCCCGCCGCGGCGACGGCGAGCAGCACGCGCCCGGTCGGCCCGTCGCGGCGGCCTCCGCCGCCCCGGCGCCAGAGACCGACGCCGAGGGCCAGCGCGAGGGAGGGGACGAGCGCGAGGAAGATGAGCTTCGTCGCGATGCCGACCGCGGTCACGGCTACGAGGGCGCCGACCGAGGCCGGCGTGAGGCCCCGGCGGACGACCCTCACCGCGAGCCACAGCGCGAGGCTGGCCGCCGCCCACAGCAGCGCGTCGGGATTGAAGGAGGCGCTCACGAAGGTGACCATGGGCAGGAGGCCCACCGTGCCCGCCGCGGCCAGCTGGCGGATCCGGTCGCGTCCGAACGCCTCGCCGGCCAGGAGCCAGGCGCCGGCGACGGTCACGAGCCCGAACAGGACGGAGGCCAGGCGCATGAGCCGGAGCCGGTCGACGATGGTCGTGCCGGAGCCGGCCCAGTAGGGGAGCGCGCCGTAGGCGTAGTAGAGCGGAGGATTGAGGCTGGCCGGATTGGGCCCCCCGCCGTCCATCCGAGCCCCCCGCGGCAGGCCCGCCTGGGCGAGTCTCCACCGCGCCTCCGCGGCGGAGCCCCAGCTCGGGCGGCCGGAGGGCGTCAGGGCGGTGCGCTGGGTGCCGGCCGCGTCCTGCAGCAGCCGCTGCTCGGTCGAGAACGTCTCACGACGGGGGTCGCCGGGGCTCGCCCCGCGCTCCGCGAGCGCCTGCGCGTAGGCGAAGTGCGTGGTCTCGTCCGGGGCCTGGAGCGGGGGGGTGAGCACGGCCCAGACGACGCACAGCAGGAGCACGGCGATCAGGAGGGGGGCCAGCACCGGCCACGCCCGCGCGGTCGTGCCTCGAGCGTCGGTCGGGCCGCGGACGGGGAGGGGTCGCTTCTCGCGGAGGAGGGCCATCACCCGCCTCCGTGCGCACGCGGCGTCCCCGGAGGCAGGCGGTCGCCCTGGCCATCCGGGCGCGCCCGGCGCCGCAGGCGCTCGCGGAGCGCCGCCTCGATCGTGCCGGCCACCCCGGACCAGGTCCGGCCGGCCACCCACGCCCCGGCGGCGCGGCCCACCCGAGCCCGCCGCTCGGGGTCCTCGAGCAGTCCGAGCACCGCGTCGGCCAGTGCCGCGGGCTCCGGTTCGGCCAGGGTGATGAGCTCCCCGTCGGTCCCGAACACCGCCTCCGCGCTCGCGCCCCGGACGTCCACCACGGGCAGGCCGCTCGCCATCATCTCCTGGGGGACCAGCGAGTAGTTGGTCAGCGAGAGGACCATGCCCACCGCGGCGCGGTTGTAGAGTTCGGCCAGCCGGACCGGATCGACGACCCCGAGGAACTCGTAGCGAAAGGGGGCGTCGGGCGGCCGGCCGTCGCCGTACATCACGACCCGCGTGCGGGGCCGGCGGCGCACCACGTCGGCCAGGGCGAGGATGCCGAGCTCGGTCCCCCGCCGCGGCGTGTACTGCCGCGCGTAGAAGGCCACCGTGTCCGCGTCGCGCTCGCGTCCGAGGTCTCGGTAGAGGCCGTGGTCCACGGCCAGCTCGAAGGCCTCGGCGTCGGCCCCGTGACGCTCGCGCAGCACGTCGCGAAGCCAGGGGCTCGCGCAGAGGCAGGTCATGCCGGCGCGGTAGGTCTCCTCGGCCCACAGCGCCTGGGCCGAGGTGGCGTGGAACTCGGGCTCGTGGTCCTGCACCAGGTAGGCCTTGAGGCCGCAGCCGGGGAGCCCCTTCACCGCGTACACGCTCTGCCACCCGGTGGCCACGGCCACGTCGGCCCCGCGCCACCCCTCGAGGTCGCGGTGTACCTCGCCGGCGATCGGCACGAAGCCCTCGAGGATCTCCCGGTGGATGGCCTCGCGACTCTGCGGCAGCAGGCCCCAGGGGTCGTGGAGCCACACCGAGCACGTGTGTCCGCGCCGCTCGAGCTCGCGGGCGATGGTCAGGAGGGTGGTGTGGCCCCCGCTGCGCCGCTGGTAGGGAGGGATGACCCACGCCACGTGCAGCGGCCCCTCGGCCCGGGAGGCCGGGATCGGGACGAGCGGCGCTCCGGGCGCCTTCGAGGAGCGGCCCACGAAGTCCCACGCGTACCGCTCGTCATCCGCCGGCACGACGCTGCCCCCGTAGTGGGGCGCGAGCCCGCTCCGGGGCGCCGTCCGGCCTCGAGGGCCTCGGGCCGGCGTGGGGCGGCCCCGCCGGAGGGCCTCGCGCGCCCGGCGCGCCGCACCCCGGGGCCCCGTCACGCCGGCCTCGAGAGCAGCGGGGGCGCCTCGCTCCCGGTCCCCGCTTGCGCGCCTACCGGCACGCGGGCACGCCGGAGCAGCCGATCACGGAGCGCGGCCTCGATCTCGAGGACCGCGCCCGCCCACGTGCGTGGCGCCACCAGCTCGCGTGCCCGCCCGGCCATCGCCGTCCGGCCCTCGGGATCCTCGAGGAGCTCGAGGATCGCGTCGGCCAGCGGACCAGGCTCGGGCTCGGCCAGGGCGATCGCCTCGCCGCCCGGCCCGAACGCGCGCTCGACGCTCGGGCCGCGCACGTCCACCACGGGAAGGCCGCAGGCCATCATCTCCTGGGGCACCAGGGAGTAGTTGGTCAGCGAGAGCGCCATGCCCACGGCGGCGCCGTTGTAGAGCTCGACCAGCCGCTCGGGAGGGGCCACGCCGGCCAGCTCGTAGTCGAAGGGGGCCTCGGGGGGCTGGGCGTCCCCGAACATGACGACGCGCGTTCGCGGGCGCCGCCGCAGCACTTCGGCCAGCGCGAGGATTCCGAGCTCCGTGGCCCGCCGTGGGGTGTGCGGCCGGGCGTAGAAGAGCACCGTGTCGGGGTCGCGCTCACTACCCCGATCGGCGTAGACCGCGTGGTCGAGGCCGAAGGCGAAGGCGTCGGCGTCGGCGTCGTGGCGCTCGCGCAGGAGATCGCGGAGCCACGTGCCGCCGCACAGGCAGAGCAGGCCCGCGCGATAGGTCTCCTCGGCCCACCGCGACTGCGCCGAAGTGGGATAGAACGCCGGCTCGTAGTCGAGCACGAGGTAGCTCCGAAGGCGGCAGCGCTCGAGCCCCTTGACGGCGTACGCCGTCTGCCAGCCGGTGGCGATCGCCACGTCCGCCCCCGTCCAGGCCTCGAGGCCCTTGAAGACCGGTCCGGCGATCGGGGCGAAGCCCTCGACGATCTCGCGCCGGAGCACCTCCGCCGGCCGGGGCATCCAGTTGAGGGGGTCGTGGACCCAGACCGAGCAGGTGTGCCCGGCCCGCTCGAGCTCCCGAGCGATCCTCAGCACCGCGGTGTGGCCGCCGCTCCCCGGTGCGTAGGGCGGAATGACCCACGCCAGGTGCAGCGGCCCGGCGGCCTCGGAGGCGCAGACCGGGGCGAGCGGGGCGGCCGGGGTCGTCGAGGTGCGCCCGACGAAGTCCCACGGGTAGCGCTCCGTGCGTGGGCGCACGATCGTGCCGCCGTGGCGGGGGCGAAGCACCGCCGGGCCCGTGCCCTCGAGCGAGAGCCGGCGTTCAAGGCCCGGAGGTAGGCGGTGGGAGCGCGCACCGAGCGCGGAGAACACGGCGCGCCCGCCGTGGTGAGCGGCGCTGCGGCCCGCGAGCGCGACGCGGCTCGCGGGGCCACCGGCACGGCCACGGCGCACAGCGAAGGCGACGTCGCGGCGGGTGGCGGCCAGCGTGCGGCGCACGAGCGCGCGCGGCGCGAGGGGCTCCACGTGGCCCACCGTCAGGCGCAGGCCGCGGTACTCGTCGAAGTAGCGGCGCATGAAGTCCCACCACGGATAGTCGTGGGCGTGCAGCACGCCGGCGTTCGGCACGAACGCCTTGCGCCAGCCGGCCGCCATCGCGTCGCGGGCGAAGGCCTGGTCCTCGGCGTAGGCCACGTCGCGGAAGCGGACCGCCTCCCAGCAGCGCCGGTGCACGCAGGAGTTCACGTTCGAGAAGAACGCCGCCGGACCCGGCACCACTTGAGCCTGGAGCGTCACCGCGCCGTCCGGGCTCATCCCGGCGAAGAACTCATCGAGCTCCCGGGCCACCGGTGGCCGCGTGTCCGGGCGCGGAAGGTGGGGGCCGAAGGCGAGGCCGATCCGCTCCTCGACCGAGAGGGCCTCGACGAGGCGCCGAAGCCAGCCCGTATCGGCCGGCGTCGCGTCCTGGGTGAGGAAGGCCACGCACTCTCCGCGGGCCAGCTCCACGGCCCGGTTGCGCGTGCGCCCGTGGCCGAACTCTCCCGGGGAGATCGGCTCGACCCGGACGCCGGCGTGCCGGGCGATCTCGAGCGATCCGTCAGTCGACCCCGAGTCGACGACCAGGGTCTCGACCTCACCCTCGAGCTCCTGGGCCGCCACCGCGTCGAGCACCTCGGCCAGATACCGGGCGCCGTCCTTGACGGGAATGGCCACGGTCACCGCCGGTGCTCGGTCCGCCGAGGCCCCCGTCTCCGGGGCGGCCATCTAGAGGTCCTCGGCCAGGCCCCGTGAGGCCTGCCTGAGCGCCCAGGCGCTCAGCGCGATGACGGCCAGCGTCACGGCCAGCGGGACGAGCAGGAGCACGGGCGAGCCGGCGGCCTGGGCGGCGGTGGGCGCGTTCGGGTCGATGAGCCAGACACGCACCTGCTGCACGATCACCGAGAAGGGGTTGACCATGAGAAGCGGCCGGAACGACGCGGGTACGGCCTCGATCGCGTAGATGATCGGGGAGCCCCAGAACATGAGCTGCAGGAGCACCTCCCATATGGGACGCATGTCCCGGAACTTGACGTAGAGCACGGCGAGCGCCAGCGACACGCACGCCGCCGCGGCCACGAGGCCGAGCACCACCGGGATCACGAGCAGCCAGGTCAGACGAGGCGTGACGCCGTCGAAGAGCGCGAGGCCTACTACCACCGCGAGCCCGAGCGCGGAGTTGACGGCGGCGGTGAGGGTCACGGCCACCGGCACGGCGGCACGGGGGAAGGCCACCTTGCGCAGCAGGTTGTCGCGCTGCACGAAGGACTGGAGCGCCGCGCTCGTGGCCTCCGAGAAGAACGAGTAGAGCACGATCCCCGTGAGCAGGACCACCGGGTAGTGGGGCACCGCATTGCCGAAGCGCACGATCTGGGTGAAGACCACGAAGAGGATCCCGAAGAGCAGCAGCGGGCGCAGGAGCGTCCACATGTAGCCGAGCACCGAGCCGAAGTAGCGGAGCTTGAACTCGGTGCTGGCAAGCGCCGCCGTGACGTACAGGAAGTGGCGGAACCCGGAGACGCCGCGCGCGCGCGGCAGGGAGACGGTGTGCGCTTCCACTTCGGCTAGGACACGCGCGAGGGCGCGGCGGAGCGTTCGGCCGGGCGGATCTCGGTGGCGTGGGGGAGATCGACGATCGAGTTCGTGAACTGGTCGGCGTGCACCGTGAGGTGTGCGGCGTCCTCGCGCCAGTCGGCGAAGCGCTTGGCGTCGCGGTAGGCGACGGCCGGCGCCGCGCTGTAGGGGCCCTCGCCGAGGTAGGCCTCGAAGCGCAGGGTGTAGAGCGCCTCGTCCCCGGGGGAGAAGGAGCCCGTGGAGATCCGGTCGAAGATCGTGTTGGTCACCCAGACGTGGTCGCCGCGCTCGTTCTTCAGGATGATCCCGAACACCGGGTCCTCATGGGCCTTGTGGAAGCGGACGCGGGCTCGGAAGACGGCCGAGTCGCCCTGGCGGATCGGCGCGCTGCGGTCTCCGCTTCCGTCCTCGAACCACGCCTCGAGGATCTCCGCCGAGCCGTCTCCCCAGCGCGTGCCCGTGCTCTGCGCCCGGTGCTCCTCGTCGAGGCGGCTCATGCCGAGCTGCTGCTGGTAGTAGGCCTGGATCACCTCCCGGGGATCGCCCATGGCCGCGATCCGCCCGCGGTCGAGGAGGATCGCGCGATCACAGAAGCGCTCGACGGTGGGCAGGTCGTGGGTCACGTAGATCACGGTGCGGCCCTCGCGCTTCAGCCGCCGGAAGGTCTCGAAGCACTTCTCCTGGAAGCGCGAGTCCCCTACGGCGAGCACCTCGTCGACGAGGTAGATGGATGCGTCGGCCTGGATCGCGGCTGCGAAGCCCAGGCGCACCTGCATGCCCGAGGAGTAGTTCTTGAGCTTGAGGTCGGCAAAGCGCTCGAGCTCGGAGAAGGCGAGGATCTCGGGCAGGAGCGTCCGCGCCCGCGCTGGGGATATGCCGAGCAGGGTGGCGTTGACCACGACGTTGTCGCGCGCCGTGAGCTCGGGGTTGAAGCCCAACCCGAGCCCAAGGAAGGGCGGGATGCGGTCGTTGACCCGGACGCGCCCCCCGGACTCGGGGGCGTAGATCCCGGCGAGGATCTTGAGCAGCGTGCTCTTGCCGGATCCGTTGCGGCCGACGATCCCGAGGAACTCGCCCTCGGGAACCTCGAAGGACACGTCGCGAAGCGCGCGAAACTCGGTGACCGCCCGCGAGCGCCGCGGGTGCAGGATGCGCTGCTTGATGGTCGTGGTCTTCTCGTGCGGGAGGCGGAAGGACTTCGAGAGCCCTTCCACGCTCACGGCCGGCCGCGCAGCTGCGCCGTCCCCCTCTGCTGCGTCAGAGATGGCTGACGCCGCGCTCACGACGGAGGACGGTAGCCGTGGCCCCGGGCGAGCAGCAAGGAGAGGCCGGCGAAGAGGAGCTCCACGCCGGTGACCATGATGCGCGCGGCCACCGCGACGGCGAGCGCCACGGCCGTGGGCAGGACGGGGGCGAGCGCGGCTACGAGCCCGGCCTCGCGGGCGCCGAGTCCGGCGGGGAGGATGAAGGCGAGCACCGACACGGTGAACCCCACCGCCCAGGAGGACACGAGCGTGGGCAGGTCCTCGACCGATACCGGATAGAGGCTCTTGGCGAAGGCGTACACGCCGAGGCCGGCGACGAGGAACATCGTGAGCGATACGGCCCAGCAGGCGAGCAGCGTGCGTGGACGCAGCGAGAGGGGCAGCGGCTCGCGGCCGATGCGGGTGAGGCCGAAGTTGGCCAGCGGGTGGAAGATCGCCGGATGGAGCGAGGCCAGCGCCGCGAGGGGAAGGACGAGCACGAGGTAGCGAAGCGGCTGGGCCTCGAGCGCCTCGAGCCCGATCACCGCGTAGGCGCCCACCGTGAGCGCCCCCGCCACCCCGAGGGCCACCTCGTAGACGATCGAGGCCAGGCACACGCGCTGGGGCACCCCCTCCTTCGCGGCCATGGTCACGCGACCCACGATGAGCAGGGCGTTGGTGGGCACGTAGCGCGCGAGCAGCGAGGAGGCCCATATCTGGCGCGAGCGCGCGCGGCCGATCGGGTGGCCGAGCCCTGCGAGCACCATGCGCCACATCTCGGCGTTCAGCGCCAGCATGCCCCCGAAGCCGAGCACCGAGAGGGCCAGCCACCCCGGCTCGAAGCGCCAGTCCTGCTCGGGGAGCCGCTGCCACTGGCTGGCCACCGCCACCACGAGGAAGGTGACCACGAGAGCCACCAGGGCGTAGCGGAGCACCCGAGCGAGCCCCGGGCGCTCACGCACTCCCCTCGAGACGGTGGTGGCCGCGGCCCCGGCACGTCCGGCCAGGCCGGGGCGAGGCGCCTCGGACACCTCGGGCTCGAGGGGCTTGGTCATCGCCTGAGTGTGAACGCCGCGTCGGCCCGGTCAGCGATCAGGCGCGCGATGGCAAGCGACGCGGTGGCCGCGGGCGAGGGAGCGTTGCGCACGTGGAGGGCCCCATCGGTCTCCGAGAACACGAAGTCGTCGATCAGGGTGCCGTCGCGCCCGAGGGCCTGCGCGCGCACGCCGGAGGGGCCGGGCCGCGCGTCCCCGGGGCGCAGCTCGGGCACGTAGCGCGCCGCCTCGGCCATGAACGCGCGCGGGCTCGCGGCGTGGCGCATCTCGGTGAGCCCGTGGCGCCACCAGCGCCGGGCCATCCGCCAGCTTCCGGGCCAGGTGAGCGTGGCGCGCAGATCGGCGCCGCGCACGTGACGGAGCGCGTAGGCGTCGCGGGCTCCCGCGAGCAGGGCGGTGGGGCCCACGAGCACCTCGCCGTCGGTGTGCCGGGTCAGGTGCACGCCGAGGAAGGGAAGGCTCGGGTCGGGCACCGGGTAGATCATCCCGCGCACGAGATGGCGCCGCTCGGGAGCCAGCCGCAGCCACGCACCGCGGAAGGGCACGATGCGCGGATCCTCGGGCGCGCCCGAGGCCCGGGCCAGGCGATCGGCCCAGCCCCCGGCGCAGAACACCACGTGCCGCGCGCGCAGCTCGCCGCGCTCGTGGCGAAGGTGCGTGCGCCCGCCTCGGCGGTCGAGGCCCGTGACCGCGCAGCCCGTGCTCACCGTGGCGCCGGCCGCGCGCACGTCCTCGGCGAAGGCTCGCGCCACCTCCGTGAAGTCCACAACGCCGGTATCGGGCGAGTGAAGGGCGGCCACCCCGCGGGCGTGGGGCTCGACGTCGGGGATCTGGGCCCCGGTGAGACGCCGCAGGCCGGGCACGCCGTTGGCGTTGCCGCGGCGCTCGAGCTCCTCGAGTCGGGGGAGCTCCGCGGCGCTCGTGGCCACGATGAGCTTGCCGAGGCGCTCGGCGTTCACGCCCCGCTCCTCGCAGTAGGCGTAGAGCTCGCGGGCGCCGCTCACGCACAGCTCGGCCTTCAGCGAGCCCGGCTTGTAGTAGATGCCCGCGTGCACCACGCCCGAGTTGTGCCCGGTCTGGTGGAAGCCCACCTCGTCCTCCTTCTCGAGCACGCGCACCGAGAGCTCGGGGTGGCGCGCGGTCATCTCCCGGGCCACGGCCAGGCCGAGGATGCCGGCGCCCACCACGGCGAGGTCGCACTCCCCGGTCGGAGGGTCGGTGGGGAGCACGGTCGGGACGGCGGCTTCGTGGGTCACGGGAGAGGAGACGCTAGAGGCCCCTCCGATGCCCTGTCACGCTGCGGTCGTGCCCTTCGATCCCCGCAAGCGCCTGGTGCTCGTGGCCTGCGTGCTCGGCTCGGCGGTCGTGTTCCTCGACACCACGGTGGTCAACGTGGCGCTCCCGGCGCTGCGCGCGGACCTCGACGCCGGCCTCGCCACCCAGCAGTGGGTGATCGAGGCCTACCTGCTCACCCTCGGATCGCTGCTCCTGGTGGGCGGATCGCTCGGAGACCTGCTCGGGCGACGGCGTGTGTACACGGCCGGGCTCGTGGCCTTCGGAGTCACGTCGGTGGCCTGCGCGGTGGCCCCGAGCGCCGGGCCGCTCGTGGCCGCGCGGGCCTTGCAGGGGGTGGCCGGCGCACTGCTCGTGCCGAGCTCCCTCGCGATCATCTCGAGCGTCTTCAGCGAGGACGAGCGCGGGCGCGCCATCGGCCTGTGGACGGCGTGGACGGGCGTGTCCATCCTCCTCGGGCCGCCCGTGGGGGGCCTGCTCGTGGACGAGATCTCCTGGCGGATGGTGTTCGCCATGAACGTGCCCCTCGTGGCGGTGACCATGTGGCTCGTGGCCCGCGCCGTGCCCGTGGTGCCGCCCGTGGGCAACGCTCGAAGCATCGACGTGCTCGGCGCCACCCTGTGCACACTTGGGCTCGGCGGGCCGGTGTTCGCCCTCATCGAGCAGCCCACGCGCGGGTTCGGCGACCCGCTGGTGGCCGTGCCCCTCGTGCTCGGCCTTGTGGCCCTCGGCCTGTTCGTGGCCCACGAGCGCCGCGCCACCCACCCGATGATGCCCCTGTCGCTCTTCGGGTCGCGTAACTTCGCCGCGGCCAACCTGGCCACGCTCTGCTTCTACGCCGGGCTGCTGGCCATGACGTTCTTCGTGGCGCTCTTCCTCCAGCAGGTGGCGGGCTACAGCGCGTTTCAGTCCGGACTGGCGCTCATGCCCACGTCGATCGTCATGTTCTTCCTCTCGCCCCGCTTCGGCGCCCTCGGCGATCGCGTGGGCACCCGGGCGTTGATGGCCGCCGGCCCCGCGATTGCCTCGCTCGGGCTCGGCCTCATGCTCTGGGGCCTCGAGCGCGACCTCGTCTACGTCACCGATCTCCTGCCCGGCGTCCTCGTGTTCGGCGTCGGCCTCTCGATGACCGTGGCGCCGCTCACCACCACGGCGCTTGCCGCCGTGGCGCCCGAGCGCGCCGGGGTGGCCTCGGGGGTCAACAACGCGGTGGCGCGTGTCCATCGCCGTGGTGGGGGCGGTGGTCTCGGCCGGCTTCGGCGCCCGCCTCGAGCAGGGCCTGGCCTCCGTCCCGCTCTCCCCGCCGGCCCGCGCCGCGCTGGTCGAGGCCTCCGAGCGGCCGCTGGCGGGGACGGCCCCGCCGGAGCTCGACCGCGCCGAGCGCGCCCGCGTGGAGCCGGCGCTCGCCGAGGCCTCGGAGGCCGGGGTGCAGCTCGGCCTCGGTCTGGCCGCGGCGCTCATGGCCGCCGCCGGCCTCACCGCGGCGCTCGGCGTCCGCGACCCGGCCCGCGCGCCTCAACCCTCCTCC
>JBPCRE010000099.1:0-8736 GCA_050997195.1 Thermoleophilaceae bacterium
CGCGACCGATCAGCCCGCTGAGCTCAAGAAGATCGAAGCTGTCCCTGAACGCCGCGGCGTAGTCATCGCTGTAGAGGCTCAGCTCCGAGCCGACCATCTGAAAGGCCGCGGACGCCAGCATGTGGCGTTTGTACTCGCGATCGGCGGCTTCGGCCGAGACCGCGTCATGCCAGGCCTGCACCCGTTCTTCGGGGCTCAAGATCAACATCGTCCGTTCATCCTAGGCGTCGGCTTAAACTCTTTTAACTTCTTCAACCTGATGACGCCCGCGATCAGCGTCCCCGCGACGAGCCCTGCCCGACGCCGACGCTAAGAGACCGGCGCCGTCAACCCCGCTCTCACCTCCCGCCGCACGCTTCGCACCGCCCTGGCCAACCTCCTGACCCCCTCGTCCAACCGCTCCGGCCCGAGCAGCCCGAACGACAGCCGCATCGTCGTCTCCCGCGTCGGTTCCGCCAGCGTCGCGGCCCCCGGGGTGAATGTCACCCCGGTGCGCAGCGCCTCCGCGTAGAGGGCGCGTTCGTCGAGCGGACGGGTCAGCGTGACCCACACGTGGTGGCCGCCGATCGGGCGCTCGGCGCGGTACTCGCCGGGCATGTGGCGCTCGAGGGCCTCGAGCAGGGCGTCGCGGCGTTCGCGGTAGATCGGGAGGGTCTCGCGCAGCACCCGGTCGTGGGCCTCGCTCGCCAGGTAGCGGGCGGCGATGTGCTGGGTGAGCGTGCTCGTGTGCATGTCGCTTCCCATCTTCAGGAGCGCGAGGCGAGAGAAGACCGGGCCGCGGGCGGCGATCCAGCCCACGCGCAGGCCGCCGCCGATGGTCTTCGACAGCGAGTCCACGTAGATCACGTGCGAGGGGGCCAGGCTGCGCAGGCGATCGGGCTCCTCGCCCTCGAAGCGAACGCTGGAGTAGACGCCGTCCTCGAGGATGAAGAACGAGCGCTCGCGGGCCAGCTCGGCCAGGCGGGCGCGCCGCTCGGGAGCGAGGTCGCGGCCGGTGGGGTTCTGGCAGGCGGTCTGCAGTGCGCAGAGCTTGACCTCGTGGCGGGCGAGCACGCGCTCGAGTGCATCGACGTCGAAGCCCCCCTCATCGACCGGCACCCCGATCACCCGCGCCCCGGTGGCCTCGAGTGAGCTGAGGACGCCCACGAAGCTCGGCGACTCGACCACCGCCACGTCTCCCGGCCCGAGCACCGTGCGGGCCACCAGGTCGAGCCCCTGGCGCGCGCCCGAGGTCACGATGATCTCCTCGGCATCGGTGGCGAAGCCCGCGCGGCGGCCGCGCTCGGCCAGGCGCTCGCGCAGGGCCGGCAGCCCCTCGGCGTTCAGATAGGCGAGTGCGGCACCGCCCTCCTCGGCGAACACCTCCGCGGTGATGCCGGCGAGCTCCTCGGTCGGAACCAGAGCTGGGTCTGGGATTCCCACGGCCAGCGAGATCACTTCGCCGCGGGTGGTGCCGCGGAAGGTCTCCTGGAGGACCCGCTCGGAGTAGCTTGCGCGGCGCTCGGGAAGAACCCACGACTGCCAGTCCTCGCCTGAGCCCGCCTCGGAGCGAGCGACCGCGGCGGCGCGCACGAAGGTACCCCGGCCCACGCTGGCCGTCACGTAGCCGAGCTCAGCCAGGCGGCGGTACGCGCGCGCGGCGGTGAGGTGGTTCACACCCGCCTCCTCGGCAAGCGCGCGCGTGGTCGGGAGCTTCTCCCCCGGCTCGAGCTCGCCGGCGTCGATCGCGGCCATGAAGAGGGAGGCGATGTCCTCGGTGATCGAGCCACGGCGAGTGGCACGGTCGGCGGTGCGCACCTCGGACAAGTCGAGTTTGTATGACATTGACAGAGCGGCTCGGGGGGCTAGAGTCCGTTTCGGCTCGCACAAGCCTACACAATAAGGAGCGTGAGTCCAGCAATGGCTCCCAACCGGCTATCCAGATGGCAGGACCGGACCGATGGCCATAGGCGGAGGAACTCGGAGCACCCCCTCGCGAAGGCCGCCGCCGAAGCCGCGCGAGGGGTCACGATCCGACTTGCACGGGCCGAGGATGCCCGGTCGCTCCGCCGCCTGGCCGCCCTCGACAGCGCAGAGGTGCCCTCGGGCGCGCTGGTGGTGGCCGAGGTCTCGGGAGAGCTGTGGGCGGCGGTTCCCCTGGCCGGTGGTCGCTCGATCGCCGACCCGTTCCGCCCCACGGCGGAGCTCCTTCGCCTGCTTCAGCTCCGGGCCGAGCAGCTCCGCCCGGCCGACGAGCCAGAGGACGGGCGCTCGGGGCTCACCCGCACCGCGGCGTCGTGGCGCTGGCGGCCGCGGGCCACCTGGGCGCGAGGCGCATAGCGACCCGTTCCCCGAGGCGCGGAGGGGAGCGGCCCATCCCAGGATCGGCGCACGCCGCTCGCGGCGCGTCAAGAAGTCGTCGGTCCAGCCGACACATGAGTAGATTTCTCCTATGGCTGTTTTCACTCCTCTGTCCCGAGCCGATCGCGATGCCGTCCGGCTGCGGTTTTTCCGGGAGTTCCGCGGCGAGCACGGATGCGCGTCGGCCACCGTACGACGCGACAAGGCGTCGGGGGAGATGTATCTCAGCGTGGGCGTGTCCGACGATGGAGTTCGTGTGCCCGCTGAGTACGAGGGTCTTCGTGTGCGCACCTATCGAGCGCACACGGCTGTACACGCGGTGCAGTACCGCGCTGCCTAGGGTCTGGCTCGCCCTCCGATCAATGCCCGTCCCGGGACGGGCATCTACCCGGAGGGCGTCGACGCTCTGGGCCGCGCGCATGCAATCGGCTCACTCGCCCTTGCCGTACGTCACAAGGGCCGCCCAGCGCTGCTAACCGCGGCGCATGTCGTCGGAGCTCTGTCCGAAGCCGCTGAGAGCAGCGCGCGCGTCCTCTATGTCGCGGGCTTTGGTGGCGCTGGCTCCGCCGATCGAGACATCGGCCGCGTAACCCTGAGCCATCCGGACACCGACGTCACTGAGGTCGTGATCGACGCCGCGCTGATCGGGGCTCGCAACGACGTGAGCTGTCGCAACGTCGTTCGAGAGACAGTGACTTCCTGCATCAGACGCGACGTCGAAGAGACGCTGAACGAAGACAATCCGGTCCTCGTTCACAAGCGCGGCTTCGGCACGGGCGAGACGAACGGACTCCTGATCCCCGTCGCCGAGAGTCTCGATGTCGAAGGCCGGTTGCCGGATGGGAGCCCGGTGTTGCGCACATATCTCCGCGGCTTTTTCGTGTACGGCGACGGCCGCCCCTTCGCCAAGCCCGGCGACTCGGGGGCAATAGTTGTCGACGACGACGACTGCGTCGTGGGAATGATCGTCGCGCTCCGTGCGGCCGACTCGGCCCACGCCACGGGGTCCGACCCGGCGTTCGTCGTACCGATCGGCGACTTGGTTGAGTACCTGGGGGTCGACCTTCTGGGGCCCGCTCGAAGGTGCACGATCGTGTGAGCCGTGTCCGCGCGAAAGGTCCGACAGCGCCGCGAACTCCATGGGATCGCTCGAGCCGAGAAGCGCCCCGGGCGGGAAGTGCAGCTGGCGCGGATCGTGCTCTACGCGGCCGAGGGCAAGAGCTACGTCGAGATCGCGGCGCGGCTCGACACCTCTGCGGGGATCGTCGGCCGCTGGCGAAGACGCTTCTTTGAGGAGCGCTTGGAGGGGCTCAAGGACCGATCGCGCGCGGGTCGCCCGCGCCGTCTCCCCCGGAGCAGGTCGCCGAAGTCAAGGCGATCGCCTGCGACCTGCCTGCCATCCGCAGCGTCCCACTCTCGCGCTTCAGCCGCACTGAGCTTCATCGGCTCGTCGTCGAGCGGGGGGTCACCGAGGCCTCGGCTTCGACCATCTGGCGTTGGCTGGCAGGCCGAAATTCCTGCTCGGGCAAGTTTGCCACGCATGCAGCGCTCGCACACGGCGGGCTCTTCCCGTCGAGTCTCGAACCCGACCGCCTACCGCCGAGCCCGCATCCACCAGTCATCCTCCCCCACCATGAGCCGCCCAAGCCGCTACGACCTCGCCATCGTCGGCGGCGGCACCGCCGGCCTCGTGGCGGCCTTCGTGGCCGCCATGCTCGGCGCCCGCGTGTGCCTTATCGAGCGCGCGGCCACCGGTGGCGACTGTCTGTGGACGGGGTGCGTGCCGAGCAAGAGCCTGATCGCCGCCGCCTCGAGGGCTCAGGGCATGCGCCGGGCGAGCGCGGTGGGCCTCGAGCCGGCGGAGCCGGCGGTGGACTTCGGGCGCGTGATGGCCCACGTGCGCGGGGCCCGCGAGCGCATCGCTCCCCATGACTCGCCGGAGCGCCTGCGGGCGAGCGGAGTCGAGGTCATCGAGGGCGGCGCGCGCTTCGCCGGGCCGGGCCGCCTCACGGTGGCCGGGCGTACCCTCGCCTACCGCACGGCGCTCGTGGCCACCGGCTCCTCGCCGCTCGTGCCGCCCGTCAGCGGGATCGACGCCGCCCGGCCTCTGACCACCGACACGGTGTGGGAGCTCGACGAGCTGCCGCGCCGGCTGCTCGTGCTCGGCGGGGGCACCGTGGGTTGCGAGCTCGGTCAGGCCTACGCGCGGCTCGGTGCCGAGGTCATCCTCGTGGAGCCGCGAGAGACCCTGCTCGGCGACGAGGAGCCCGAGGCGAAGGCGCTCGTGGAGCGACGGCTCCGCGAGGAGGGGGTGGACGTGCGTCTCGGCACCGGGCCGGTGCGGGTGGAGACGGCGGCCGGTGAGGGCTCCGGTGCGGGACGGGCGGCGCTGCGGCGCACAGGCGCCGGCGGCGGCTCCGAGCGGGAGGCCTTCGTCAAGTTCGACCGTGTGCTCGTCGCCACCGGCCGGCGGCCGGACACCGCGGGGCTCGGGCTCGACACGGTCGGCGTCGAGACCGACGCCAGCGGCGCCGTGGTCGTCGACGACCGCCTCCGCACCACGGCCGCGGGCGTGTTCGCGGCCGGCGACGTGACCGGCGCCCTCCCCTTCACCCACGTGGCCGACTACCACGCCAAGATCGCGGTGGCCAACGCGCTGTTTCGCACGCGGCGCCGGGTCTCCTACGCCGCGGTGCCGCGGGTGACCTTCACCGATCCCGAGGTGGCCCGGGTCGGCATCACCGAGGCCGAGGCGCGCAAACGCTTCGGCGAGCGGGCGGTGGTGCGGGTCGCCGAGCTCTCCCACCTCGACCGGGGCATCTGCGCGGGCGAGGAGGAGGGGTTCGCCAAGCTCGTGGGCGACCCGCGCGGGCGCCTCATCGGGGCCACCGTGTTGGCCCCGGGCGCGGGCGAGGCCATCGCCGAGCACGTCGCCTGGATCGACCGCGGGGCGAAGATCGACGCCCTCTCGAACATCGTGCACGCCTACCCGACGTTCGCCGAGCTCTCCTCACGCGCGGCGGACGACCACATGATGGCCAAGCTGCTCGACGGCCGCGTGCGGGCACTGTCGCGCTCGGCGCTGGCCGCGCTGCGGCTGGTGGATCGGGCGGGACGGCGCGCCCGTGCGTAGCGGTTGGCATCGCCGTCCGCGGCGCTCGAAGGGCGGGGCGCGCATACTCAGGCCATGATCCAAGGACGACCGATTGCGGGAACGGCCCTATCGGTGGCCTGCGCCTTGGCGCTCGGCGCGTGCGGCGGGGACCCCTCCGCGCCGCCCCCACCATCCCCGGCGCAGACCCCAAGCAAGGGAAGCGGTCAGGACTGCGGCACGATCCAGGTCCCCGCCCACGAAGGCACGAACGTCAAGGCCACCGGAACCGACTGCGCCGTGGCCCGCGAGGTCGTGATGGGCGCGGCGGGTCAGGGCCGCGCGCCCTACGAGGCCGCCGGCTTCAGCTGCCGTCCGGCCGAGGCGAGCGACGGCGACACCAACTACACCTGCTCGAAGGGCGAGGCGCGGGTCACCTTCCTCTACGGAGCGGTGTGAGGATTCCCCCGCTGCACCTGCGCACCGCCGCGCGGGACTAGGTTCTCGAATCCCATGGCGGCACCCTCTCACCCCACCACGCCCCCGGCCGTCGGCGACACGGCTCCCGCGCTCTCGCTGCCCACCATCGACGGCGGCCACTACCGCCTCGAGGACCACCGCGAGCGCCCGGTGCTCGTCTCCTTCCTCCGCCACGCCGGCTGACTGATCTGCCGAGCGCACCTCGTGAAGGTGCTCGACCGACGGACACGGATCGAGGCGGCGGGCGCCGAGGCCGTGTTCGTGGTCTACGACGAGCCCGAGCGCCTGCGCCGCGGCATCCTCCGCGACCTCGATCCCGCCTTCCCCATTCTCCTCGACCCCGGCCGCCGGGCCTACGCCGAGTGGGGGCTTGCGCGCGCGTCGATCGCCCAGGTGTGGCTCGACCCGAAGGTGTGGCGCACCTACGCGCGGATGTTCCTCCGCGAGGGCCAGCGCCCCGCCCGCATGGGCAAGGACACCCTGCAGCTCGGCGGGGACTTCGTGGTGGGCGGGGACGGGCGGCTGGTGTACTCGCGACCGCAGGAGCGCGACGATCGGCCGCCGGTGGGGGTGTTGCTGAAGGTGTTGGAGAAGGCCCACTAGGGCACCTTCGTGCCACTCGCAGATACGACAAGAAAAGTGTCTCTGAGACAAGATCGTTGTCGTATCTGCGAGCGGGGATGAAAGAGGTGCCGCCCGGTTACTGCCTCAGGCTCCTAACCGCGGTCACCCGCAGAGAGGGGCTTATCCGTCGGTAAGCCCGAGATGCGCCAGCTCGAATGGCTGCCACGGAAGGTCCCCGGTCTGCCACCAGAGCGATAGCCCCCGCCGCAGCAGGCCTTCGGTAAGCCGTTCCGGATCGACCCAGGAGTCCACCGGAACCAGGCCGCGACGGTCGATGCGCTGGGCGAGCATCTCCTCGACGGCGATTCCGGCGAGCGCGACCGGAATCCGGCCGCCGTCGACCTCAGCGGTCACGGCGAAGCGGATCCTGTGCGGCTTGCCGTCCCGCGTCCCGCCCATCTCGAAGACCACGCCACCTTCGTCGCGGCCGAACAGTCCGACGGCCCGCGAGAGCGCTCGAACAATCGGCGTGACGGCTTCCCATCTCGGGACGCCGAAACGTCTCCGGATCCTCGCCGCCAGCCCCAGAAGCCGATTCAACCACGGCATCTCCGAGCCCGCTTTGAACTCCACGGTCTCCACGCCGAGGAGCTCGGGGAGCAGGTCGAGGTTCGCCATGTCGTGCACGAGATAGGTCAGCCGGCGCTCGAACGGAGGTGGAAAGTCGGCCCACTCGGGCTCCGTCCAGCCGTGCACTCGCCCCGAGCGGCCGCCACGCGGCAGCCGGTACTCCCGCCCGACGCCCCAGAGCATCGTGTCGAACATCGCGGCACCGCGGTGACGGCGAGTGTCGGGCGCGGCGAAGGTGCGAATCGAGGCCAGGCGCTCGAACCGCGGTCGAAAGAGGGCACCGACCAGCGCCTCCATGGCGGGAGAGACCGAGATGCCCGTCAGCGCGGTCGCACCACTCGCGAGGATCGCACCCTCCCTGGAGCGGACCGTTCGTGCGAACTCCCGATCCTCGGCGATGTCGACGTAGCCGATGCCACGTGCGATCGCCGCCTCGAGCGGGGCCAGCGGCAGGTCCCGGAACGGACCAGCAGCGTGCACGACCACCGAAGCGCCTGCCGCCGCCGCGTGAACTGACTCACCGTCGCGAATGTCGCAGCGAAGGCCCGAGACCTGGGCGCCGCCTGACCGGAATCGGGAGAAGCCTGCCAGCGCCGGCTCTGGACGACGGCTCGCGATCGCTACCTCAGCGTCGGTGTGACGCAGCAGGTCTTCAACCAGGTAGCGACCGTAGAAGCCGCTGCCCCCGAACACCACGACCAGCGGCCGTCCGGCATCGTCGGGGGGAGATCCGGGTGACGCGCGGGCCCCGGTCACGTGTTGAGCCTACGCTCTGGGGGAGAGGCCGGCGCGGACGCGAGAGCTGACGCTACCGGGCTTACGTCCGCGCTAACTATAGTTAGACTGTAGTTATGCCGGACAATGCTACCCGCCCCGACCACAGCGGCCTGGACCGTCTGGCCTACGCCCAAGAGGGCTACTTCACGTCCGGGCAGGCCGCAGAGATGGGCTTCAGCGCCCAGCTGCTTGCCCATCACGCACACGATGGCCGTTTCGAGCGAGTTCGTCGTGGCCTGTATCGACTGCGCGACTATCCGACGGCGCCGCACGAAGCGACGCGCGAAGCATGGCTGGCGATTAAGGATCGCGCCGTGGTCTCGCACGAGAGCGCGCTGGAGCTGCACGGCCTCAGCGACGTGATCGCCGATCGGATCCACCTGACCGTCCCCCGCGAGGCGCGCGGGACGCGCGTCCGGCCCGGCGTCGCACTGCACACCACGACCACCCCGCTCTCAAGCGCTGACGTGACGCGGCGGCATGGCCTGCTCGTGAGCAGCCCGGCGCGCACGATCGTCGATGCCGCCGCGGCGGGCACGGCCCCCGAGCAGATCGAGGCGGCCATCGAGCAGGCACTGCGCGAGGGCATGACCACCGCCGGTCAGCTGCGACGGGTCGCGGCCGGCGCGGACCGGCGCGTCGCCGACCTGATCGACCGAACGCTGAGAGCACAGCCGAGCGGGGCATGAGGTACGCGTCCCCGGAAGCGTTTCGCGCCGCGCTCGACCAGCCGTAGGTGAGATGAGGAACGGGAGGAGTGACGAGATGACGGACGGTGAGGATGATGGCCTCAGGGCGCGCGAGTTCGATCTGGTCGTGTTGGGTTCGGGTGGCGGGGCGTTCGCGGCGGCGAT
>JBPCRE010000005.1:0-6155 GCA_050997195.1 Thermoleophilaceae bacterium
TGGGTGATCCTCGCCGCCAACCTGATGGGCATGCTGATCCAGAACCTCTCGGCCAAGGTCGGCATCGCCACGGGTCGCAGCCTGCCCGAGCTCTGTCGCGAGCACTTCCCGCGCTCGGTGTCCTTCGGCCTGTGGGTCCAGGCCGAGCTCATCGCCATGGCCACCGACCTGGCCGAGTTCATCGGTGCGGCGGTGGCGCTCAACCTGCTCTTCGGCGTGCCGCTGTTCGCGGCCGGGCTGATCACCGCCGCCGCCGCCTTCGCCATCCTCTCGCTGCAGAGCAAGGGCTACCGCCGCTTCGAGGCGGTGATCACCGCCATGCTCGGGGTGATCCTCGCCGGCTTCCTCTACGACACGTTCACCGTGGGTGCCGACCCGGGCGGCGTGGCCCGCGGCTTCATACCGGGCTTCGCCGGCACCGACAGCGTGCTGCTGGCGGTGGGCATCCTCGGCGCCACCGTCATGCCGCACGTGATCTACCTGCATTCCGCGCTGACCCAGAATCGCATTCCGGCCACCACCGACGGCGACCGCAAGCGCCTGCTCGGCTACCAGCGCCTCGACGTGACGATCGCCATGAGCATCGCCGGCATCGTGAACATGTCGATGCTCGTGGTGGCGGCGTCGCTCTTCTTCCAGTCGGGCCTCGAGAACGTGGACTCCCTCGAGGGCGCCTACGCCGGCTTCGCGCAGCTCGCGGGCACCGGCGCGGCGCTGGCCTTCGGGCTGGCGCTGCTGGCCTCGGGCTTTGCCTCGTCGAGCGTGGGCACGCTCGCCGGTCAGGTGGTCATGCAGGGCTTCATCAATCGGATGATCCCGCTCGTGGTGCGGCGGCTCGTGACCATGCTCCCGGCGCTCGTGGTCATCCTCCTCGAGTTCGACCCCACGCGGTCGCTGGTCATCAGCCAGGTGGTGCTCTCCTTCGGGATCCCGTTCGCGCTCGTGCCGCTCATCATGCTCACCCGGCGCCGGGACATCATGGGCGCACTCGTGAACCGCCGGATCACCACGGTGGTGGCCTCCATGGTGGCCGCGGTGATCATCGCGCTCAACGGGTTCCTCCTCTTCCAGACCTTCGTCGGGGGCTGATGCTCCCGCCCCAGCACGAGTCGCGGTGGGCCGAGCTCGAGCGGGCGGACGCGCTGTGAGTGGGGCCATGCACACGCGTCGTCGGTATCTGGCGACCGCGCCCGGTCAGCGCTAGGCTCGGCGCCATGCCAACGCTTGTGCTCGGCACGCCTCCACCGGAGCTCGAGGCGCTGCTGGAGCGCCGTCGCCAAGCGGGCGTCGATCGCCTTGACGAGGTCTGGCAGGGTGTCCGCCACATGGTTCCCGGCCCCAGCTTCGAGCACGCGCGGATCTCGCAGCAGCTCGCCGAGCTGCTTGGCCCCCCGGCGGGCGCCGCCGGGCTGCTGGCAGCGATGAGCGAGTTCAACCTCGGCGAGTCCGAGTATGACTTCCGCGTGCCCGACGGAGGCCTGCACCGCCCCGGGGCAGCGGGCGTGTGGCTCGCGACGGCCGCGGTCGTCGTGGAGATCCTCTCCCCAGATGACGAGAGCTGCCAGAAGCTCCCGTTCTACGCCGAGCACCACGTCGACGAGGTGCTGCTCGTCGACCCCGCCGAGCGAACCGTCACGTGGCTCGCGTTGCACGACGGCGAATACAAGCCCGTCCAGCGAAGCGGACTGATCGAGCTCGGGCCTACCGAGCTCGCGGAACGGCTCGACTGGCCCTAACGAGCAGCCCATCATCGTTCGCCCCTGCCTGACCGCACTATCCGTCGCAGCCACGATGGCCACGCGATGAAGGTGTGGGCGCGCTACGGGGACGAGGAGACCGTCGACGCCGTGTACCCGGTGCCCGGCGGCTGGCTCGACGTCGCCCTCGCGAGCCATGGGGGGGCATCGGCCGCACGGTGATCGGGGCTTCTCCCAGGGGCGCCGTGATGTCCCACGCCCTCGGACTCGGGAGCGGACGCCCCACCCCCGCCGGGATCGTCGCGCTCAGCGGCTTCATGCCCACGGTCGAGGGCCTCACGCTCGAACTCGAGGGTCGGGCCGGTTCGCCGGTGGCCATCGGGCACGGCACCGAGGATCCCGTTATCGGCGTGGAGTGGGGGCGCGACGCACGAGAGCGGCTCGAGGCGGCCGGCGCGGTCGTCAGCTACCGAGAGTCGCCGATGGCCCACACCATCGACCCGGGCTACCTCGGCGAGCTGCGGACGTGGCTCGAGGCCGCGCTCGAGCGAGCCGGCGCCGCGCCCGGAGGCTGAGAGGCGCGTCCGGCTACCTCCGCCCGGCTCCCGCCGACGGATGCTGAACGATGTGCCGTCTCGTGCTCGGGTCTCGAGGGCCCTCGGTATCCGGATCCCCACGGACTCCGGAGGCTCGGGATGGGGGGCTCCGGCGGTGGATGCGCCCTCCGGGGCCGGAGCGGGAACCTGACTGCCCGCGGCGGGCCCGGAGTCGCCGGTACCGGGAGTTTCCTCGAAGGCGCTGCTCGGGGGCCCGTGGTGCGAGCTGTCGCGGTCGGGGGGCTCGGGGGCTGTGCTGCTGGTCTTCACGGTCGGCCTTTCCTCGGGCAGGACTCCGAGGGTACCTACGGCCGCCGCGGGCCGAGAGCTCAGGCGTGAGCGGAGCGGGCTCGGTCAGGCCTTCTGCCCGAGCAGGCGCTCGAGGCGCTCGAGGCCCTGCCGGAGCGCGCGCACCACCGGCAGCAGCAGGGGCGCGAACCGGCCGAGCAGGACCGAGCCGACGAGCCCGACCGCGCCGATCGGCTTCGCGGCGGCGGCCGCGAGCGGCTCCTCGGGTGCGTCCGGGGCCGGAGCGGAGGGCGTCTCCCCCGAGCCGGCGAAGCCCGCCTGCAGGCAGGTGGCGAACTCGCGGAGGAGCCGGTTGGAGATGTCCTGGATCATCCCGCCGCGACCGAAGCGGGCGAGCTTGCCGGTGATCGTGAAGTCTGTGTCCACGTCCACCCGCGTCACGCCGTCGGTCTCGGTCATGCGCGAGACGATGAACGCCTTGGCCGAGCCCTGGCCGCGCTTGTCCTGGCCGTTGGCGCGCATGGTGGCCACGTGGGCCTCCTCGTCGAGCTCCTCCATCTTCAGGGTGCCGCGGTACGCCGCCGTGGTGGGGCCGAGCTTCACCCTGAAGTCGCCGGAGTAGGTGCCGTCGTCGCTCACCTCGTTGATCTCCGCTCCGGGCAGGCAGGGCGCCACGCGTGGGATGTCGATGAGCGCGGCCCACACCTCGCCCACCGGCGCCTCAACCTCGAAGGACTGCTCGAGCTTCACTGGCGAAGCACCTCAAGCTGTTCGGGTGTGTCCACGTCGTCGGGGCGGCCGAGGCCGTCGCAGGGCACCTCGCGTACGGCCGCGGTGGCCAGCACCTCGCGCGCGCCCACGTCGCCCTCGAGGGCCGCGAGGCGGGCAAAGAGCTCGCGCTCGAGCACGATCGGATGCGCGGGAAGCCCGTCGTAGCCTGCGCGCACCGCGGCGGCGCCCTCACCTCGCGCGGCGAGCACCCGGGCGATGGCGCGGGCACTCACGCGCGGCTGGTCTCCGAGGACCACCACCGCGGCCTCGACGCCGCGGAGCGCCTCGAGACCGGCGCGGAGCGATGCGGCCTGGCCCTCGGCCCAGTCGTCGCACACCACCGGCCGGGCGCCGTGGAGGTTCGTTCCGGCGAGCACGGCGTCGGCGCCGGTGCCGAGCACCACGACCCGTCGATCGACCGGGGCGGCGGCCACGGCCTCGAGCGCGTGCTCGAGCAGCGGCCGGCCCTCGAGCTCGGCGAGCTGCTTGGCGGAGCCGTAGCGTCGGGCGGCACCGGCGGCCAGCACGAGCGCGCCCACCGGGCCGGGTGCCGGCACGTCGTTCATCTGAGTGCTCCTCCCCTCACGCCTCTTCGAGCAGCTCGGCCACCTCGGCCAGCGACGCCATCGTATTGCCCGGCCGAAAGAGGTCCACGTGCGGGAGGGCGGCGCGCATGCCGCGGGTGAGCGGCTCGTAGTCGGGGCGCGCCTTGAGCGGGTTCAGCCACACGAGGCGGTGCGCGCAGCGGGCGAGGCGCTCCATCTCGGCGGCCAGCAGCTCCGGGTCCCCGCGGTCCCACCCGTCGGAGAGTACGACCACCACCGCCCCGCGACCCACGCGCCGGCCGTGCGCGCGGTTGAGCTCCGAGAGGGCGGCGCCGATCCGGGTGCCGCCCGAGAAGTCCACCACCGCGGCCGCCGCGCGCTCCAGCGCCCGATCGGGATCGCGCTCGGCGAGCTCGCGGGTGATGCGCGTGAGCCGCGTGCCGAAGGCGAAGGCCTCCACCCGGCGGCGGGCGAGGACGCTCACCTGCAGGTACTGGAGGAGCATGCGCGCGTAGGGCTCCATCGAGCCCGACACGTCGAGCACGAGCACCACCGGTCGCGGGCGGGTGGTGCGGCTGCGCCACCGGCGCTCGACGGGCTCGCCCTCGTAGCGCAGGGAGGCCCGCAGCGTGCGCCGGAGGTCCTGGTGCTCGCCGCGGTGGCGCACCGGATGGCTTCGGCGGCTCAACCGCTGGGACCCCGTGAGGGTCAGGCGTGCCATCAGCCGCCGCGCGAGCGCGCGCTCGGCGCCGGTGAAGTGGGCGAAGTCCTTCTCGCGCAGCACCTCCTCCTCGCTCCACGCCGAGGGGAGCACCACGGGGTCGAAGGCGGACTCCCGCTTCGGCCGCGATGGCTCCCCGCCGGGCACCGCGGTGCGCGGGAGCGCGAGCGACGTGGCCTCGGCCAAGACCGCCGGGGGCTCGGCCTCGAGGCCGCGAAAGCACTCGGCCCAGGCCGCGTCGAACGCGGGAAGGTCCTGACGACGCGAGCAGAGCACGGTGCGCGCGGCCAGGTAGGCGTCCATTGAGGAGGCGGGGTCCACGGCGGCGATGGCCCGGTGCGCGGCGAGCAGCTCCCCGATGCCCACGCGCACCCCCGCGGCCCGGAGCGCGGCCCCGAGGAACGCAAGCCGCGCAGAGACGCGACGTCCGAGCACGCCCGCGGTCGGGGACCCTGCGGCCCGCCCGCTCGCCGAGAACGGAGGCGCGCTCTGCGACTCACGCTCAGACACCCTCGAGCACCCGCCTCTCGCTCACCCGGTCGATGTCCTCGCGAACCTTGAGCGCCACGCCGAGGGTGTCCTCGAGCTCGGCGCCCTCGAGCGCGAGCAGAGCCTGCGCCCAGGAGATCGTCTCGCCGACGCCCGGAAGCTTGTAGAGGTCCTCGTCGCGGAGCCGGGCCACCGCGCGGCACACCCGAACCGCGATGTTCTCGGGCACGCCGGGCAGGCGCGCGCGCACGATCTCCTGCTCGCGCTCGAGCGCGGGATAGTCGATCCAGTGGTAGAGGCAGCGGCGCTTGAGTGCGTCGTGCAGCTCGCGGGTGCGGTTGGAGGTGAGGACCACGAGCGGGCGACCGCGCGCCTCGACCGTGCCGAGCTCCGGGATGGTGACCTGGAAGTCGGAGAGAAACTCCAGCAGGAAGGCCTCGAACTCGTCGTCGGCGCGGTCGATCTCGTCGATCAGGAGCACCACCGGCCCCTCGTGCTCGAGCGCCTCGAGCAGCGGCCGGCGCAACAAGAACTCGCGCGAGAAGAGGCGCGCGGTGGGAGCGCCCGGCGCGCTGACCTCGGCCGAGCGGATGGCCAGGAGCTGACGCTGGTAGTCCCAGTCGTAGAGGGCCTGGTGGAGGTCGATGCCCTCGTGGCACTGGAGGCGGATGAGCCGTGCCGAGCTCGCCGCGGCAAGGGCCTTGGCCACCTCGGTCTTGCCCACCCCCGCCTCGCCCTCGAGCAACAGCGGCTGCTCGAGCACCGTCGCCAGGTAGACCGAGGTGGCGAGCGCGCGATCCGCGAGGTAATGCTCGGCGCCGAGGGCCTCACCGACCGCCGCGACGGAAGCGAAGGGAGCTCGGTCAGTGGTCACGAGAAGAACCCGTCACGCCCGGCGGGCCTCGGGTGGATGATCTGAGGCCGCACAGTGCTCACCCGCGTGCCGGTAGCGCGAGGGTGAGCATCGGGTGGTCTCAGGCGCCGCCAGGGGCCCGCCGGAGGGCTCGGCGCGTCAGGACGCGGGCGAGATGGCTCTTGTACTCGGGCGTCGCGTTCAGGTCCCCCGGCGGGTCGGTGCCCTCGGCGG
>JBPCRE010000225.1:0-12465 GCA_050997195.1 Thermoleophilaceae bacterium
ACAGGACGCCGTAGGGAGGGCGCCACAGCCGCGGTGGGTACCCGAGGACGTCAATGATCGCCGCCTCCCCCCGCGCCAGATCCTCCCGGGTCTGCCGGGGAGTGAGCCGGAGGAGGTTGCGGTGACGGTCGCAATGCAGCGCCACCTCGTGACCGGCGGAGGCGATCTCGGCCAGCAGCACCGGCCTGCGCCGCACCTGCTCGCCGACTACGAAGAACGTCGCTTTCGCGTGGCTCTCCGCGAGGGCGCTCAGCACGGCGGGGGTCCCGTGGGGGTGCGGTCCGTCGTCGAAGGTGAGGGCGATTCCCGCTCCCTGATCGGCGAGGCGGTCACGTACGCCGAGGGCCGGCCGTGCGCTCGGCAAGAGCCAGGCGGCGGCGGGCCCGGCATGCGCCAGCAGGAGGAGGGAAGAGGTCCCGGCGACCGCGAGCCTGCTCACCGCGGCCTCGCTCTCCTCGAGGACGTGGGAGTAGGCCCGGGAGGGACGGCAGGGATCAACCGCATCGAGCGCAGTATCGACACCGGCGGGCCGACTTCTCCGGGCGGCCCCTGCGGCCACCCGGGCCTTGCAGGCCTCCCCCAAGCCGACGGAGGGATTCGAACCCTCGACCCCCGCTTTACGAGAGCGATCCTGAGCGATAAGGACGACTACGCGCGGACACGAAAGGCGACTGCCCTACTGGCTTGAGGATGATGCGCGTACTCCGCTCGTGCCCGCCCGTGGTGGACCTGCGGTACCCATCCGGTACCTCGGCGGAGCATGGAGGGCGCCCCCGGAGAGGACGCTTGCCCCTGGGCTTCGTGGCCGGTAGGGCTACCACCCCTCCGCCTCACGCTGACCCCGTACCCGCCCCGTCATCTGCGTCCTTGCCGGGCATCCGGTGGGGCCGCTGGATGGTCCGGCGAATCAAGGCAACGAGTCGCGCTTTGAAATCGCGTCCCGAGCTGCCCGGGGAAGCGTGCCGTAAAGCTCCCTGGCCTGTTTCGGACCAGCGATAAGTTGCTCGACGATGACGTTGAGGGAGGAAAAGAGGGCAAAGACCGTCTCTCGATCGTCCTTCAGATCTATCTCACCTGGGTGGACCGCATTATTGCCGATGACCCGAAGGGCATCTAAGGATTGCTGCACTACGGGCGAAAGGCCCTGCTTCACGAGGTTCCCGATGTCAGCGTTGAGGTTCTCACCCTTCTCGCCTAGCTCCTTTGAGAGCTTCTGCAGCGCGAGTCGCAGCAGACCGCCCGCTCCACGAGGTGAAAGACTCCCAATCACACTGGCTTCGAGATAGTCCATCTTCGGATCCTCGGGCATGTCGGGATGCGGTAGGGGACCAAGGGCCGCGACGGGCTCGACCATCCGCTCACCGAGCCAGTACGAGCGCTTCCTACAGTGGCCACAGAGGGCCGAGTTCATCTCCAACGGCACTCTACATTGGTTCGAGCCCGCGAACAGTTGTTGCCCCTGGTGCGTACACCCCGCTCCTGGGGCAATGAAACGCCTGCTTGTCCTGTGCAGGGGTAACGAGACCGCCCGGGCTCGTCACCTCGCGATCGGTGGGTGTCGACTCCTCTTCCGCCATCGCGCGAGTATCGCCGAAAAGTGGGTGTTCGCGAGCTACGACGGGGTATCGGAGCGCAGGATCGGACGCGGCCTGGCGAATTACCCCTCGACCTGCAGGGCGAGTGAAAGCACGTAACCGACTCAATCAACCCGCTTCGAGGGCCGAACGCCCTAGTCTAGATGGACGCACCGCTTCTTCCCGCCATCTCAGAATGCCGCTCGATCTCTAGGGCGAGGTGAACGCCGTAGCCACCATGAAGCTTCCTTTTCCAGGACGGACGCCTGACCTCCGCTTCCGGTCGCTCCCCAGAGGCCCCCGATGCAACCCGTCCTCTGCTCAGCTTCCCTCCGGGCGCCATCGGTCAACGCCCCAGGCTGCTTTGGGGGTGTGCCGAACCCCAGGCTAAACCCGACCAGCCGGGCGCGCTGCATCGCAGAGGGCGGGGAGCCGGGAGTTGCGGGAGCGAGAGCCCCGGGAGGAAGGCGTACAGAATCCTGTACACTAGCTGCCGGTGCCCAAGACCGTCCCATTCACGGAGGCGCGGGCCCGGCTCACCGAGCTGCTCGACGAGGTCAACGAACGGCACGAGCACGTGATCATCACTCGCAACGGTCGCCCCGCGGCGGTCGTGCTCTCAAACGAGGAGTACGAGGCGTTGGCGGAGACACTGGAGGTGCTCGAGGACGAGGAGACCCTGGAGGCGCTGCGCGAGAGCGAGGCAGACGTCCGAGCAGGGCGGGTCTATTCGCTGGATGAAGTGAGACGCGAGCTGGGGCTTGCCTGAGCCTAGGCTGACGCGCCGCGCGCGAAACGACCTGGAGGCACTCCCCGAGACGGTTCGCGAGGCCGTCCTCGAGACCCTGATCTCGATCGGCGCTGAGGCCGAGAGAGCTGGGAAGCAGCTCGTTGGTCGCCTGGAGGGGCTGTGGTCGGCCCGCGTGGGCAACTACCGGGTGCTCTACACGGTCGAGGCGGGGCAAGTCATCGTGAGGGCGATCCGTCATCGGGCGGTCGCTTACCGCCGTCGGCGCCGTTGAACCTCCCGCTCCTTGAGTGGCGGCGGCTCAAGAGCGATCCGCCCCGCCTTCAGCCTCGGGGCGTGGTTCGGATTATGTGCGGCCGGGGGCGTCTGGCACCGTCGGTCGAAGAAGTGCGAAACCCGCTCTTGAGGGGGTGCCGCTCCGTCAGTCCCCGCCCGCCTGCACCCGTCGCACGAGGGCAGCCTTCAGGGCGGTGAACTCTTGGTCGCTTAGCGCGCCGGAGGCGTGGAGATCGGCAAGTTGACGGACCTCATCGGCGACGGATGCAAGAGGTTGCGGCGGGGGAGACATGCTTGCGCTGTAGTGCTCCGCAATGAGCTGGCGGAGCTTGGCGACTCCCGCGCGGGCGTCATCGAAGGGCCGGTTGATAGGTATCGCGTTGGGGGCCTTGTAGGGGTCATCGTCGCCCTGCTTCCAGATGTTCGTCCTACTCCCGGTCTGACCGGGGGTCTGAAGAACGACGGCTCCGCTCAGCATCCCGGTATGCAACTGGACGCCGTTCAGGTTCCGATAGTCGAAGGACGTAAGCTCCGATCCCAACGTCGCGCCAGCCATGAAGCCCTTCTTGAAGACGAAAACGCGGCGATCGGTGCCGATCATGGCTTGAGCCGAAGGTCCGGCGATGACGACCTCAACCTCTTCGCCGGGGACGAGGCTCTCTCGGACCGCCTTGTCCGCGTGCTTATTCAGCCTCTCCATCATGGGGCGCATTCGCGGCGCAGGACCCTCATCGTCGGTCGGCTGCTGCCTCTACTCGCCGTGGGCGGTGTCAAGCCGGACGTACGCCCGTGCGCTGGGATCGCCACGGCGAGCACGGCCATCGGGCACGGTAGGACCACGGGCGAGTGGGGGAAGTCTGAAGCCCTACCGCCGCACGACTCGGTCGGTTGTGGCGGTGCCAGCCTATGACGATGGTCGCCCGGCATCACTCGCAGTAGATCCCGTCGCCGTCCCCGTCTCGCTTGCCGCAGTAGTTCGTGGTCGAGGGCCCACTGGTATCGGCTCCACCGCCGCTGCTGCCCCCACCGCTGTCGTCGGGGACGGCCGACGACTGTTCCTCGGCCTGTCGCTGCTGGCGTCGGGCAGCAGCCCGCGCGCTTCGAGTCGCCTCCCGCGCCTGCTCTCGGGCGACACCTCTCGCGCGCCGCACCGTCCTTCGTTCGGCGGCCGCTACACGCCTCGCCGCTTCCTCTTCCTTCTCGCGCCGAGCCTCGGCACGCCGTGCTCGGATGCGATCTCGGTCGCAGTCCTCATTCAACCCGGCGTCCGCCGTCTTGGCCTCGCGCTCCGCGCGCTCGAAGCGCGATTCGTACTTGTCGTTCGGGCGGATGGTGAGGACCTTCGCGTAGCCCTCGCTCAGTAGCGCGAGGTTGTGCATGTCCCCCTCCCGAGAGAGGTACGCGAGCGTTCGGTCGTAGCGGTCCTTCGGCTCCACGCCCACCTCGTACTGAACGACCTGCCCCTCCAGACGGTCCCGTGTGAAGCGAGTGGCCGCATCATCTCCGCAACGACCCGCCTCCGGGGTATCGACGCCGATCAACCGCACCTTCCCAAGGCGCTCCATCTCAACCGTGTCCCCGCCTATCACGCGTGTGACTCGCGCGCCCGGCCCCTCTCCTCCGGAAGAGCCCCCGCAGGCTCCGAAGCTGAGAGCGGCGAGAACCGCACAGCAGGTTGGGATCGCTCGTCTCGCCCTTACGAAGCCGCGCACGAGCGGCAACCTTGCCGAGGGGCAGGGCGCCCTGCGCCCCATCCCCTACTCCGCCGGCGCGGCGGGAGGCGGCGGCGGTATCCGGCCGTCGAGGAGCGTGATGCCGTACTGCATCTGCGCCTGGTAGGCGGCCGGATAGGACTCCGGCGAGGGGCGCTGGAGGTATCCGTAATCCACCTCGTGGAACTGCCGGATGACCTTCTCGCAGCGCTTGTACGTGCCACCGGTGCGCGCGGGGTTGACGACCACGGTGTCGAGGCCGCGGCCGCAGTCCACCGCGACCTGCCCCTTGGAGTTCGAGGTGTCCCCGCCGAGCAGGTTGATGACGTCGTTGCCCGCTCCGCCGAGGACCCGGTCCCCGTCGTAGGCCCCGAGGATCAGGTCGGGCCCGGGGCCGCCCACCATCAGGTCCTTGCCCCGCCCTCCGGCCAGCTCGTCCGATCCCGGCGGGCCCGCGTCCGACGACCGAGCGTCGCCGTAGAGCTTGTCGTCGCCGCTCCGGCCCGCCAGGCGGTCGCTGCCCGAGCCGCCCATGAGGAGGTCGTCGCCCTGCTTCGTGGCGCCGTCGCCCTCGAGCTCGTCGTTGCCGCCGCCCCCGAACAGCCGGTCGGACCCCCCCTTGCCCTGGAGCAGGTCGCGTCGGGGCCCGCCGACCAGGGTGTCCGGTCCGTTCGTGCCGAGGATGTCCCGAAGGGCGAAGTCCCCGGTAGGATCGAAGTTAACGATGCGCTCGCAGTTCTTGCGGAAAAGGGTTCCGTCCTGCCTGCCGGCCGAGTTGCGGTCGGGGCCCACGCCCCGCAGCCGGTAGACGGTGTCGTTGCCCGGACCGCAATCAAACTCGTCGCGGTTGGGACCGCCGTACAGGATGTCGTCGCCCTCGCCGCCGACCAGGCGGTCGCTTCCGGAGCCGCCCATAAGGACGTCGTCGCCCTCATCGCCGTAGATCACATCGCTCCCGCGTCCGCCGGCGATGACGTCGTTGCCCGGGCCGCCATGGAAGGTCTCGCGGACGCCGAAGCGCCGCTCGATGATGAGGTCGTTGCCCTCGCCGCCGTTCACCCGGTCGGAGTCGTCGCCACCGTCGATCACGTCGTCGCCGGGCCCCCCGTCGATCGGATCGTTCCCGGGCCCTCCGCGGATGATGTCGTTGCCCGCGGAGCCCGTGACGCGGTCCGCGCCGGTCTCCCCGAAGAAGGAGATCGGCGCCGGCTCGGCCGAGAAGTCCACCACGTCATTCCCGTCGGTGCCGCAGATCGGCCCCCCCGGGGTGGCCACCAGGCTGGGTGCCAGCTCGATCCCGCAGGCGGTGCCCACTCCGTCACTCAGCTTCACCTGGGCCACGGCCGGGGAGCCGGTGGCGAGAGCGAGCGCGGTGACGGTCGTCAACAGAGCGAGACGGGAAACGGGTGGCATCGAAAGGCCAGAACCCGCGACGAACGCCGCCGTTGCGGCCCAGATGCGGCCGAGGGAAGAAGTCGGTCACATGGGCGCGCGGAAGGAGCCTCTCCCCCGTCGTCGGAACACCCTACGGTTAGTGGTGTCGTGGGCAGAACGCAGGTCTACCTCGGAGAGGACGAACTGGAGCTCCTCGACCGCGTTGCAAAGGCAACCGGGGCCTCCCGCTCCGAGCTGATCCGCCGTGCGATCCGAGGTACCTTCGGCGAGAAGATCAAAGCCGAGCGCCGTCGGGCCCTCGCCGCAAGCGCCGGCTCGTGGGGTGGCCGACGCGTGGCGGGCGCGGCCTACGTCGACGCGATGCGCGGCGACCTCAACGAGCCCTGAGCCGCCCTATGGCCATGAGCTCAGGACGAGTCCCGCGGCGCGGACCCGTCCGAGGCCCGCGGGTCGGCGCAGAACGAGAGCGCCCGCCCCCACAACTGCGCGGCGGCCTCGGGGTGGTACTCGGCGGGCCGCGAGGCGTCCGTGAACAGGTGACCGGCGCCCGGGTAGTCGAAGATCTCGATCGCTGCCGGAGCGGCGCGCACCTTCTCGGCCAGCGCGTCGATCCACTCCTGCCGGCGGAACGGGTCGTCGGCGGTGTAGTGGATCTGCACGGGCACACCGGCGGGCCAGTCCTCGACGCCAAGCATCGTCAGCGGCAGCGCGGCCGAGAGCAGGAGGACGCCGGCCACCGGCCGTACGCAGGCCACGTACTCGGCCATGCCGCCGCCGTTGGAGAAGCCGGCGGCCATGAAGCCGTCGGGCAGCGCCTCGACGGCGGCCGCCGCGCGCCTCATGAGCTCGACGTAGCCGATCGCCTCGGCGAAGGCGTTGGCCTCCTCGTAGTCGTCGAACACCCGGCCGCCGTACTGGTCGACCACCAGCACCTCGTGCCCAGCCCCACGCAGGCGCTCGGCGGCGTCGATGATCCCGGGGCGCACCCCGAGGGCCGAGTGGAACAGCGCGATCTGACTCATGGTCCTGTCGGCCGCCCGCTCATCGGTCGCGTTCAGCAGGCAGGGCTCCTAGAGCCCGCCGGCCACCGCCGGCAGGATGGTGACCTCATCGCCGTCCTCGACGCTCGTCTCGAGCCCGTCGAGGAAGCGGATGTCCTCGCCCTGGACGTAGACGTTGATGAATCGGCGCAGGTCACCGCCCTCGGCGATGCGGTCGCGCAGGCCGTCGTAGCGGTCGTAAAGCCCGTCGAGCACCTCACCCACGGTCTGGACGTCCTCCACGTCGGCCTCGGACTCGCCACCGGTGACGGTGCGTAGCTGGGTGGGAATACGTACGGTGACCGACATCGGTGCCGAGATATTAGATGGCGCCGGCGGCGGCCGCCTCGAGGGGGAACTCCTCGGCGAAGGCGGTCGTGCTCGGCTCGATCTCGTGGGTCTCGAAGGAACCGCGAACGGCGTCGAGGGTCTTCAGGCCCTCCCCCGTGATGACGAGCATCACGCGCTCGGCCGGATCGATCTCGCCCCGCTCGGCGAGCTTGCGGAGCACCGCTGTGGTCACCCCACCCGCGGTCTCGGTGAAGATCCCCGTGGTCTCGGCCAGCAGCCGGATGCCGGCGCGGATCTCGTCGTCGGACACGGCGTCCACGCCTCCGCCCGAGCGGCGCGCGAGCTCGATGGCGTAGGGGCCGTCGGCGGGGTCGCCGATGGCGAGCGACTTGGCGATGGTGTCGGGCTTGACCGGCTTGACGACCGACTTGCCGGCGGCGTGGGCCTGGGCCACGGGCGAGCAGCCCTCGGCCTGAGCGCCGTTCATGGCCGGCGCCTCGCCCTCGAGCAGCCCCACCTCGAGCCACTCCTCGAACCCACGGGCGATCTTGGTGAAGAGCGAGCCCGAGGCGATGGGCACCACGACCCGATCGGGGAGCTCGAACCCGAGCTGCTCGGCGATCTCGTAGGCGAGGGTCTTCGAGCCCTCGGCGTAGTAGGGGCGGACGTTGACGTTCACGAAGGCCCAGTCGCGCTCGCCGGCGAGCTCCGTGCAGAGGCGGTTGACCTGGTCGTAGTTGCCGCGCACCGACACGAGGCGGGTGCCGTAGACCCCCGTGGCGAGGACCTTCTGCTCCTCGAGGTCGGAGGGGATGAAGACGAAGGACTCGAGGCCGGCGGCGGCGGCGTGGGCGGCCACCGCGTTGGCGAGGTTCCCCGTCGAGGCGCAGGCCACCACCTTGTAGCCGAGCTCCTGGGCCTTCGGAACGGCCACCGACACCACGCGATCCTTGAACGAGTGGGTGGGGTTGGCGGCGTCGTTCTTGACCCACACCTCGCGCAGGCCGAGGCGCTCGGCCAGGCGATCGGCGCGGATGAGCGGCGTGAATCCCGCGGGCAGCGCCGAGCGCGGGCGCGTCTCGAAGGGCAGGAAGTCCGCGTAGCGCCACAGCGACGCCGGGCCGGCCTGGATCTTGCGCCGGGTGGACTCCGGGTCGAGCTCCGAGAAGTCGTAGGTCACCTCGAGAGGCCCGAAGCAATGCTCGCAGGCGAACCGGGCCTCGAGCGGATAGGTCCTCTTACATTCCTTGCACTTCAGCGCCTCTACCGCCACAAAGATCAACCCCCGTCTGGTGTTTTCGTGACGGAGGCCTCGGTGAGCGCTTCGTCACATCTCCCAGGCTTGTTTCTGGAGCCTGATGGAATTGGCACCGTTCGAGCCGCCTGGACGAGCGTGGCGCGATGGTTGCCGGGGCTTCGTAGGGCCATATCCCTCCACCCCTCTGGATGCGTGCTGGAAGGGAATATATCGCCTCGCCCCGACGGCAGTCCGACAAGGGCTTTCGCGCCGGGTCTAGAATCCTCCTCATGCCCGCGACCGACGACCCGCTGAGACGCCATGCCGAGCCTTCCCAAGCCCCGTCTGCGTCGCGGCGCCCGCTCGCGGACCGAAGCGCACGCCCCTCCCGCTAGCGCCCTCGAGCCGCGCGTCGAGGAGGTCGCCCACGGCGGCGTCCGCTGGCTGAACATCGCCGAGCCGGGGTCCGGTGACCAGGCCTGGCTCGAGGAGCGCTTCGAGTTCCACCCGCTCGCCTACGAGGACGTGCGCTCGCGCAACCAGCGCCCGAAGATCGACGAGTACCCCGACTACGTATTCATCGTCCTGCACTTCCCGGTCTTCGACAAGGCGGTCGGACGGCTGAACGCCGCCGAGCTCGACGTGTTCCTCGGCCCCGACTTCATCATCACCCTCCCGAACGCCCCCGGCCTCCAGGCCCTCGAGTACCTCTACGAGCGCTGCCGCACCTCGGAGGAGACGCGGGCGCAGCTCTTCTCCAAGGGCACGGGCTACCTCCTCTACAAGATCGTGGACGACTCGATCGACGGCTGCTTTCCCATGCTCCGCAAGATGGGCAACAAGCTCGATCGCATCGAGCAGGAGCTGTACGCGGGCGAATCGGAGGAGCTCGTGCGCGACATCTCCAACGTCAAGCAGGAGACCATCAACTTCCGCTCGATCGTGCGACCGCAGCGCGTGGTGCTCCGCGACCTCGAACGCACCAAGCACCGCTACCTCGCCGAGGATCTCGAGCTCTACTTCGACGACGTCGTCGACGCCTCCGAGCGGATATGGGACATGCTCGAGACCTACAAGGAGAAGGTCGAGGCCCTCGAGGACACCAACGAGTCGGTGCTCTCCCACCGCACCAACGACGCACTGCGGGCGCTCACCTCGATCAGCCTCATCCTCCTGCCGCTGACGCTGATCGCCTCGGTGTTCGGGATGAACGTCCGGGTGCCGGGCGAGGGCAGCCTCGCGGCCTTCTGGCTCGTGATCGCGGGCATGGTGGTGATCCTGGTGGGGCTGGTCACGTACTTCCGCAAGCAGAAGTACCTGTAGGGATAGAGTCGGGCGGGCATGACCGAGGCGCGACTCTGGGCCCCCTGGCGCCTCGACTACATCACGTCTCCCAAGGCGGACGGGTGCATCTTCTGCGCGCAGCCGGCCCAGGGCGACGACGCCGGCAACTACATCGTGCACCGCGGGGAGCGCTGTTTCGTGATGCTGAACGCCTTCCCCTACGCGAACGGTCACGTGATGGTGGCCCCCTACAGCCACGTGCCCTCGATCGAGGACCTCGACGACGATGAGATCGTGGAGCTTCAACTGCTCACGCGGCGGAGCCTCGGCGTGGTGCGCGAGGCCTACGGGCCCGAGGGCTTCAACATCGGGATCAACCAGGGCAAGGTGGGCGGCGCGGGGGTCGAGGGGCACGTGCACCAGCACGCGGTGCCGCGCTGGGGCGGGGACACGAACTTCATGCCGGTGATCGCCGACACCCGGGTCCTCCCCCAGTCGCTCCAGGCCTCCTACGCCGCGCTTCGCGAGGGCTTCGCGACGGTCGAGTCCCGATCGTGATCGAGCTCCGCCGGTGACCGACATCGACCCCTCCATCTTCAAGGCCTACGACATCCGCGGCCTCTACGGCGAGCAGATCGACGAGGACGTGGCCTACCGCATCGGCCGAGCCTTTCCCCGGGCGCTGGCCGACGAGGTGGGCGGCGAGCCCTCCGGCCTGCGCATCGGCCTGGGGCGCGACATGCGGCTCACCGCACCGGCGCTCGCGGCCCGCTACGCCGATGGCATGCGCGACGCGGGCGCCGACGTGCTCGACGTGGGTCAGGTGGGCACCGAGACGCTCTACTTCGCGGTGGGCTCCCGGGGCCTCGACGGCGGGCTCATGTGCACCGCCTCGCACAACCCCAAGGAGTACACGGGCGCCAAGCTCGTAAAGCGCGGGGCCATCGCCCTGTCCGGGGAGTCGGGGCTCGGCGAGGTGCGCCGCATCGTCATGGAGGGCGATCTCGGCCCCGCCGCCGACCCGCGCGGCGAGCTCGCGGAGGAGGACCTCTCCGAGGAGCTCCGCCACGCGGCGATGGACTTCATCGACCCGGCGAGCGTGCGCGAGGCTCGGGTGGTGCTCGACGGAGGCCACGGCATGGCCGGCCCCACGGTGGGGCCCATCCTCGACGAGCTTCCCATCGACCAGGTGCGTCTCTGCTGGGAGCCCGACGGCGAGTTTCCTGACCACGAGCCCAACCCGCTGCTCGAGGAGAACCGCGCGTGGATCGTCGAGCGCGTGAAGGAGGAGGGGGCCGAACTCGGCATCGCCTGGGACGGCGACGCCGATCGCTGCTTCTTCATCGATGACCGCGCCCGCTTCGTGGACGGCGACTTCCTCACCGCCCTGCTGGCCGAGTCGATCCTCACCAAGGAGCCGGGCGCCACCATCCTCTACGACGTGCGCGCGAGCCGGGCGGTGCGCGACGTGGTCGAGGGCGCGGGCGGCACCGCGCTCATAAACCGCGTGGGCCACGCCTTCTTCAAGACGCGCATGCGCGACACCGGAGCGGCCTTCGGCGGCGAGGTGTCCGGGCACTACTACTTCCGCGACTTCTACAACGCCGACTCCGGCACGATCCCCGCCCTGCTCATCCTCGAGCTGCTCTCCACCAGGGGAAGCACGATGAGCGAGCTTCTCGCCCCCCTCCACGAGAAATACTTCATCTCCGGGGAGATCAACTCCGAGGTCGAGGACCAGGAGGCGAAGATGGAGGAGGTCGCCTCGAGGTACTCCGACGGCGTGCGCACCGACCTCGACGGGGTCTCGATCGACTACGAGGACTGGCACTTCAACGTGCGTCCCTCGAACACCGAGCCGCTGCTGCGGCTGAACCTCGAGTCGCTGGTCTCCCGGGAGGACATGGAGGCACGGCGCGACGAGGTGCTCGGCCTCATCCGCGGGTGAGCTCCGGAGTAACGCGCGCGAGCGCGGGGGGTTCTCCTCCCCCGTGGCCGTGACCCACTCCCATCTTCTCGAGGGCCGCCGCCGCGGCGGAGCGCCCTCGCCCGCGGACCCTCGGGCCGAGGAGGCGGCCGAGCGCACGCTCGGCTTCCGCGATAAGAGGCGGCGCATGCTCGTGATCGCGAACCCCTACGCCACCACCGTCTCGAACCGGCTGAAGAACCTCGTGGTGTACGCGCTGCAGGGTCGGTACGAGGTCGAGGCGGTGGAGACCGAGGCGCCCGACCACGCCACCGAGCTCTCCCGTCAGGCGGCGGAGGAGGGAGTCGACGTGGTCACCGCCTTCGGGGGCGACGGGACGATCAACGAGGTGGCCAACGGCCTGGCCGGGACCGCCGCCGCCCTGGCCGTGCTCCCCGGGGGCTCGACCAACGTGTTCTCGCGCACCCTCGGCGTGCCCAACGACGTGGTGGACGCCACCGAGCACCTCCTGGCCCTGGCCGATCGCTTCGAGCCCCGGCGCATCGACCTCGGGCGCGCCAACGGCCGCTACTTCCTCTTCGCCTCCGGAGTAGGCATCGACGCCGATGTCGTGCGCCACGTGGACCGCCGCCCCGAGCTCAAGGCGCGTCTGCGCAAGCACTACTTCGCGTGGTCCACGGTGCGGGCCTTCGGCCGGGCGCTGGCCTCGCCTCCCCCCCAAGTCCGGGTCGAGGCCGACGGTCGCGAGGCCGAGGGCGTCACGGTGGTGGCCCAGAACTCGGATCCCTTCACCTTCTACGGCTCGCGGCCCATACGGGTGGCCGAGGGCGCGGGCCTGACCACGGGCACCATCTCGCTCGCCGTGCTCGGGCGCGTGAGCGCCCTCGACCTCCCCTCGCTGACCCCGCGCTTCCTCTCGGGCCGCCCCTCCGCGCTGCTGCGCCACCGCCAGCTCGACGGGTTTGAGGGCGTGAGCAGCGC